>NZ_LOMM01000077.1:0-138388 GCF_001605945.1 Enterobacter sp. SENG-6
ACGCTTCTTCATGGGGATGTCCTCATGTGGCTTATGAAGACATTACTAACATCGGGGTGTACTAATCAACGGGGAGCAGGTCAGGAGGAGTGAAATATGGGCTGTTGCGCTACATACCCTGATGAAGTAAGTCAGGATATTTGCCGGATAAACCCCCAATAATTTACGTAGCCGGGATCCATTCAACAATAGTTCTTGCCAACTCCCTGGGCTGTTCGAGCGGAATCATATGGCCGCAATCCAGAATGATTCTTAACGACGCATAAGGTATGGCTTCGACCAATTCTTCTGCCTCCTTCATCGAACGGATGGCATCATCTTCACTGGCGATAACCAGTGTTGGACAACGTATCGTTGCAGAAGGTATACCTTGCCTGGATAAGGATGATTGCGTGATGAAGGCTTCAAATCCCAGAGAGCATCCCATTTTCTGGATAGCTGAAATCATATCCTGATTTGATGTGTTTAGAGGGTGGAGTGACCGGGCAATAGCATGTCTGCTCAGCCCCTTAAACGTTGTGGGGGACAATGACTGCACGCTTTTCCGCTTTGCTTCAGCCTCTAACGGCGTATCTTCCCGTAAGGAACTGGCAATAAGCACTAAGGACTCTACACGTTCAGGGAATTCTGCTGCCAGTTGCCGGGCAATATACCCTCCCATCGAAAAACCTATCAAAGAAAACTTCTCAGGCAGAAGAGTAATCAAATGCTGCACTACATCATGAATGGTTCGTCCTTCAGTTACAGATGCATGATGAACAATACAGTTTGACGGGAGGTATGTTTCAAATTCATGCCAAAGCATTTCATTCAGCATAAACCCGGGAATTAAAACGATTTTACGCGGCTTTAAACTCATAGATCTCGCTTCAATGCATCAGTGTATTTATTGGATTAGACAGGTTAAAAATATCTTACTAACTGCGACAATATCAAATTTCGGCCCTGGATAGGCGTTATCTATTTCCACAGAGTTTCTGAATGTTTCTAACGTCCTCCCAGGCTTCCTCCACCATCAACAGGCAGCACTACGCCAGTAATAAAACTCGCTTCTGGTGATAAAAGAAAGGCTATTGCTGAAGCCACTTCAGCAGGAGAACCCAGTCTGCCCATTGGGATTGTCGATAAAATACGTTGTTCTGCTTCACTTCCAACAGGTCGTGTTTTATGAAAAAGCTCTGTCTCTATTGGCCCAGGAGCAATCGCATTTGAGGTGATCCCGAATTGAGCAAGCTCTAATGCCCAGGTCCGTGTACAACCTACCAGAGCACTTTTTGCTGCTGAGTAAGCTGTTCTGTCAATCGCACCGTAGATGGCACGGCTACATACATTAACTATTCTTCCCCAGCCTCTGCTCTTCATGTTGCCGATGAGTGCTTGTGTTATTTGAACTGCCACCCGTACGTTTATATCCATGACATGCAGGAACGTTTGAATATCAATGCCTCCAAGTTGTTGGGGTAAGGCTACACCCACATTATTTACAATGCCGTGAATTTCGTGATTTTTGACTATTTTTAATAAAATTAAGTTAGTCTCATCAGCGCTACTCAGGTCAGCCGTATATAAAACCCCCGGAAAGCTGGCATCAACATTACGGGCAATACCCACAACCTGGTGACCCTGTTCTGATAATTTGTCACTGAGTGCTCTTCCTATCCCTTTTGTTGCACCAGTGATTAGATAAGTGCGATAAGGCCCCATATTAAAATCCTCAGTTTCGTTTGGCAGAATGAGAATCCAATGCTTACTGAAATCCCATTTTTTACTAACCCTTTATTAGGCTAGCAGAATAATTGCCAACGTTTGCTCCTCGCTCAAAACCGACGCTCACGCAGGAACAGAATGGCGTATTGGTACACATGCCAGCCTGCAATCATGACCTGTCAACCTGACGCGATACGTTCCTTATCCCTATCAAGTGCCGCCCCGTCATCTAACACGGGGCGGATTTTGGCGTTCCATCCAAATAAATCAGAAACTGTACGTAACCTTCAAACTTCCCGTCGGCGAGGTTTTTCGCTGAACAATCGGGCTGTCGGCTGCATCCCCCATCAGCTGCGTAACGCCTGCGCCAGCAACCACGCTCCAGCGTTGGGTGAGCTTGTGCGTCCAGTCGAGATTCGTTGACCAGGCATAAATTCCGGCGCCAGCGTCATATCGGGCAAACCCGGATGCGGCGGACTGGGATGCATTCACCCCGTAGTAAGTCTGCATGTACTTGCTGCTGCCCCAGCTACCGGTCAGCGACAGCGTCACCGCGTTGTTCGGTGAGGTAAAGAGCGGGCTGGAAATGCCGAAATGCAGCGCTTCGCCGTTGTCTCGCTCCGAAACCGGCACCTCTGCCTGTAATTGCAGATTCAGCCAGTCGGTGACTTTGTACCCCAGCCCTGGCACCACCAGAGCCGAACCTTTGATGTCGCCCATACCGCGCAAATAATCGCTGCCGCCGCTGATCGAATCGCTGTCCACGTCTCGATCCTTACGGCCCGCGCGATAGCTCAGCGCCGCGCTGTAATCCAGGTTGCCGATGTTGTTGCCGTAACCGATCCCTCGCGTGGTGCTGACGAAGAATCCGTTATACATCGCGTAATCCACCACCACCGCCGTGGTGGCGCGGTTTTTATCCGAACCCGAATAGCGGGGCGCAACATCCACGCCTCCGCCTAAGGTCAGCACGTTGCCCTGTTGTTCTGAGGCCAGTACCGGGGTGGCCAGTAATGCCAGCAGCGCGCCTGGCACGATGTTCTTCAGACTGAGCCCCGGGAGCGAAAGGGGGAACGAGTGACGCAGTTCGATATGTCTCATTAAAGAAGTCCTTTTGGATTCAAATGATTACGTTACAAGCGGTGTTAATCGCCAGAGCGCCCAGTTTGAATGTCCACCCTAAGGTTCTTATGAGCTCAAAATGAAGAAAGACTGAAGCAGATGCCGATGATGCAAAACTGTTAAATTACCTGTTACCGTCTCTTTCTTAAGACGTTCTTCATTCACGGTTGATAAAGTTGCCCTTGTGAAAATATTACTAATTGAAGACGACCTGGATCTCGGCAATGGCGTGCGTATTGCCCTTGCAGATCAAGGATTAGATGTCATATGGGTCCGCCGCAAAGAGGATGCGCTGCATCAACTTGCTGTCTGCGCGCCTGAACTTATTCTGCTCGACCTGGGGCTGCCGGATGGCGATGGTATGAGCCTGATGGCGTACGTGCGTCAGCAGCTAAAAGGCATCCCCGTTATTATCCTGACGGCGCGAGGAACGCTGCAGGATCGCCTGAGCGGGCTGGATGCCGGTGCCGATGACTATCTGGTTAAACCGTTTGTGCTCGCCGAGCTGCTGGCCCGGGTGAGGGCGCTTGCGCGACGCAGTTATGGCTATCAAAACGAGGCGGTAGAAATCAGAGGATTATCCCTGCATGTGCCGACGCGTCGCGTCACGGTGAGTTCCCGCCATATTGAGCTGACGGCCAGCGAATACGCGCTGCTTGAAACCCTGATGTTGCGTGCTGACCGCGTGCTTACGCGCCGTTTTCTGGAAGAAAGGATCTTTGGTGCGAAAGAAAACATGAGTAATGCGCTTGATGTGCATATGGGGAACCTGCGTCGAAAAATTGGCGACGGCTATGTACGAACGGTGCGGGGCGTCGGGTATGTCATTGATACCGTTGCGATTCAGAAGGGAGCATATTGATGCGAAACCTGTGGCGTTTCCTGCGGGTGCCCACGCTGGTGCGGCGAATCATGGTCGCTCAGATGCTTCTGCTGACACTGCTGTGGTGTCTTTTTTTAACCTGGATGCTGTGGGATGACTTGCGTAGCCCCCCGATCCTGACCGGCGATAAGACATATAAAACCATATTTACCCTTGTTGAACACATGGAAGGGCGTACGCAGGAACGAAGCGAGGTGCTGGAGCAGTTCAGCCAGGCGTTGCGGGAAGATTACGGCGGAGGAGACGATGCGGGACTCTCCATCACCATGATTATTCGCAAGCATAACGCAATACTGTATGCCTCTGCTGGCGCACCGATAGGCGTGAAAAATACCCGGTTGGGGAAGATTGAGCGAATTCACAGCGACGGGCGTAGCTGGACCAGCCGCACGCTAAAATCCGCGAATTCCGACGTGGAGGTGACGCTGGTGACGCCTGCTGCGGGGTGGAATTTCTTTATCTACCTCAACTCGCGCGGCTACTACATCATGCCGCTGCTGGTGTGTATTCCTTTTCTGCTGTTTCCCGCATGGCTGTCCATCCGCATCGCTATGCGCCCGTGGAACAACGTCGTGAATGAAATTGCCTCACGCGCGCCAGAAGATCTCTCTCCGTTAAAGGCGGTTCCAACGCACCGGGAGCTTAGCCAGATGGTGAATGCGACTAATCAGTTCCTTGCCAGGGTGCGAGAAAGCACGGAAAGGGAGCGGGTATTTATTGCCGATGCCGCTCACGAACTGCGCACGCCGCTGGCTGCGATGCGAATCAATGTGGAGGCGTTGCAGGCCTACGTCAGCAGTGATAATCAACAGGCGCTGCTGGCGGGAATTATTCGCAGCAATAGCCGGGCGGCACGTCTGGTTAATCAGCTTTTGCTGATGATGCACAGCGAAGCAAGCGTGGATACGGCGATGGAGCCGGTGCCGCTTACGACGCTCATCCAGGAGCGCATGGCGGTGCTGGCACCGCTCGCCGCGGAACGTAATATTGAGCTTGAATTCTACGCTCTGGAAGAAAGCTGGGTGAGCGGTGTCAGAGAACGTCTGATGTCGCTTATCGATAACGTGATTGAAAATGCCATTAAATACAGCCCGCAAGGCGGGCGGGTGGCGGTCGATCTCTTTTCGGCGGAGACGTCCACTCAATTCAGCGTCTCCGATGCCGGGCCGGGTATTCCGGTTGCGTTGAGGGAACGGGTGTTTGACCGGTTTTTCCGCGATCCGAATCAGGTGCAGAACGGGAGCGGGCTGGGTCTGGCCATCGTTAAAGCGGTGGCGCAGCAGCACAACAGCAGCGTGAGCCTGAGTACCTCTGCTGACGGTGGGCTCAGGGTGACGGTTGATTTTCCCAACCCGGCGTTTGCCTGAAGAAAACGGGAGGGTGATCCCATTTCGTGCGCGATGGAAACTCTTTTTTACGGGGCGGGTCAAAGTAGATAGCTTCAAAATAATTACGGTATTTGTTATATTGTTGCTTATTGATTATTCACCTCTGCGGTGCCAAAAAGAATAAGATTCACCGCAACCCAGGATACGTAAATGTTAGATTACCGCTTCCCGACAGCTTTGCAGATGGTTCTCAGCGTAGCGATGGCGGAGCAATTGGGTGAACGTTCGACGAGTGCGATTCTGGCCTACGGCCTGGAAGCGAATCCGAGCTTTATCCGCAAACTGATGGTTCCCCTCACGCGTGACGGTATTATCGTCTCAACGCTTGGTCGCAACGGCTCAATTCATCTTGGCCGCCCGCCGGAACAGATCACCCTGCGTGATATCTACCTTTCTGTTATAGAAGACAAAAAGCTGTGGGCGTCGCGCCCCGACGTACCGGCGCGCTGCGTGGTGAGCGCGAATACGTGCTGGTACTTTAAATCCATCGCTGAAGAGGCCGAGCAGGCGTCACTCGCGGTCTTAGCCGGTCATACCGTGGCAAGCGCGCTGGAAGAGCTCAAGAAAGCGGATACCAGCGGGTGCGATCCGGTGCCCGAACTGATTGCCCAGTACAAGAAAGCGCATTAATGGCTGCATAAAAAAACCGCCTTCATCGTGAAGGCGGTTTTTTGTTATCTGCAGCGTATTACGCGGGCAAGACCTCTCTTTCCACTTTGCCGCGCGTGACAAATTTACGCAGCGTCACGTAAAACACCGGCGTCAGGAACAGGCCAAACAGCGTTACGCCCAGCATACCGGAGAATACCGTGATCCCGGTGACGCCGCGCACTTCTGCACCCGCACCGTGGCCGAGGATGAGCGGGATGGTCCCGGCGATAAAGGCGATGGAGGTCATCACAATCGGGCGTAAACGCAGGCGGCACGCTTCGAGCGCCGCTTCCATTATACCTTTGCCCTGGATTTCCAGCTCGCGGGCGAACTCCACGATAAGAATCGCGTTTTTACACGCCAGCCCCATCAATACTACCAGCCCCACCTGCACGAACACGTTGTTATCACCGCCGGTCAGCCAGACGCCAAACAGGGCAGAGAGCATCGTCATCGGCACGATAAGGATCACCGCCAGCGGCAGCGTCCAGCTTTCGTACAGTGCCGCCAGGACCAGGAACGCCAGCAGAACCGCGACCGGGAAGACGATTAACGCCGTGTTCCCCTGAGTGGCCTGCTGGAAGCTCAGATCCGTCCACTCGATATTCATCCCGTTCGGCAGAATCTGCTTAGACATCCCCTCCAGTTGCGTCATTGCCTGGGTAGAGGAGAGGACGCGCGGGTCGGCATCGCCAATCAGGTCCGCCGCCGGATAGCCGTTGTAGCGGATCACCGGATCGGGCCCGTAAGTGGTACTGATATTGACCATACTGCCAATCGGCACCATTTCGCCCTGATTATTACGGGTGCGCAGATTCGCAATATCTTCCACGCTGTCGCGATACGGCCCGTCGGCCTGCGCCATCACGCGCCAGGTGCGGCCGAACTGGTTAAAGTCATTCACATAGGACGATCCCAGATAGGTTTGCAGCGTCCCGAACAGATCGGTCAGCGACACGCCCTGGGCTTTGGCCTTATCCCTGTCGACCTGCACATCCAGCTGCGGAACGTTCGCCTGGTAGGTGGAGATAGGGAAGTGCATTCCCGGCGTCTGCATAATTGCGCCCGACATGGTGTTCACCGCATTTTGCAACGCACCGTATCCCAGACCGGCCCGATCCTGGATGTACAGCGAGTAACCCGACCCCTGACCCAGCCCCAGAATAGGCGGCGGCAGAATGGAGAAGCCAAAGCCCTGCTGGATTTGCGCGATTTTGGCGTTGATCTCGGCGTTAATTTCCGCCGCCGTGTGTTTACGCTGATCAAACGGTTTCAGGCCAAAGAAGACCGTCCCGGTATTCGGCGTATTGGTGAACTGCAGCGCATTCAGCCCCGGGAAGGCGACCGCATAATCCACGCCCTCGGTGTTCATACCGATTTCGCTCATTTTGCGGATCACCGCATCGGTACGTGCCAGCGATGAGCCTTCCGGCATTTTCACGCCGCCAATCAGGTACAGCTTATCCTGAGTGGGAATAAACCCGCCGGGTACGGCTTTAAACATCACGCCTGCGGCACAGAGCAGCAGAACATAGACCACAAACACCGCACCGCGTCGTCCGAGCGTTTTGCCCACCAGCCCCTGATAACCGTTCGAGCTACGGTGGAAGAAGCGGTTGAACGGACGGAAAATCCAGCCGAACAGGCGATCGATAAGCCGGGTAGGGAGGTCCTTCGGCGCGCCGTGCGGCTTCAGGAGCAGGGCGGCCAGCGCAGGCGAAAGCGTCAGCGAGTTAATGGCGGAGATCACCGTTGATATCGCGATCGTCACCGCAAACTGCTTGTAGAACTGACCCGTAACCCCCGAAAGAAACGCCATCGGCACGAACACCGCGCACAGCACCAGCGCAATCGCGATAATGGGCCCGGAGACCTCACGCATCGCCTGATGCGCCGCCGCCAGCGGCGCAAGCCCCTCTTCGATGTTTCGCTCGACGTTTTCCACCACCACAATGGCGTCGTCCACGACGATACCGATCGCCAGCACCAGCCCGAACAAACTCAGGGTGTTAAGCGAAAAGCCCAGCAGATAAAGAACGCTGAACGTGCCGACCACCGAGACCGGCACCGCGATCAGCGGAATGATCGACGCACGCCAGGTTTGCAGGAACAGAATGACCACCAGTACAACCAGCACCACCGCTTCCAGCAGCGTCTGCACGACCGCGCGAATGGAGTCACGCACGAATACCGTCGGATCGTACGGTGCCGCCCATTTCATGTCTTCCGGGAAACGGGTAGACAGTTCTGCCATTTTAGCGCGCACCGCGTTAGACAGATCGATGGCGTTCGCTCCCGGCGACTGGAAGATACCAATCCCGACCGCGTCTTTATTGTTGAGCTGGGAGCGCAGCGCATAGCTGCCGGAGCCCATTTCAATGCGCGCCACATCGCGCAGTCGCACCAGCGAGCCATCCTGCGCGGTTTTCAGGATAATATTGCCAAACTCTTCTTCAGTATGCAGACGACCCTGCGCGTTAATGGAGATCAGGAAATCGCTCTCTTTCGGCAGCGGCTCGGCGCCCAGCTGTCCGGCGGACACCTGCACGTTTTGTTCCTGCATTGCCGTTACCACGTCCGAGGCGGTCAGGCCGCGTGCCGCCACCTTATTCGGATCCAGCCAGACGCGCATCGCGTATTCGCCCGAGCCAAAAATCTGGATTTGGCCGACGCCGGGCAGACGCGCCAGTTCATCCTTCACTTTCAGCGTGGCGTAGTTACGCATATAGAGTGAATCGTACTTACCGCCGGGCGAAAACAGATGCACCACCAGCGTCAGCGTCGGCGACTGCTTCTGGGTGGTGATACCCAGACGGCGAACGTCTTCCGGCAGGCGCGCTTCGGCCTGTGACACGCGGTTTTGTACCTGAACCTGGGCCTGATCCGGGTCGGTTCCTGGGCGGAACGTGACGGTGGTCACCAGTACGCCGTCGGAGCCGGCGACGGACTTCATGTACATCATGTTTTCAACGCCGTTGATCGCTTCTTCCAGCGGCGTCGCCACGGTCTCTGCAATCACCTTCGGGTTGGCGCCGGGATACTCCGCGCGCACCTGCACGCTTGGCGGCACAACGTCAGGGTATTCGCTCACCGGCAACAGCGGGATGGCGATTAAGCCTGTGATAAAAATCAGTATCGACAGCACCGCGGCAAAGATTGGCCTGTCGATAAAAAAGCGGGAAAAGTCCATGGGTCGGATTCTCAGATAAGGGATCAGTTAAGGGCGGCGCGGGTGGTCATGGCAACGGTTTTCGCGTTTACCGGCATGCCCGGCATAAACACTTTTTGTAAACCGTCGACGATGACTTTATCGCCAGGCTTCAGCCCCTGCTGGACGATACGTAAACCGTCGGCCAGACGCCCTGGCGTAATATCACGACGCTGCGCTTTACTCTCTTTATCAACGACATAGACATACTTACGATCCTGATCGGTCAGTACTGCCTTGTCGTCGATAAGCGTGGCCTGGAACTCCGCGCTGCCCGGCAGGCGGACGCGGGCAAACAGTCCCGGCGTGAACTGACGCTGTGTGTTATCCAGCAGCGCGCGCATGCGGATGGTGCCGGTACTTGGCGTTAACTGATTATCAAGAAAATCGACTTTGCCCTGATGGGGATAGCCATCCTCGCCCACCAGCCCAATCTCAACCGGTAGCGCCTGGTGATTGCTGGCGGCACCTTGCCCGCTGAGGGCGAGTTTTTGATAGTGAAGGTAGGTTGACTCATCCACGTCAAAGTAGACGTAAACCGTCTTCTGCGAGACCAGCGTGGTGAGCACGCTGGCGCTGTCACCGGCGGTAACGAGGTTCCCGCTGGTGATCAACGCGCGGCTGGCGCGCCCGTCGATAGGGGCGGTGACTTTAGTGAAATCCAGGTTCAGTTGCGCGGCATCCACCGCCGCCTGTGCGGCGCGAATGTCGGCCTGGGCCTGGACGGCAGCAGCGCGGCGCTGCTCCCACTCTTCACGGGATACCAGATGGGTATTGACCAGTTTATCGGTACGGTTTGCCTCGCTTTGCGCCAGGCTGGCCTGCGTTTTGGCTCTTGCCAGCGCTGCCTGCGCCTGTTCCAGCGTGGCGCGATAGGTTCTGTCATCGATCGTGAACAATACCTGGCCTTTTTTGACCTCCTGACCGTCGGTGTAATTCACTTTATCAATGTAGCCGGAGACGCGAGGGCGGAGCTGTACGCTTTCCACCGCTTCGATCCGGCCATTAAAGCTATCCCACTGGCTAATGGATTTGACGACCACGTCAGCGGCGCTGACGGTGGGCGCTTGTGGCGCGGCATTTTGCGCGACACCCTCGTCACACCCGACGAGCAGGGCGGAGAGTAACATCGCGCCCAACGCGTTCAGATGAAAATTACCCCAGGTTTTTTGCAGGCTCATTATTTTTATTCCGGTAGTTGTAGCCGCCGGGCAAGACGCAACGGGGGACGCCGCGCCACTTCCTTTGTCCGGGCTGGCTTAAGGCCATTTGTGTCGTTCATCGCCACAAAACTGTAACAATTGTGAATACACTATCGCGGCGATTGTAGGTAGGCGCTAAATTTAGTGCAAGAATAATTGTTGCACTTTATGTGCTATTTGAGGCCGGGGAAAAAGGCGCGTTTCCGGCAGGGATTTAAATGCAACAATAAAACTTGCATTTAACATCAAAACGGGCCATCTTTAAATGCAACAAACAAAGGTGCTTTTTACTACGTGGCGTGTGGGGGAGAAGATGGACACTGGCGCATTTATTCACGATCTGCTCGACTGGATCGATAACAACCTGGATAGTCGTCTGGACATTGAGACCGTATCAAAGCGTGCAGGCTATTCAAAATGGCATCTTCAGCGGATCTTCAAAGAACACACGGGTTATCCTATTGCCGAGTATATCCGTGCGCAGAAACTTCAAAAATCGATGGAGCGGTTAACCCATAGCGATGAGCCGATCCTGAACGTGGCGATTGCGTTGGGCTTTGACTCCCAGCAGTCTTTCAATCGCAGCTTTAAGCGTCAGTATGGTCAGGCGCCGGGGGCATGGCGTCGCAGCATTGTCAGCCCGAAAACGCAGCATCTATGCCGAACATCCCCCTAGCCTGGGCGGGAACCGTTTTGCTCCCGCCTGAGGGGATAATGTGCGGGGTTAACTGTTTATAAAGGCGAGAAGATCGGCATTGATCTGATCGGCATGTGTCGTTGGGATACCGTGAGGCGCGCCTTTATAGGTATGCAGGGTTCCGTTCTGGACCAGCTTGACTGACATCGCGCCGGAATCTGCATACGGCACCACCTGATCGTCATCCCCATGGATGACCAGAACAGGGATGGATATCCCTTTGAGGTCTTCCGTGAAGTCAGTCTGCGAGAAGGCCACAATCCCATCGTAATGCGCCTTGGCGCTTCCCATCATCCCCTGACGGTACCAGTTATAGATGACCGCTTCGGAAGGCTTCGCCCCCGGGCGATTAAATCCATAGAACGGTCCCGCGGGCACGTCATAATAGAACTGAGGACGATTCGCCGCCAGCTGGGCCTGAAAATCATCAAACACTGACTTTGGCGTACCCTGAGGATTACTCTCCGTCTTCACCATCAGGGGCGGTACAGCACTGATCAGTACGGCTTTGGAAACTTTGTCTTCACCGTGCCGGGCGATATAACGCACCACCTCACCGCCGCCGGTTGAATGCCCGACATGCATCGCACCCTGTACGCCAAGATGTTCCACAACGGCGGCCACATCGTCAGCGTAGTGATCCATATCATGGCCGTCCCACACCTGATCTGAACGACCATGACCGCGACGGTCATGGGCCACAACGCGGAATCCTTTATTGACGAAGAACAGCATCTGGGCGTCCCAGTCATCACTGCTTAGCGGCCAGCCGTGATGGAAAAAGATCACTTTCCCGTCTTTTGGACCCCAGTCCTTGTAGTAGATATTGACGCCATCGCGAGTTGTTACATAACCCATGATTATTCTCCACTCAGATAGACAGATTGCATGAAAGGCAGAAATGAAATGCGGTATACGGCCCGAGTCGGCCGCGAATTAAGAAGTGTAGTTCATACGCTGGCCGTCTGGGTTAAGGCTCACCCACAGGCGGGCAGAGTGGGGCAACGGTAAGGGGGACGGACAGAAAATAAATTTTAGCTGCAACCTACACCGTGAAGGGTTATACTGTATATAAATACAGTTAAAGGGGCGCGTCATGGCGGTTGAAACAAAATATGTTGTTGTAAGAAAAGGTGAAGAGAAAATGACATTTGCCAGTAAGAAAGAGGCTGACGCGCACGACAAACTGCTCGACATGGCAGACGCGTTCACCGACTGGCTGCTGCAAAGCGGACTGCAGATGGACGAAACGCAGGCTGAAGATCTGGGGCTGTATCTCGCCGAGCAGAAAGAGGCCGTGCAGCATATTCTGCGTACCAGCAAACTGCCCGATCTCAACGCTGTAACCGACAAAACAGAATCTGATGAGGCTGGCAGTAAAAAAATCCGAGCCGTGAAAGCTGCCTGACAGGGACATTTACGGTGGAAAAACAGTCGAGGTACTGCAATACGTCTTACACAGGGCGCCGGTGGCGCCTTTCACCCCCTCACTGCTATGTCCTGGCCCGGGCGATTAATTTTCTCTCCTTTCACAGCACCTCAACCACTTCAAATTCTTCTGCTATCAACTCCATATCTTCAGAAAAATGACCTTCTCGGGTGAAAAATCGTTGATGCTCTTTCTGCCAGTATTCAAGGCTTAAATCGCCTTCACCTTCTTTACGGGCAAACGCCTCGGTCACATCACAAAAACGCACCAGTCGCATTGAAACCAGCCGGGTTACACAGACCGGAACATTCTGGCCATCAAGAATAATGTTATAACTCCCGATCCGCGGGGCAGACTCCTCCTGCTGATAAGAGGCAAAAGATCCGCAGGAAGCGGTTTTGATCCCTTTTTTAATCAGGTCTGCAAGCTCGCTGGCCAGTTCCGGGTTGTCGCCCATTTGCCAGGCACCGGCGCCTGGGTACTTCACTTTTAATTTCTCAACCGCAAACATGACAAGCCCTTTTTATATGCAGGTCTGATGAATAATGATTACGATATAATAAAAATGTCTTTATTTCAGACTGTATAGAGCATCTCCATACGTAAGGCGACAAATATGAAATCCAGGAGTGCGTTAGTTTTAGACGAACTCAGATCCAAATTACGTCCTGCATCGGTGGCACAAGTGGGCGGTTTTCGTCCCCCGGCAGACCCCCTTACATCCTGGTTTTTAAACGGTGTCGCTCTTCCCGGTGAAGGATTACCACTCTGGAAGGGGCAGCCGATGTTTCCGCTTCTTCAGATTCGTATAGATGAGCTTCCCGTTATCCCTGAGCAACTGAAGGACGTGGCACTCCTGGTGCTCTTTCACAATATTGAAAGCCATCCATTTGATAAACCTCATGGTGAAGGTTGGCTCATACGGGAATATGCCACCCTTGAAGGGCTTGAGTTATTGCCAGCAACAGACACGCCTTATCGCGCATTTCCGATTCGATGGATGGGTGTTAATGATGACGCGCCGGGATGGGAGGATGCCTGGGATATTATTGACCTTTCTGACGTAAACGATGATCAGGAGGCAAGTGACCGCTTCCATGATGATTTCAAACGCTACAGGGGAACCAAGGTCGGAGGATACCCGCTGGAGATACAACATGGCGTGGGGATAGAAGACTTTGTCTTTCAGGTGGGATCAGAGGAAAAGGTCAACTGGATGTGGGCGGATAATGGTATCGGCTATTTTCACAAATCAACGGAGGGACTCTGGACGTTTTCGTGTCAGTTTTACTGAGCATACGTCATCACAATGCTATGAATGACCCATGCCCGGCCATTTCTGCGACTCAATCTCTCGACTTATCCGCCTCAACATTTACGCTGATGTTCAGCCTCTTAGCTTCCATAATCAGCATCTTTTGGGCTAGCGCCATATCGCCACCGTGCACTTTATCTATCAGATGTTGTATAAGCGACATCATCAGGAAATGCTTATTAGCGGGATAGAAATCTGTCATGTCGATGCCGTTATCCTTCAATTGATGGTGTGCCGTAGATTCTGTATCTTCAATGATTTGAGCAATTTTCTCATTCATTACGTTGATTTGCGCAAAAACAACACGGTTTATCATTTCAATTTGTTCAGGTGTGAAATTCTGTTCCATCCTAATCCCTCATCAACGTATCGAATTCAGACAATTTACGATGCTGAATAATAATACTGAACAGCCAGACGATTAAACAGGTGCTTATCTTCCTCAACTATATTTCTCACACACAGTCAACCTTCACCATCCACGCCAGTACCCGCAGCGTGTTACACTTCCTCACTTTCATCATCTACACGACAGGGAAGCGATGATAAATAAAATTCTGGTCAGTGCGTGCCTGATGGGGTTCAGGGTGCGTTACAACGGCAGCGAAAAAGCGAAGGCGATGGCGCAACTCTCCCGCTGGCAAGCGGAGCAGCGGTTAGTGATCCACTGCCCTGAACTGGCTGCCGGGTTGCCGGTGCCCCGACCACCAGCAGAGATTTTGTCGGCCGACGGTCGGGATGTCATGCGCGGGCAGGCCAGAATCATTGAGAATACGGGCCAGGATGTCACAGAGCACTATCAGCTTGCCGCCTGGCTGGCGCTACGTACCGCACAGGAGCATGGCTGTCGCGCGGCGCTGCTCACGGATGGCAGCCCAACCTGCGGGAGCCAGCATATCTATGATGGTTCTTTTAGCGGCGTGCGCAACACGGGGATGGGTGTCGCGGCAGCATTACTCGCTGAACATGGGATCGCGGTATTCTCAGAAACGCAGCTTCCGGCGCTGATACGCTGGATAGAAGAAAGTGAAAGGGTCAATTAACCGACCCGATCGTCATTTAACGTAAGCCCGGTGTATTACGGGTTTAACCGCCGCCTTGTTAAGGGAAACGATGTCGTTACCACCACTCTATGCCCTGCGCGCCTTTGAAGTCGCTGCGCGAGTAAACTCCTTCAGTAAAGCCGCTGAAGTGCTCAATATTACGCCGGGCGCGGTCAGCAGACATGTCCGCACCCTGGAAATGTGGTTCGACTGTGAGCTGTTCAAACGGCAGGGGCCGAGAGTGGAGATCAGTGAGGCGGGGCGTGTTCTGGCCGGGCAGCTTCACGAAGGGTTCAGGAGCATCGAGTGGGCCTGTCGGGCTTTCAGAAGTGAAAACCACCTGTTGCGGCTGAAGGCACCCAGTACGCTCACCATGAGATGGTTGCTTAACGTCCTGCGATCGTTTCGTGAACATCATGAAAAACCCAACGTTGAAATAGCCAGCGTCTGGATGGACATCGATACCGTTGATTTCACGCGAGAGCCCTATGATTGCGCGATCCTGCTGGGCAACGGCCATTTTGGCGAGTCAACGGAGAGCCGATTGCTTTTCAGTGAATGGCTTATTCCGGTCTGTAACCCCGCTTTACTGGAATCTGCCCGAGAGCAACTTTCGCAGTGCGATCTGATCCATCCTTCCCCGGACAGACGCGACTGGCGGCGGTGGCTGAGAAGGACGGGGTTATTCCCCGGGCTTGATATGAGTCGCGGAGCGGTTTTCGACACCCTTGAACAGGGGAGTAGTGCCGCCATGAACGGCCATGGCGTCGCGATTGCCGACCTGCTGCTTTCGCTTGACGCGCTGAATAGCGGACTGCTTGCGCTGCCTTTCAAAGAAGCCATCGCCACCGGAGACGGTTATTACATTGTCTGGCCGAAAAATTCACTCAGGAAAAAGAGTATTGAATGTCTGCTGGACTGGCTTGACCTGCATGCCCCGGTCATTCCTTCTCTTGATATCATCTGTCTGGAATACGACGAGCATCGGCTGTAGTCATCAAAAGCAGGATATGCCGCGGGCGTATCCTGCTCTATAGACTTCAGGCGTATGGAATATTTGCCATTTTTTTATACCTTTCCGGCAATGCACCGTTCAGGTTGAGAAGTTTATCGAGAATAGCGATCGCAGGCGTATTGTTTGCGCGCTCTGAATCTACTATCGCTGCACGCAATATAGTGGCAGCCGACGTGACGTTCTGAAAGTATGCCTCAGACTCGGGCGTTTGTAATTCACCTGAAAGGGCGTAACGCACCAGCGGCCATCCTGAAAAATCCAGTACGGGAAGGGGCTCACCTTCTTTTGGCAGATTAGCGGCGAGCAACGCTTCAGCTTGCATGGGGTCGTTGTGAGCGGCACACAGAATGTGAAGGCGATGCACAAAGGCCGCAAGGGTAACATCGTTCTCTTTTTCTGCTGACAGCGATTCCAGCAGTGCCGATAAATTGGCGCCGGATGAATATTCATCTAGTGAGACCAGCTTCATTAAATGAAATATAACGTCAAGCGTCATGTTTGCTCCCTGAACATTTATCAATTTTGAAGAATGATATTTCAGGGACGTCGCGTTTGAAAAACGACAAATAGTCAGAATCAATGTGAGTTTAACTCAACATCACAAAAAGGCCCCGTCAGGGGCCCGATCTTGATTAACCACAACGGGATCAGAAGCGGTATTGCAGACCCGCAGTAATGGTATAGTTGCGGTTTGAAATACCGGCAGCATCTCCGCCAATAGAGCCCGATTCGCCAGTATTGGTATCAATAATCTGCGTACCGCCTTTACCTTCTTCGTAACTGCTATAGGTAAATTCTGCGAACACTTTGGCGTTCGGCGTGACGTAATAACCTGCGTCAACCGACGCACCGTAGTAGCGGGAATCCGAGGTCTTCTCACGGAAGGTCAGATCGCGCATATAGTGCTCGTCGTTGTCGTGCGCGCGTACCCAGTCACTGAATTTAAACAGGGCATTGAATTCAAAATCATTGAAACGGTACTGACCCGCCAGGCCAATGTACGGCATGGAGAAGCGCTGGCTATAGCCAATACCGCGTTCACCTGCCGGGAAGTTGCCTGTATTGGTGCCGTTATCATAATTATAAGAGCCACCGGTCGCCGTCCAGCTGAAGCGCGTTTCCTGATAACCTGCGGTTACGCCAGCTTTATAGTTATCGCCCTGGAAGATCCAGCCTTTAACGTTGAGATCGTATTCATTGGCGTAATTGACGTTGGTCGCAGGATGGGATGAATGGTCTGTCCAGGAGGATTGTTTTGCATTCATCCAGTCGTAGTCATCCATATGACCCGAGCCTGATGCCAGAGACGTCCAGCCGCGGGCGTTCAGTGTCAAAAATGAATAAGCATCCCAGGAAATATCACCTTTCAGAATGGCGACATTTTTGATTTTCCAGTCGAGCTGGCTGATTTTTCTTCCTGTGACTTCGTCGTACACCATTTCATGGGATTTTCCGCTCAGCATCCCGGCAGAGGCTGAAACCGATAAACTTTCCGGTGAAAAATCCGGTATGGCTTGTGCGGATCCTGCATATACTGCCCCTGAAAACGCGGCCATCATCATTCCGGCAACAATATTTTTTGTCATTTTAATTTCCCTAAATCAAATTTAATCAATGCCTTGCAGACAAATCTTAAAAGTCATACAAATAAGAATCAACTGCCAGTTTTGGTATTTTTTTATTATTTGACCTAGGGAGCGATATTTAACTTTGGGCCGCCTCAGTGAGGCGGCGAAAGGTGGGATGAATAAACATTGAGTCGGTGCAAAATAGCTGTCGGTAATTAAAAATGCACTCCCGGATGTAATAAACTTAACGCATTCTCCCCGTTAATTTGAATCGCTCCTCGCAGGACGGATCCTGAACCAGATCGCATACATCGCCGGCAGGAAGACAAGGGTGATGATCGTTCCGCCCAGCGTCCCGCCAATCAGCGTATAAGCCAGCGTCCCCCAGAATACGGAATGGGTCAGTGGTATGAATGCCAGCACGGCGGCCAGGGCTGTCAGTAACACCGGCCGTGCCCGCTGGACGGTTGCTTCGACCACCGCATCGAACGGGGCGAGACCTTCCTTCTGGTTATGCGTAATCTGTCCGATAAGGATCAACGTATTTCGCATAAGAATGCCTGAAAGCGCAATCAACCCGACAAGTGCATTGATACCAAAAGGTTGATTGAACAGCAGCAGCGTGGGAACCACGCCGACAAGGCCCAGCGGGGCAGTCAGAAAGACCATCACCATCGCGGAGAGAGATCGCACCTGCACAATGATGATCAGTAACGTCAGGGCAATCATTATCGGGAACAACGGCACCATGGCCTGTGTGGCTTTACCTGATTCCTCAATTGAGCCTGCCATCTCAATGCGGTATCCGGGCGGGAGCGTATCAATGATCGGTTTTAGCTGTTTTATGATCGCCACCGACACATCCGGTGGCTGAAGATTGTCGGCGATATCTCCGCGCACGGTAATGGTGGGCGTGCGGTCGCGACGACGCAGGAGCGGGTCTTCCATTTTGACCTCAATCTGACCGATTTGCGACAGCGGCACCCGCTGTCCCGCACTGCCAACCAGGGTAAACCCGTCGATCTTCGCCGGATCAAGACGAATATCACCCGCAGCGCGTCCTGTTACTTGTACAGCGCGAATGTCTTCACGCACGGCGGTAATCGGTACACCCGATAACAGGAACTGGAGCTGCTGAGCCACGCTATTTGAGGTCAAGCCGGTGGCCTGCAGACGGTTCTGATCGAGGGTGAAATGGAGTGTGGGCACCCGTGAACCCCAGTCGGTGTTGACGGTTCTCATCATCGGGCTGGCCTGCAGAACGCCTTTAACCTTATCGGCGATGTCGCGAAGCGTATCGACATCGGGCCCCATCACACGCCAGGCAACCGGGAAGGGGGAGTAGGGGCCAAACACCAGTTGTGTGACACGCACGCGCGCTTCCGGCGCAAGTCCACCGGCGACCGCTTCCCGGAGCCGGAACTTGAGCGCCTCGCGTGACGTCTGGCTGTCCGTCATCACCACGATTTTCGCAAAAGAGGGATCGGGTAATTCAGGTGCCATGGCCAGGTAAAAACGTGGTGAACCCTGCCCGACGTAGGCGGTCACGATGCTGGCCTCCGGCTGCTGTTTTAACCACGCTTCGATTTTCGCCGTTGCGGCGCTGGTCTGCTCAATTGAGGTGCCATAAGGCATCTGCACTTCCACCAGCACTTCCGGACGGTCGGACGTAGGGAAAAACTGTTTTTTTACCAGTCCCATACCCACTACGGCCAGGGTAAAAATGAAGACCACGGAACCGGCCACGATCCACTTTCTGGCAATCACCCGGGCCAGCAGCTGGCGAAAGCGGTTATAGCGCGGGGTGTTATAGATGGCGGCATGGCCCCCTTCGACTTTGGCGATATCTGGCAGGATCTTTACGCCAAGATAGGGCGTGAACACCACCGCAACCAGCCAGGAGGCAATCAGGGCGATGCCGACAATCCAGAACATATTGCTGGTGTATTCCCCGGCGGTCGACTGGGCGAACCCGTTTGGCATAAAGCCAATCGCCGTCACGAGGGTACCGGCCAGCATAGGCGCGGCGGTATGGCTCCAGGCGTAAGCGGAGGCTTTGATTCGGTCGTAGCCTTCCTCCATTTTCACCACCATCATTTCAATGGCGATAATGGCATCATCAACCAGTAAACCCAGAGCAAGGATTAGCGAGCCCAGCGTTACGCGGTCAAAGTTTATCCCCGCCGCCTCCATCACCACGAAGACGACTGCCAGCGTCAGGGGAACCGCCGCCGCGACTACCACGCCCACGCGCCAGCCCATGCTGACAAAGCACACCACCATCACCACAAGCAGGGCGACGAAGAATTTGATCATAAATTCATCCACCGACGAGCGGATATTCACGGACTGATCGGTGACTTTGGTCAGGGTCATTCCCAGCGGCAGGTTCTCGTTGATCTTAGCCGTTTCGGCATCCAGCGCTTTCCCCAGCGCCAGACCGTTCCAGCCCTCCCGCATCACAATACCTAACAGCAGCGCCGGTTCACGCTGGTTACGGATCTGCAGAGTCGGAGGATCTTCATAACCGCGTTCAACCGTTGCCACATCAGACAGCCTGAGCGTTTTACCCTGAGCGACCAGCGGCGTATCGCGGATCTTCTGCAACGTATCAAAAGCACCATCAAGGCGAATAAAGATCTGCGCACCCTGTGTTTCTATGGAGCCTGCTGGCGTGAGAACGTTCTGACTGTTCAGCGCGTTGAAAATATCCTGCGGTGCCAGCCCCATCGTTGCCAGACGGTCATGAGAGAGGGCGATATAAATCCGCTCGGCCTGTTCGCCGATGATGTTCACTTTTTTGACGCCAGGCACATGCAGGAGTTGCTGGCGCAGGCTTTCAGCATCACGCACCAGCAGACGCTGCGGTTCACCCTTTGCCTTCAACGCAAAGAGGGCAAAGGTGACATCCGCAAACTCGTCATTGATCATCGGGCCCATCACGCCCGCCGGGAGATTTTTGCTCTCATCGCCAAGCTTTTTGCGCGCCTGATAGAACTCTTCCTGCACCTCGGAGGGGGGCGTCATGTCCTGTAAGGAGAGGGTGATAAACGCCATGCCCGGGCGGGTATAGGTTTCGGTACGGTCATACCACCTGAGTTCCTGCAGCCGTTTTTCCAGCGGTTCAGCAACCTGATCCTGCATTTCCTGTGCGGTTGCGCCGGGCCAGACGGTAATCACCGTCATTTGCTTTACCGTGAAGGGCGGATCTTCAGCCCGTCCCAGTCCAAAGAAGGCGTAAATACCGGCAAGCGTCACCAGAATAATCAGAAACAGCGTGATGGCACGCTCGCGCACGGCAAGCGCTGAGAGGTTGAAGCGTCCGTCGCTCATGGCTGACTCCCCGCCAGAGCCGTACCGCGTTGTTCAGCCAGACGGACAGCTTCACCGTCATGCAGAAGATGGGCGCCCAACGCCACAATTTTCTCGCCCGGTTTGACGCCGCCCGTCACCTGCGCGGCATCGTCGCTCACGCTCAGCACGTTGACGGGCTGCCACATCACTTTTGCGGGCTGCGCGGAGATCCGCCACACGCCGGGCCCTTTGCCTGCATCGTACAGAGATGCCAGCGGAACCTGCATTACCTGACGTTCAGCATTTTGTTCGATATACAGGGTGACGGTCGCACCCAGCGGCGCGTTAGCCAGCGAGCCTTCCAGCACATAGCGTGCTTCATAAGTGCGGGTGGTGGTATCGGCTGCATCAGAGAGCAGGCGCAGTGTCGCGGTAACAGGCTGTGCCTCGCTGCCATAGCGCGTTGCCAGCGCTTTACTACCGACGGCAGGGCGCAATGTCTCTGGCAACTGGACGAGCGCCTCGCGTTGCCCTGAGCGGGCCAGTCTGATCACCGCCTGACCCGCACTGACCACCTGGCCGGGTTCTGCAAGCGTCTCCATGACCACGCCGTCGGAATCGGCCAGCAGCACGGCATAGCCGGTCGCATTTTGCGCGACGGTGGCCTGAGCGCGTGCGGCACTGAGTTCAGCTCTGGCGGCATCCGCCGCCGCTTTTATCTGGTCATACTCCGAGGCAGAGACAGCACCTGTTGCCACCAGGCCGCGATAGCGCGCCTCATCGCTGGTGGCTTTTCTCGCCCTGGCCTGGGCGGCATCCACCGCCTGCTGCTGTGCTTGTGCCTGTAACTTCAGGTCAACCGGATCCAGACGCATTAAAGGCTGGCCCTGCTTAACGGTCTGCCCCGTATCAACAAGGCGTTCAAGGATTTTGCCCTGAACCCGGAAACCGAGATCGCTTTGCGTTCTGGCAACGACCACACCCGTAAACGCGCGGGACGCATCGTTCGCCGGTTCAACGGAGGCGGATCTGACAAGCGGTGGCTGGGTGCGCGGATCGTCGGTGGCGGGGTTATCACCGCATGCCACCAGGGCGAAAGGGAGGAGACAAACGGCAAAACGGGCTGAATGAAGCCTGAGCATGGGGAAACCTTATCGTATCAAAGGACGGTTTCCGCATTCTCAGACTAGTGACCAATAAAGTCAATGGTCACAAATCAGGGGGCCAGGCTTCGTAAAATCAGGGAAGGGAGGAGGAGTGCTGCGGTCGGGGCGGTTTCGAGGTTATATTGCAACTGCACGGGGTTGATGAAAGGGCACATCACCATGTATATGGCATAGGTCACCTCATCCAGTGGCGTTTTTCTTTCGAACTCCCCGCTTTGTCGGCCTTCAACAATGATGCTCTCAATCAGCTTCATCAGGCTCTCGGTATACCGCTCGGTAGACGGCCACTTATCCCGCGCGGCAACGGCGGCGATATCATAAAGTTTACGATCGTGGAAAAAGAGTTCGCTGCCAGCCTCGGTTAACGCCCGGAAAAGGCGGCGCATTTTTTCACTGGCCGACGGCGCGTCGGCGATGGCTGTTTCCACTGCCGTCATGATCAGCGCCAGGCGGTTAGCGCAGATAACCTCGCCAATTGCCTGTTTGGAATCGAAAAATTTATAGATATAGGCTTTTGAAAAACCGATGGATTTAGCCAGTTCTGCCACGGTGGTTTTTTCATAGCCGTAATGGCCGAAGTGCTCAAAAGCCGCTTCGACGATTTGCTCGCGGACAGAGTGGTCAAGGGGACCACGCGTGGATGGGGTGTTCATATTTTTCGTCATTGTTTCAGCTTAGCGCGACGGGCATCAGTTGACAACGAGTGACCATTATATAATTTGGTCACTCTTTTAATCATGTATTTTTCAGTGCTGTGAGCCTGAGTGTATCACTCTTTGCCCGGAGTTATTGCACAAGCCCGGAGAGATGAAGGATCCTATAACCCCAGATCGCTCAGTGATGGGTGATCGTCCGGGCGTCTGCCCAGCGGCCAGTGAAACAACCGTTCAGATTCCTTGATGGGCATATCGTTGATGCAGGCAAAACGCCGCTTCATGAGGCCGTCCGGCTCGAATTCCCAGTTTTCATTGCCGTAAGAGCGGAACCAGTTCCCTGAATCATCATGCCATTCATAGGCATAGCGCACGGCGATGCGGTTGTCAGTAAATGCCCAAAGCTCTTTTATCAGGCGATAATCCAGCTCTTTCTTCCATTTCCGCTCAAGGAACGCCTGCGCCTCCGCGCGGTTCGTGGCGAACTCCGCACGGTTACGCCACTGCGTGTCCAGCGAATAGGCCAGTGCGATTTTTGCCGGGTCGCGGCTGTTCCAGCCATCTTCTGCCAGCCTGACTTTTTCAATGGCGCTTTCACGGGTAAACGGCGGTAAAGGGGGGCGTGTGTTCATCTCGGCTACCTCGGGTTGATAGTATGTAGACAGGTCTGTCTACTTGCGTTAATCTATGCCTGTAAATACCGTCTGTCAACACACTGTTTGAGGCCAGATAAGCGTGAATACTCTCACTACGAATAACGATCAAAAAGTCAGCGTCAGGGATAAAATATTGCTCACCGCGCACGAACTCTTTTATTCCACCGGGTTCAGAGCAACGGGCGTTGATACGCTTATCAAACAGGCAAAAGTGACTAAAGTGACGTTTTATCGCCATTTCCCGAGTAAGAGTTTGCTTATTCTTGCCTATCTGCAATATCGGCACGAGCTGTGGATTACCTGGTTTGAAACCACGCTTCGACAATATCTCGAAGAGGGGCGGGCTGCATCAGACGCATTAGCAGCAACGCTTAACGGGTGGTTTATTTCCCCGTTGTTTCATGGCTGTGCGTTTATTAATGCCAGCGCAGAAGCAAAATCAGA
Source organism: Enterobacter sp. SENG-6 (assembly GCF_001605945.1). Lineage (NCBI taxonomy): Bacteria > Pseudomonadati > Pseudomonadota > Gammaproteobacteria > Enterobacterales > Enterobacteriaceae > Enterobacter > Enterobacter sp. SENG-6. The sequence goes on from NZ_LOMM01000077.1 coordinate 23,442, forward strand.
AGACAATGAAAGTGAAATAAAAGCCATTTGCCGCAACCATAAATCTGAAACCCGGGAAAAAATTGCCACCCTCACCGGTATTGCCGATGAGGCTATTAACACGCAAATTTTAATGCTGATAGACGGTGCCATCATACATGCGCAAATGGGTATGGATACCAAAGAGGTGGTCAGTCAGTTGCGAAGGGGACTTGAAGCGCTGATACCGCGCTAATTACGGCTTTGAGTGCGCAGCCAAACCTCGGGAATGGCTGCGCCGTACGATTCAGATCTTAGTGAGGCTTTGCAGGAAATCGTCCACCTGCTGAGGAGTGGCTGAATCGGCCTGATAGAGGATATCGAGCGTCACGTTTTTAAGGCCACAGAAGCCAAACACCCCTTCAACAATCTGGGTCTGAATGGCACCGGAATAACCGTGCTTATCGAACCCGGCCAGATCGCTGCCCGCCGTTGCGACCAGGCGCACGGGCACATCACGTAAATTACCCACGATGCGACCATCTTCAGCCACTTTATAGGCCCAGTTCACGGTCAGCACCCGATCAAACCAGCCTTTCAGAAGGGCGGGAACGGACCACCAGTATATCGGGAAGACAAATACCAGCATATCCGCGCGCTCGACACGCTGCTGCTCGCGCAGCACCTCGTCCGGCAGCGCGCGGGCATCGCCGTGGTAGAGGTCAAGGTCGGGTCGAATCATGGTCGGGGAAAAACCTTCGGCATGCAGATCGGCTATTTCAACCTGCGTACCCTGTTCCTGTAACTTCCCGGCAATTCGCTGCGCGAGGGATTGGGATAACGAATTTTCGACCGGGTGAGCCGTCACGATCAGGGCAGTATTGATGACGTTTGATGCAGACATAGAGACCTCAACAGGATGAGTGAAGATGCCTCTATGTTACTATTGGTAACTTAACTGTCAATCTGGCAGGGCACTCATTTTGTGCTGTCCAGATAGGTATTGAGGACGCCGGTCATCGCGCCGCTGAGCATCTCTTCGGCAACGTTACGCGCGAGGATCCCATTTCCGGCAGCCGTACTGAGCGCATCCGCGGCCCCAATAATGGCCGTCAGGGCCGCTTCACCTGTTACCCCTTGCAGCACAATAAAAGGGGCAAGCGCCATCCGCAGGCAGTCTGCGCAGTCGTTCACGCAGGCCTCGCGGAAAATCTGCAGCGCCCGCGAGCCGGACAGAGCCGCCGCAATGGGGCCCGTTTCGGGGCCCGCAGAGATCGCGCAGTCGATATACGCGGCGCTGAAAAAACGGATCGTCTGTGCCAGCGTTTTATTGTCTCTGTTCAACGTCTCGCGAAATTTCTTGAGCTGCCTGTCGCTGAAGTCCTGGTAGAGTGCCATCAGCAGCCCTTCACGATCGCCAAAATGATCGTAAGGAATGGGTTTGGTGACGTTGGCGCGCTCGGCCAGGAAACCCAGCGTAAGGGCCTCAGTGCCTTGCTGGCGCACAATTCCGCGCGCGACTTCCAGCAGCTGTGCGCGGCGTTCTTCTTTTCTTAAGCGCTTAACAACCATCTTTTCCTCAAATCAGTTAACTACTAAAGGTAGTTTACACGTCTTACTGAATGGATGAGAAGCTCATTGCGCGGCTTTTTCCTGCTGAGCCATGTCGAGCACGCTGGCGCTTGCCGGGTCGAACAGCGCAAGGCTCTCAATCTGGTTGAGCATAATCACCTTTCTGAAATCCATCGCACTTCTGGGCTCAGAGTCGAGGGTGATGTCATGCCCGTCATACCATTTGCTGTAGTTATTTTCGATGCGAAAATTCATCGTCTGGCGATCGCGATAGCCACTCAGCATGGGAATAAGCACGATATTGGCCGTTTTCTCATATTCCAGCGTCGCCGTATGGATCATGCCGACATAGATACGCCCCGACCGTAGCGTCACCTGCGCCAGCTCGCCTTGCTCCATGCACTGATAAAGCAGTTGTTCAATCCCGCTCGCCTGTGCCAGGCGCTTATAGAGCTTTTTCCTGCCTTCACCGTCCAGTCGGGCGCTGCCCGCCCAGTTTGAGCGATAAAGACAAAACAGGATGGCGAAAGCCAGCATCACCACTACGGGTGCCTGGATACCCAGGAAACTCCAGTTCATAAAGTCCATCTGCCAGTCGGCATAACGCTCTGACGTAAAGTGGAAGGTGTTGTCAGCCGCGGAGAGGGCGAGCAGCAGCAGCCAGAGCAGCCCGGTGGCGATCACGCCTTGCAGAACGAAGATCGAGCCGTAAAGGGCAACCAGAAAATAGACATCCCAGCCGAAGGAACGCTTGATTTTGAAGCGGGTAGAGAGGTCGCGGCTGGTGTACCAGTACCCGCAGACCATCAGCACCATAAATATCGCCGTTCCCATATTACGCCCTCTTTAACGCATTGACGTGGCGCAGAAAATCCTGGCGTACCTCGTTGCTTTTGTAGTTCACCGAGGCATTACCATCCTGGTCGATGATAATCCGGTCGCCATCCTCAACGGCTTCAATGATTTCCTGCTGACTCATCACCTGAAGTAACGATTCCGGGCTGGAGAAAAGGGAGAGAAAGAAACGTCTCATCGCATGTCATCCTTATGAATAAAAAGAATAAGCCTGGAAGAGAACGGGGGAATTTACCTTAGGGTTAACCTGAAAAAGTAGCCCGATGGCGGTCAGACCTTATTGCGCCTCAACTTCAAGCACGAAAGTAACTTACCCAACCAACTGATAATTAAAATAATAAAAATATATTTCTGCACAAACTTGGACAAATAACTCGAATTGTGTAAGTTTTAATTATGCGCTTACGCTACGTTGTTTACCGCCAGGATGTGACCCATGAACCTTTTGCCTGACGTCATCAGTCGGTTTGTTGATTACTACACCGCGCTGGATTCCCAGCCGCCCTCGGCGCTGGCGGGGCTTTACCATCCCGATGCCACGCTTATCGATCCGTTTGGTGAACATAACGGCCTGTTCGCCCTGCAGCGCTATTTCACCCATCTGCTGGCGAATGTCGAACACTGTCGTTTCACGCTTGATTCCCCTTTGATCGGCGAGCATCGCTTTGTTGTCACCTGGGTCATGCACTGGTCGCACCCGCGCATTGCCGGTGGCGAGCCTCTGGAACTGCCTGGCTGCTCCGTGGTGGACGTGGAAAAGGATCGGATTATTCGCCAGCGGGACTACTACGATGCCGGAGAGATGATCTACGAACATCTGCCTTTGCTTGGCTGGGCGGTTCGCGGCGTGAAGCGGAGGGTGAAATCATGATGACGGTCCTGATCACCGGCGCCAGTTCAGGCATTGGGGCGGGGCTGGCACAATCTTTTGCCCGTGACGGTCACCATGTCATCGCCTGCGGGCGGGATCCGGCGCGTCTGGAAGCCCTGCATCAGCACAGTTCAAACATTACGGTACGCCTGTTCGATATGACAGACAGGGACGCCTGTCGCCAGGCGCTGACGGGCTGCGCGGCCGACCTGACAATCCTCTGTGCCGGAACCTGCGAATATCTGGAACATGGCGTGGTGGACGCCGCGCTGGTAGAGCGGGTGATGACCACTAACTTTCAGGGGCCTGTCAATTGCCTCGCCGCGCTGCAGCCACAGCTTGTGGCCGGTAACCGCGTGGTGCTGGTGAGCTCTATGGCTCACTGGCTGACGTTTCCACGCGCTGAAGCGTACGGCGCATCCAAAGCCGCGCTCGCCTGGTTTGCGCAGAGCCTGCGTCTTGACTGGGAGCCAAAAGGGATTGCGGTCACCGTGGTATCGCCCGGTTTTGTCGACACCCCGTTGACCCGCAAAAATGATTTCGCCATGCCGGGCAGGGTGAGCGTTGAAGAGGCGGTAAAAGCCATTCGCCGTGGCCTGGAAAAAGGGAAAAACCACATCGCGTTTCCGGCGGGATTTGGTCTGACGCTGCGGCTGCTTTCCGGGCTGCCAGCGTTCTTACAGCGCGCACTGCTGCGCAGGATGGTGCGCTCATGAAGATCGCCATTATCGGCAGCGGCATCGCCGGGCTGACCTGCGCCTGGCGCCTTGCCGGCCATCATGAGGTCACCCTGTTTGAAGCCGGTGCCACCCCCGGCGGCCATACCGCCACGGTTGACGTGCCGACGCCACAGGGTACCTACGCCATCGACACCGGTTTTATCGTCTACAACGACCGCACCTATCCGCGCTTTATGGGGCTGCTTAGCGAGCTGGGCATTAGCGGGCAAAAAACGCAGATGAGCTTCTCGGTACACAATCCGCAAAGTGGGTTGGAGTACAACGGCCACACCCTGACGACGCTCTTTGCACAACGTCGTAACCTGGTGAACCCGGCGTTCTGGCGTCTGCTTGGGGAGATTGTCCGTTTTAATCGCCTGGCGAAGCAGGCGCTGAAAGAGGTCGTGGAGCCCGGCGCGACGCTGCAAACGTTCCTGGAACAGCATCGCTTTACGCCGTTCTTTGCACGTCATTATATTCTCCCGATGGGGGCGGCCATCTGGTCGTCGTCGCTACAGGAGATTAAACGTTTTCCGCTGCCGCTCTTTTTACGCTTCTTTGAGAATCATGGTCTGCTGGATATCACTCAGCGCCCGCAATGGTACGTGGTACCCGGCGGCTCGCGGGAGTATATCCGCGCTATTCTGGAACAGCTGGGTGACCGGCTCACGCTGCACCTCAACGCGCCGGTGCAGCGGGTAAGCCGTGATGCACAGGGGGTCACCCTCGATCTTGAAGAATCGAGCCACCGTTTTGATCAGGTGATTTTTGCCTGTCACTCAGCCCAGGCGCTGGCCATCCTCGACGCACCTTCCGCCGCTGAGCAGGAGGTGCTGGGCGATATTGGCTGGCAGCGTAATGAGGTGGTACTGCACAGCGATCCGCGCTGGCTGCCGGTGCGTCAGCGCGCCTGGGCCAGCTGGAACTACCGCCTGAGCGACCAGGATCAGGCCAGCGCCTGCGTAACGTACAACATGAATATCTTGCAGGGGCTGCCCGCCGGTAGCCCGCTGTTCTGCGTCACCTTAAACCCGGAAACGCCAGTGGACGAACGCTTCGTGCTGCGGCGCTTTGTGTATGAACATCCACTGTTTAACCCGCAAAGCTGGCGGGCACAGGCGCGCCGCAGCGAAATCAACGGTCACCAGCGGAGCTGGTTCTGCGGCGCGTACTGGTACAACGGCTTTCATGAAGATGGCGTGCGCAGCGCGCTGGACGTCGTTAATGCGATAACAGCCGGGGAGGGAAACCGATGAACAGTTGCCTCTATCACGGCGTATTACGCCACCGCCGTCTCCAGCCGAAAACGCATGAGTTCAGCTACGGCGTCTTTATGGCCTGGCTCGATCTCGACGAGCTGGATAAGTTGCCCACCGTTGGCGTGCGGCGCAACCGGTTTGCCGCCGCATCGTTCCATGATGCGGATTATCCGCTGGGTTCGCCGCTTAAAGAGAACGTGCTGAATCGGCTGGAAAGCCTGACCGGCGAACGTCCTGAGGGGCGGGTGATGCTCCTGACGCAGCTGCGCTACTTCGGCTTTCATTTTAATCCCGTCAATTTTTACTACTGCTATGACCCGGCAGAGACGCTGCGCTGGGTGCTGGCCGAAGTGCGCAATACGCCCTGGAACGAACGACATTATTACGCCGTCAATGGTCAGCACGCCCAGCCCACGGAGAAAGCCTTTCACGTTTCTCCGTTTAACCCCATGGACATGGTTTACCACTGGCGCTTCAACAACCCGGATAACACGCTGCATATGCACATTGAAAATCATCAGGCGTCAAAGGTATTTGATGCCACGCTGGCGCTTCGCCGCGCGCCGCTGACCCGTCCGGCACTGCGTGGGCTGCTGCTGCGTATTCCGCTGATGACGCTCAAAACCGTTTTCGCGATTTACTGGCAGGCGCTGCGGCTGTGGCTTAAGCGCATGCCTCTGTATAACCATCCTGTCAGCAGGAGTGAACGCTCATGACCGATCCTGTCTTTGCGCTTGAACCCGATATCCCGCGCAACGTTCGCGTCGCGCGCTGGCTGCTCTTTCGCGTGCTGAGCGGCCTTCGTGGCGGCTCGCTCACGCTGCGTGAAGGGGCGCAGACCTTTCATTTCGGTGAGCTGTCTGCCGCGCTGCATGCCGACGTTGATATCCTCAGCCCGGGCGTCTACTGGCGCGTCCTGACCGGGGGCAGCCTGGCCGCGGCGGAAGCCTGGATGGATGGCGAATGGGAAACCACGCAGCTCACGTCGCTTCTGCAACTGCTTGCGCTAAACAGCCAGGTACTGGGGCGGCTCGAAAACGGGTTCCGCCTGCTTGGCAGACCGCTGGAGCGGCTTCGCCACTGGACGCGGCGCAACTCCCGGGCGCAGGCGCGGGAAAACATTGCGGCGCATTACGATCTGGGTAACGCGTTTTATGCCCATTTTCTGGACAAGGAGTTGCTCTATTCCAGCGCGCTGTTTAGCGGGGAGGAGCAGGATCTTGGCGACGCGCAGCGGGCGAAAATGGCGCGTCTGTGCGAACAGCTGGCGCTGAACCCAAGCGATCATCTGCTGGAGATTGGCACCGGCTGGGGGGCGATGGCGGAATACGCAGCCCGTCACTACGGCTGCCGGGTGACCACTACCACGCTGTCGCAGGAGCAGTATCGCTGGGCGACAGAGCGGATTGCCCGGGCCGGTCTGCAGGACCGCGTTGAGGTGTTGCTCTGCGACTATCGCGATTTAACCGGCGAGTATGACAAGCTGGTGTCGATTGAGATGATTGAAGCCGTCGGGCAACGCTATCTGCCAACGTTCTTCCGCACCTGTCAGGCGCGTCTGCGTCCGGGTGGGCGCATGGCGATTCAGGCCATCACCATTCAGGATCAGCGGTATCGCGATTACAGCAAAAGCGTGGATTTTATTCAGCGGTATATCTTCCCCGGCGGCTTTTTGCCGAGCATAACGGCGATGAACGCGCTGATGACGCGCCATACCGATTTTGTGGTGCGCAACCTGTTTGATATGGGGCCGGACTACGCGCGCACGCTGGCGCACTGGCGTCAGCGCTTTCTCCATGCCTGGCAGGAGATTGAAAAACTGGGATTTGATGAGCGGTTTCGCCGGATGTGGCTCTATTACTTTGGCTACTGCGAAGCCGGGTTTAACGCCCGCACCATCAGCGTGGTGCAACTGACCGCCGAGCGCGTATGAAACGTTACGTGCAGGTTTTCGCTTTGGCTATCGCGTTCGATCTCTACTGGACGCTGGTGGTGCTGTTTCGCGAGCGTGGCCTGATTATCTGGTGCGTGCTGGCGATCTTCGCCTGCCTGATGTTGCCGCCTGCACACCGCGTTTATGCCATTCTGCTGGCACTCGCGGGCACTCTGCTGGATTCACTCTGGGCGCTGACGGGGCTGATCGCCTTCACCGGTGAATCGCTGATGCCCGTGTGGATGGTGGCGCTGTGGCTGATGTTTGCCACCGTCTGGACGCAGCTCACCCGCACCACAACGTTACCCGGCTGGATGCTGATGCTGCTGGCTTCCGTGGGCGGTCCGGTGGCGTATCTTATCGGGGAGCGGCTCGGTGCCATCGCCTTTCTGGAGCCAACCTTTATCGTCGTCAGCTGGATGGTGCCGGGCTGGCTGGTGCTGATGCTGTTTTACCACTTGCTGACAGGGAGGCAACAATGAGAGCCGCACTCCTGTTCCTCTGGCTCATCACCCTGACGCCTTTCGCCCTGGCAGCCGACTGGCTTGGCTGGCGTAAGGTGGGGGATGCCACGCTGACCTGGGGGCCTTTCACCGTTTATACCTCCCAGTTGCGCACCCCTGAAGGGCGCTACACCGGCAAGATGCAGGATCAGGCGCTCATTATCACCTACGCGCGTGACATCGACAGTGAAGACCTGGTCGAGGCAACCCGCGACCAGTGGCGAGCACAGGGGGTTTTGCAGCAGGAACCGCAGAGCGAAGCCTGGCTGCGAATGCTTGCCTCGCTGTGGCCGGATGTCGGGCCGGGGGCGCAGCTGGCGTTCGTGCTTAACGATAAGCAGGGACAGTTCTGGTACCGCGCGCCTGCCGCATCGGGCACTTTCAGACCTCTGGGGCCGTCTCAGTCGCAAGCGTTCAGCACCCGTTTTCTGGGGATCTGGCTTGATCCCCGCACGCAATACCCTGAGCTGCGTCAGCAGTTAATCGGAGGACAACAATGAAACGTTTTTTGATCATGGCGCTGGGTGTGACGATGTTGCTGGCAGGCTGCAGCACGGACGTGACGGAGTACCGCCAGCAGCAGCCGCGGCTTGATATATTCCACTATTTCCAGGGCAAAACGGAAGCGTGGGGGATGGTGCAGGATCGCAGCGGGAAGCAGCTCCGCCGCTTCCACGTGGAGATTGCCGGGGACGTGATTGGCGACACGCTGACGCTGAATGAACATTTTGTCTACGACGATGGCGAAAAACAGCAGCGGGTATGGCATATCCGCCGCGTGGCGACCGATCGTTATGAGGGCACGGCGGGCGATATTGACGGCGTGGCGACGGGGCAGGCGGCGGGCAATGCCTTCAACTGGCGGTACAGCATGAACGTGAAGGCCAACGGCAGCACCTGGCTGCTGCACTTCGACGACTGGATGTACCTGCAGGATGGCACACACCTGTTTAATAAAACCGAGATGAAGAAATTTGGCGTCACCGTCGCCACGGTGACGCTGTTCTTTACCCGCAAGGCGTAACGTTACTCGTGGGGAGGGGCGTTTCTACTGCCTGAGTAAATGAAAAACAACGCAATACCCAGGCAGAGGACGGCGGCCAGTCGGCTCATCGAAAACGGAATGGCCGCATTGCCCAGCCAGCCAAAGTTATCAATCAGCATACTCATGGTGAGCTGACCAAAAATCACCGCGACCGTGGCGACGGCGGTGCCGATGCGCTGCACCGCCAACACCATGATCACAATGTACGGCACGCCAAACATCGCCCCGAGAAGCTGCCATTTCGGCACGTCCAGCAGGGTGACTGTCTGTTTTGGTTCAAAGAAAAAAATCAGCAAGGCGGTGACCAGCGCGCCAACGGAGAACGTCAGGAACGCGCTTTTGAATACGCCCACGCGGCTGCCGAGTTGCCCCTTGATCGCCGCCTGAACACTTAGCGTCGCGCCGCCGCACACGGCCAGAATAATCATCATCAGTGTCATCGTGTTACCCCTGTGAGACCAGAATCAGTGCCGCAATAATAAAACCCAGCGCGACGATCCGTTTCGCGTTGATCTTCCTGTGCGGTGTGCCCAGCAGACCGTAATGGTCGATCAGCAGGCTTTTAAAAACCTGCCCCGCCAGAATGCCAATCATCGTCAGGGCGATGCCGATGGCCGGGGTGGCGAGGGTGAGGATCACCACGTACACCGGGCCAAGTACCCCGCCGAGCAACTGCCAGCCAGGCTGGGCAAAAAACGACGGGCTGTTGCGCGGGCTGAAGAACAGCATCAGCAGAAACGTCAGCGCGGCGCCGACGCCAAAAATGCTGAACGTGGCCCATAAATCACCGACTTTTCCACCCAGCGGCCCCAGCAGGCCAGCCTCTACGGAAAGCCCCATCCCCCCGGCAATCGCCAGTAAAATCAAAACAAGCTGCATTGTTATTCCTCCGTTTGCAGGCGGAGAAGATTACGTCGGTCTGGTCATGAGAAAAATGCCATAATGCAGGAAACACCTTTGCAGGATATGCACGAATGTACGACGCCGGGAGCATGAACCTCCGTTCGCTGAAGATTTTTATCGCGGTTTTTGAAGCCGAGAATTTTTCCGTGGTCGCGCGCCGCGAGGGCCTTTCCGCCTCGCAGGTTTCGCGCATTATCCACCAGCTTGAGGACACACTCGGCCAGCAGCTTTTTTACCGCAATACCCGGGCGGTGATCCCCACAGAAAGTGGTCATCTGTTTATCCGCTATGCCAGGGAGATGATGACGAGTTTTGAGGAGGCTCGTCGGGAGCTGGATGCTCGTTCAACGGAGCCTTCCGGCACGATCCGCATTAATGCACCGGTCTTTTTCGGCCAGCGGCACATTGCGCCAGGGCTGCCTGGTCTGACGGCGCGCTATCCGCGGCTGAATATCGAGCTGACGCTGACCGATGATTTTATCGACCCGCACAAGAATGCCGCCGACGTGATCTTTCGCATCGGCGTGCTGACGGACTCCACCTTTCACGCGCGCATTTTTGGTCAGCAGCGCTACCATCTGGCCGCCTCGCCGGACTATCTGCGACAGCACGGCGCGCCGCAAGGGCCGGACGATCTGGCGCATCATAAATGCCTGGTCTACCGTGGTTCGTCGGGGCCTAACCGCTGGCTATTTCGCGGTCCGGGGGAGGAGTGGGTGCACTACCCGGTGATGCCATTAATGACGTCAAATAATGCGGAATCGCTGCTTGCTGCCGCGCTGGGCGGGATGGGGATTGTGCTGTTTCCGGACTGGCTGATTGGCGACCGCGTGCAGCAGGGCGAACTGGTCGCACTCCTGCCAGGGCTGGAGTGCGCCATTCATACGGAGCCCCTGAATATTGCGGCGATCTACCCAAACGCGCGGCATCCGCCCCTTAACGTCAGGGCGGTAATTGATCATTACGTCGGGTGTTTCGGTACGCCGCTGTACTGGCAAACGCAGGGCAGGTGATTACGCGCCAAGCTCGTTGCGGATAATCGCGGCTCCGGCGCTCAGCGCCTTCAGCTTACCGTTGGCAACCTGACGGGAAAGCGGCGCCATACCGCAGTTGGTTGACGGGTAAAGCTTGTCGGCATCGACAAACTGCAGTGCTTTACGCAGTGTGCCAGCCACTTCTTCCGCGGTTTCAATGGTGTTGGTTGCCACGTCGATGGCGCCTACCATCACTTTTTTGCCGCGGATCAGTTCCAGCAGATCCATCGGCACGCGGGAGTTGTGACACTCCAGCGAGATGATGTCGATATTCGATGTCTGAAGCTTAGGAAACGCCTCTTCATACTGACGCCATTCTGAGCCAAGGGTCTTTTTCCAGTCGGTATTGGCCTTGATGCCGTATCCGTAGCAGATGTGTACCGCTGTTTCGCATTTCAGCCCTTCAATGGCACGCTCCAGCGCCGCAATCCCCCAGTCGTTGACCTCATCAAAAAAGACATTAAATGCCGGCTCATCAAACTGAATGATATCGACACCTGCGGCCTCTAACTCTCTTGCCTCCTGATTGAGGATTTTAGCGAACTCCCAGGCCAGCTTTTCGCGGCTTTTATAGTGCGCGTCGTAAAGGGTGTCGATCATGGTCATTGGCCCCGGCAGGGCCCACTTGATTGGCTTATCCGTGAGCTGGCGTAAGTATTTTGCGTCGTCCACGAACACCGGTTTTTGACGCGCCACGGCGCTGACCACCGTCGGCACGCTCGCATCGTAGCGGTTACGAATGCGCACGGTCTGACGGTTTTCAAAATCCACGCCGCTGAGGTGTTCAATAAAGGTGGTCACAAAGTGCTGGCGCGTCTGTTCGCCATCGCTGACGATATCAATCCCCGCGCGGATCTGCTCATCAAGCGATAAACGCAGTGCATCCTGCTTACCGGCCAGTAACTCCTGATCCTCTAATTTCCACGGTGACCACAGCGTTTCAGGTTGTGCAAGCCAGGTTGGCTTAGGCAGGCTGCCAGCGGTTGACGTCGGGAGCAATGTTTTCATATGTATAACCCTTTTAAATTCGATTAATTAACGCGCGTAGTTATCAGACCACTGCTCGAGTACGTGTTTGTAAGGCTTAATAAATTGTTCTTCCGTGAATTTACCCTGCTCAATGGCCAGCTGGCTGCGTTCGACACGGTCATAAACAATTTTGGTTAATGAGTGATCCTGCTGATTCAGGTCGGGGCGATAGCAGTGTCCTGCCGCCGAGTTAGCGTTATAAATTTCCGGGCGATAGATCTTCTGGAACGTCTCCATCGTGCTGATGGTGGCGATCAGTTCAAGATTGGTGTAATCACTGAGCAAATCGCCGGTGAAGAAGAAGGCAAACGGCGCCACGCTGTTTTCAGGCATGAAATAGCGTACCTTCAGGCCCATTTTCGCGAAGTACTGCTCCGTCAATGACTCGCCATCCGGCGTGTACTCAATGCCCAGCACCGGGTGCTGGTTACCCGTGCGACGATAAGTGTCTTTGCTGGACACACTCAGGCAAATCACCGGTGCTTTTTTGAAATTCTCACGGTATTCCGGCGAATTAACAAAATGGCGGAAGATATTGCCGTGCAAGACACCAAACTTCTCCGGAATGGTGAAATGGGGCTGGTTTTTATTATGCTCCAGCAGCAGGACGCTGAAATCGTAATCGCGCACGTAAGAGGAGAAGTTATTGCCGACAATACCGTCGATGCGTTCGTTGGTTTTTTTATCGACGATTGTGGTTTGCAATATTTCAATGGCCGGGAAGGTTTTCTCCGCACCAATATTCAGATCCACAGAGACGATCTCAAGCTCGACCGCGTAACGATCGGCATTGGGGTTATCCCAGCGCGCCAGGGCGTTAAAGCGGTTATTGATCATCACCAGGGTATTACGCAGGTTCTCCTGACGCTTTTCCCCGCGGGCGAGGTTGGCAAAGTTGGTGGTCGTACGCGTATTTTCTGACGGGTTATAATTTTCATCGAAGCAACTGCGCTTAAGGGTAAATGTAAAAGCTTTACTCATCTTGGTTATGCATCCTAAGTTCATGTTGCCAGGAAGTTATCAATGCATAATTTATGCCTGACGCGGTAGCGCAGGGGAAGTGACTTAATTTCACAGCAACATGAGCGAACTTCATGAAGGCTCAAGGGGCATGCGCCCCTTGATGTCAGGCTGAAGGGCGTTCGTTCCAGGCGTCGCTGTGCATGATGTTCCCATCGACGATACGCCAGGTAATTTTTTCATACTGCAGGCTTACGCTTTCAACATGGTTCATTTTATCGTTGGCCGCGATTTTCACGTTCGGCACGCTGCAGTTAACACCGGTGACCTTTACATTCTCCATTAATACGGTGTAATAACAGACCTCCTGTCCAGCATCATTAATATGATAGAACTTAATTTCAGCACTTTTTAGCGCTTGCCCGGTAGAAGCTGCTTTATAGAGATAGGGCGTGGAGCTATCAACTTCCTTTTCAATCCGCATGGATGAATGTTGACGCGTGCCGGTGATCTTACCGTTAGCACTATCTACCGGGAGATTTAGACCATGACTTAGCCCTATGATCTCAATGCTACCTTCACGGTCCTGAACGTCTACGGATCCTTTAATATGTGCTCCGCCATCGTCTTTTAGCCACATATAGGGGGGAATTGGCATTCTTTATTTCCTTATTCTATTGATTAGCAGCATTGTTAATCGGTAAATAACCGTAGTAAGGGTAAATACAGTTAAAATATCTATATACGTATATGTGTCATATAGTGTTTCAGCATTAACATCACCATAAATAAAATCACATACGGAAGAAGCCACGTCATGATTAAGATAGAATTCAGCAGGCTCCAGCGTGCGACCTACCATCAGGCTAATGAGTAGAAACCCGATCGTTTTGAATAGCCTGATGCTCCATTTACGGGCAGGTGTTGGGATAGCCACTATTAATCACCTCAACCCAACCGCGTGCCATAAGTGAACGCATACAGGGAACCTGAATAAGTTCGGTACTCATCAGAGCGTTACGGATCAATGCGTAATCAGAATTATGGGCAATCGTGATACATCCTTCTGATTGCGTACCCGGATGCAGACGAAATAATCCACGATATATGTTATCAATCCAGGTTCCATCGTCGATACCCCAGTCATCCTTGTACAGAGCAAACCACTCATCACGGCCAAACTCTGCACCGGATCGGACTTTGTGCCACTGGTCCTGCAACTTAGCTTTTATCCCTGATATGAAGCCTCCGGTTCCTCTGTCAACTATCCAGTATTTTCCCGGAGGAATAGGTCCCGAGCCTTTAACAGCGCCACATAGTCCATTGTTTCGATAGATTCCCTGCCCGGAATGCGCCATAAACACGCCTACGCCGTGCAGGTTAAAAGGCGCATAGTCAGCACCGTTAAGCAGCATTGTTCCTTTTAAGGCCATATTTTCTCCGTACCCTTATAATAAGAGAAAGGCAGCCTACGCCTGTAGAGGGTACAGATACTGAACTCACATCATATTTATGAGTTGCTCATTTTTTTTAAGAAAATGACCTGACAATTTTTAATCACTCGTTAGGCGTTAACGTTAATAAATGCTGAATGAATAATGAACCAGCCTCAGGCAACTAAATGCCATGCCTACTTCTCTAACACACGCTCCGCAATTCCCGCTATAATCCCCAAAATTTCCAACCGGTTTAAACACACTCATGACAAAACTCACCTTACAAGAGCAGATGCTGAAAGCGGGCTTAGTCTCCAGCAAGAAAATGGCCAAAGTTCAGCGCACGGCCAAGAAATCCCGCGTGCAGGCGCGTGAGGCCAGAGAGGCGGTAGAAGAGAACAAAAAAGCGCAGCTTGAGCGTGACAAACAGTTGAGCGAGCAGCAAAAACAGGCCGTGCTCGCCAAAGAGTTTAAGGCGCAGGTGAAGCAGTTGATTGAGATGAACCGCATCACGGTGGCAAAAGGCAACATCACCTTTAACTTCACCGACGGCAATCTGATCAAAAAAATCGAGGTGGATAAGGCAACCCAGACCCAGTTGATTAACGGTCGTCTGGCCATCGCGCGTCTGGTGATTAACGCTAACGGCGATTGTGAATATGCCATTATCCCGGCGGTGGTGGCGGATAAAATTGCCCAGCGCGATGCCGACAGTATTGTGCTAAACAGCGCCCTGAGTCAGGAAGAGCAGGATGAAGACGATCCGTATGCCGATTTCAAAATCCCTGACGATTTGATGTGGTAAGACGGTTCAGAACGGTGCGGCGTGACGGGCGTTAACCGGCTCGCCGCTCACCGGATGAATAAAATTCAACTGACTGGCATGCAGCATCAGCCTCGGCGTTGTTCCGCTGCCAGGCCACGTCCGTCCTCCATATAAATCGCAGCCTAAAATCGGGTGGCCCAGCAGCTGACAGTGAATGCGCAACTGGTGGGTTCGCCCCGTTTCAGGCGTCAGTTCTACCCGCGTGAACGGCATCGCCGCGTTTTGATGCAGGCGTTCCACCACCCGATAGCGGGAACGGGCGGGTTTGCCGTTAACGGCACAGATCGACATCAGCGGAAACAGCGCCGGATCTTTGGCAATCGGCGCATCAATCACCCCTTCATCGTTTTCCAGGTGGCCGCAAAGCAGGGCGCTGTAGACTTTTTCCACGCTGCGCTGGCTGAACTGCTGGCACAGCGCGGCGTTGATCGACTTATTACGTGCAATCACCATCAGGCCGGACGTGCCAAAATCCAGGCGATGCACCAGCGTGCAGCCAGGAAAGTTTTGAACCAGACGATAGTGCACCGAATCGAGATTTTGCGGATTTTTACCCGAGAGGCTAAGCATACCGGAAGGTTTATTGATCAGCAGCAGATGTTCATCCTGCCAGAGGATCGCAATGTCGTCATGACACGGTGGGGCTATAAAAGAATCAATAATCGCAGACATCAGGCCGCCCGGCTGGAGAGTGGGAGCGGATGATAACGAAATGCGGGAGAAAAGAAAAACCCTCTCACCGGGCGGTGAGAGGGGGAAATCTTAGGCAGCCACCAAGCTGTCGATCGCGGCTTTCGCGTCGGTCTGTGCTTTGGTCGCCACTTCAGGACCGTAAGCGATACCTTCTGCAAACACGAAGTTCACGTCGGTGATCCCGATGAAGCCCAGGAACAGGCTCATGTACGGCGCAACCAGGTCGGTTGGGGTATCTTTATGAATACCGCCACGGCTGGTCAGCACGATGGCACGCTTGCCTTTCACCAGACCTTCCGGGCCATTTTCGGTGTAACGGAAGGTAACACCAGCGCGAGCCACCAGGTCGAAGTAGTTCTTCAGCTGGGTTGGGATGTTGAAGTTGTACATTGGGGCGTTGATCACGATTACGTCGTGCGCCTGCAGTTCAGCAATCAGCTCATCAGAGAGCGCCAGGGCTTCCTGCTGGCGTGGGCTCAGCGGTGCATCGCTTGGACGCAGCGCGCCAACCAGCTCGCCATCCAGCACAGGAATTGGGTTTGCAGCCAGGTCACGCACGGTGATTTGGTCTGCGGAATGGTGTTCACGCCACTGTTCAACGAAGTAATCAGACAGCTGACCAGACTGAGAGTACCCTGCCAGAATACTGGATTTCAAAACTAATACTTTGCTCATGGGTGATTCCTGTTTTGCATTTGATTGAAGGGGGTTGCCCCGTTGCTTGTTGACACTTTATTCACAATCCTGCCACAGAGATAGCGCAATATATCGAAGCCTATGTTCGAATTTTTTGAATAAGGCGTGGAAAGCGCTGATGTGGTACTCTATAGCAATCATTACAAAGAGATTTTATCCGGCAGTGCACTGCCCGTTAATGTTATGACAGAACAACAAAAACTGACCTTCCCGATGCTCCTGCAACAGCTTGATTCACTGATGCTGCGCGATAAACAGCGCTTTGCTCGCCGCTTGCACGGGGTGAAGAAGGTTAAAAATCCTGATGCACAACAGGCCATTTTCCAGGAGATGGCGAAAGAGATTGAACGGGCGGCAGGGAAAGTTGTGCTGCGCGAAGCGGCACGTCCGGCAATCACCTATCCTGAAAATCTGCCCGTCAGTCAGAAGAAGCAGGAGATCCTCAACGCCGTGCGCGACCACCAGGTGGTGATCGTGGCGGGGGAGACCGGCTCGGGGAAAACCACACAGCTGCCAAAAATCTGTATGGAGCTCGGCCGCGGAGTGAAGGGCCTGATTGGTCATACCCAGCCGCGTCGTCTGGCGGCGCGTACCGTGGCGAACCGTATTGCCGAGGAGCTGCAAACGGAGCCGGGCGGCTGCATCGGTTATAAGGTGCGTTTCAGCGACCATGTGAGCGATAACACCATGGTCAAGCTGATGACCGACGGTATCCTGCTGGCGGAAATTCAGCAGGATCGTCTGCTGATGCAGTACGACACCATCATTATTGATGAGGCGCACGAGCGCAGTCTGAACATCGACTTCCTGCTCGGCTACCTTAAAGAGCTACTGCCGCGTCGCCCGGATCTGAAAATTATCATCACCTCCGCGACCATCGACCCGGAGCGTTTCTCAAAACATTTCAATAACGCACCGATTATTGAAGTTTCCGGTCGTACCTATCCGGTAGAAGTGCGCTATCGCCCGATCGTGGAGGAGGCGGAGGATACCGAGCGCGACCAGTTGCAGGCAATTTTCGACGCCGTTGACGAACTGGGCAATGAGAGCGCGGGCGACATTCTGATCTTTATGAGCGGCGAGCGTGAGATCCGCGATACCGCCGACGCGCTCAGCAAGCGCGATCTGCGCCACACGGAAATTTTGCCGCTTTACGCACGTCTCTCCAACAGTGAACAGAACCGCGTGTTCCAGCCACACAGCGGGCGCCGCATCGTGCTGGCAACCAACGTGGCGGAAACCTCGCTGACCGTGCCGGGCATCAAGTATGTGATTGATCCGGGTACGGCGCGTATCAGCCGCTACAGCTACCGCACCAAGGTACAGCGTCTGCCGATTGAGCCGGTTTCACAGGCGTCGGCCAACCAGCGTAAAGGGCGCTGTGGACGTGTGTCGGAGGGGATCTGTATTCGTCTCTATTCAGAAGACGATTTCCTCTCCCGCCCGGAGTTTACCGACCCGGAGATCCTGCGCACCAACCTCGCTTCCGTCATCCTGCAGATGACCGCGCTGGGGCTGGGCGATATCGCCGCTTTCCCGTTTGTCGAAGCGCCAGACAAACGCAATATTCAGGACGGTGTACGCCTGCTGGAAGAGCTGGGGGCGATCACCACTGACGAGCAGGCCACCGCGTATAAACTGACGCCGCTGGGACGGCAGCTCAGCCAGTTGCCGGTGGACCCGCGTCTGGCGCGCATGGTGCTGGAAGCGCAAAAACACGGCTGCGTGCGTGAGGCGATGATCATCACCTCGGCGCTCTCAATACAGGATCCGCGTGAACGGCCAATGGACAAACAGCAGGCGTCGGATGAAAAACACCGTCGCTTCCACGACAAAGAGTCGGATTTCCTTGCCTTCGTGAACCTGTGGAACTACCTCGGCGAGCAGCAGAAAGCGTTGTCATCTAACCAGTTCCGCCGTCAGTGCCGCGTGGATTTCCTCAACTACCTGCGCGTGCGCGAGTGGCAGGATATCTACACCCAACTGCGCCAGGTGGTGAAAGAGTTGGGTATTCCGGTGAACAGTGAACCGGCGGAGTACCGCGAAATTCACATCGCATTGCTAACCGGACTGCTGTCCCATATCGGCATGAAGGATGCCGAAAAGCAGGAGTATACCGGTGCGCGCAACGCCCGTTTCTCTATCTTCCCCGGCTCCGGGTTGTTCAAGAAACCACCCAAGTGGACCATGGTTGCCGAACTGGTGGAAACCAGCCGTCTGTGGGGGCGTATTGCCGCGCGTATCGATCCGGAATGGGTAGAGCCGGTGGCGCAACACCTGCTGAAACGCTCATACAGTGAACCGCACTGGGAGCGCGCGCAGGGGGCGGTGATGGCAACCGAAAAAGTGACCGTCTACGGCCTGCCGGTGGTGGCCGCGCGTAAAGTCAACTACAGCCAGATTGACCCGGCGCTGTGCCGCGAGCTGTTTATCCGCCACGCGCTGGTGGAGGGCGACTGGCAGACCCGTCACGCCTTCTTCCGTGAAAACCTCAAGCTGCGTGCTGAAGTGGAAGAGCTGGAGCACAAATCCCGTCGTCGCGACATTCTGGTGGATGACGAGACGCTGTTCGAATTTTACGACCAGCGCATCAGCCACGATGTCATTTCCGCCCGTCACTTTGACAGCTGGTGGAAGAAGGCCAGCAAAGAGACGCCGGACCTGCTCAACTTTGAAAAGAGCATGCTGATTAAAGAAGGGGCGGAGTCGGTCAGTAAGCTCGACTACCCGAACTTCTGGCATCAGGGCAACCTTAAGCTGCGGCTGACCTATCAGTTTGAGCCGGGAACGGACGCGGATGGTGTCACCGTTCATATCCCGCTGCCACTGCTAAACCAGGTGGATGAGAGTGGATTTGAGTGGCAAATTCCCGGCCTGCGCCGCGAACTGGTGATTGCGCTGATCAAATCGCTGCCGAAACCGGTGCGGCGTAACTTTGTTCCGGCCCCTAACTACGCCGAAGCGTTTTTAGGCCGCGTGACGCCGCTGGAACTGCCGCTGCTGGATGCGCTGGAGCGTGAGTTCCGCCGCATGACCGGTACCACCATTGACCGCGAAGACTGGAACTGGGATCAGGTGCCCGATCACCTGAAAATCACCTTCCGCGTGGTGGACGATAAAAACAAGAAGCTGCAGGAAGGCGGTTCGCTCACCGCGCTGAAAGAGGCGCTGAAAGGCAAAGTGCAGGAGACCTTGTCCGCGGTGGCGGATGATGGGATTGAGCAGAGCGGGCTGCACATCTGGAGCTTTGGTCAGCTCCCCGAAAGCTACGAGCAAAAACGCGGCAACTACAAAGTGAAGGCCTGGCCTGCGCTGGTGGATGAGCGCGACAGCGTGGCGATCAAGCTGTTTGATAACCCGCAGGAACAGCAGCAGATGATGTGGCGCGGGCTGCGCCGCCTGTTGCTGCTCAACATCCCGTCGCCGATCAAGTATCTGCACGAGAAGCTGCCGAACAAAGCCAAGCTGGGGCTGTACTTTAACCCGTACGGCAAAGTGCTGGATCTGATCGACGACTGCATCTCCTGCGGCGTGGACAAGCTGATCCACGAGGCGGGCGGTCCGGTCTGGTCAGAAGAGGGCTTTGCTCAGCTTCATGAAAAGGTACGCGCGGAGCTGAACGACACCGTGGTCGATATTGCCAAACAGGTCGAGCAGATCCTCACCACCGTGTTCAATATCAACAAACGCCTGAAAGGGCGCGTGGATATGACCATGGCGCTGGGGCTGTCGGATGTCAAAGCGCAGATGGCGGGCCTGGTGTACCGGGGCTTTGTCACCGGCAATGGCTTCAACCGTCTCGGCGACACGCTGCGTTACCTGCAGGCGATTGAAAAACGGCTGGAAAAAATGGCCATCGATCCGCATCGTGACCGTGCCCAGATGCTGAAAGTGGAAAACGTGCAGCAGGCGTGGCAGCAGTGGTTGAACAAACTACCACCGGCACGTCGTGACGATGAAGACGTTCAGGCGATCCGCTGGATGATCGAAGAGTTACGCGTCAGCTTCTTTGCCCAGCAGCTCGGTACGCCATATCCGATTTCGGATAAACGTATTTTGCAGGCGATGGAGCAGATTTCGGCTTAACACCCTGTTTTCTCCCTCTCCCGGTGGGAGAGGGCCGGGGTGAGGGCATCAGGCCGCACAATTTTCACCCGTTCACAATTGCCAGCGTAAACCCATCCCACCCCTTAACCCCGACCGTTTGCAGCGCGGTGGTGGTTAAGCGCGGATTGTCCCCCATCATCTCGATAAACCGGCGAACATCCTGCACGCGCGCGTCGTCGCTTTGGCCGTTAATCACTTCGCCATCGCGCACCACGTTATCGCCGATAATCACCGTGCCGGGGCGGGAGTAGTGCAGCGCCCATTCGAGGTAGCCGGGATTGTTTGGCTTATCAGCATCAATAAAGATCAGGTCGAACGGCGGAACGTCGCCAAAATTTTCCAGAGAAGTCAGCGCCGGGCCTTCGATGAGTTCAATGCGTTGGTTGAGACCGGCAAGCTGAATATTCTGCCGCGCCACGCGGGCATGCGTGGAATCGGCCTCAAGCGTAATCAGCTTTCCGTCCGGCGGCAGGGCGCGCGCCATCCAGATTGAACTGTAAGCACCCAGCGTTCCGATCTCCAGAACGCGCCGCGCCTGCGTCATGCGCACGAACAGTGCCAGCAGTTGCCCCTGATTGGCCGCAACATCGTGTTCGGGGAGTCCGGCGCGCTGGTTGTTTTCCAGTACCTTGCTCAGTACCTCATCTTCAGGAATAAGCGACGAAATCATGAAATTATCAACTGCAGACCACTGTTGTTGCATAAATTGTCTCCTGAGGGGGAATCGCCGGGTGGCGGCTGCGCCTTACCCGGCCTGCGTGACGAAATCCAGGCCCGTTAAGCGCCTTCAGACATTGACCCAACCGCCGCCCAGCGCTTTATACAAATCAATCTGCGCCAGCAGCAGGTTATTTTTCACCTGCACCACGTTGGTTTGCACCGAGTAAAGTGTACGCTGTGCGTCGAGCACATCCAGATAAGATGAATAGCCGTTGCGATAGCGGTTCTGCGCAATGCGCAGCGTCTCCTGGGCCACCTCCTGCTGGGCCAGCAG
Organism: Enterobacter sp. SENG-6; assembly: GCF_001605945.1. Taxonomy (NCBI): domain Bacteria; kingdom Pseudomonadati; phylum Pseudomonadota; class Gammaproteobacteria; order Enterobacterales; family Enterobacteriaceae; genus Enterobacter; species Enterobacter sp. SENG-6. The sequence goes on from NZ_LOMM01000077.1 coordinate 44,835, forward strand.
TTCGCTAAGTTGTTCCTGATAACGCGTGATGGCGTCAAGGCTGTTGTTCACTTCGGCAAACGCATTGCGCACGGTTTTCTCATAGGCGTACAGCGCCTGATTACGCTGCGACTGGGAGATATCCACCTGCGCATTCAATGCCTGGCGGTTCAGCAGCGGGGCGAGAATACTGCCGCCTGCGCTCCAGAGCTGCAGAGGGTTGTCCAGCAGTCCGGAAAGGGTGCGATCCTGAATCGATCCGGTCGCCGTCAGGTTGATCGACGGCAACAGGCTGGCGCGCGAGGCGGCAAGGCTGGCATCGGCCGCAATAAGCTGACGCTCCGCCTGAACGATGTCAGGTCGTCGGTTAAGCAACGATGACGGCAGCTGTGAAGGCAGCCTGAGCGGGGTAAGCATGCTGAAGCTTTCACTGCGCGCCACCTCGCCCGGGTTACTGCCCAGCAGCAGACTCAGGGCATTCTCTTGCTGCGCGATCTGATGCTGCAGCAGCGGCACCTGCGCCCGGGTGGCCCGCAGCTCAGAGTCAGACTGCATCAGCTCCAGGCGCGAACTGTAGCCCGTTTCAAACTGCCGTTTAGCAAGATTAAATGCCTCTTCGCGTGATTTCAGCGTGGATTCGGTGACGCGAAGCTGTTCGTCAAGCGAGAGCAGGGTGACATACCCGGAGGCCACCGACGAGGCGACAGTTAAATCTGCGGCAGCGGCGGCGGCTTTTTGCGCCTCCAGCGAGGCCTGCGCGGCATTGGCCGTGCTGCGGTTGACGCCCCAGATATCCACATCATAGCTGGCGGTGAGGCTGCCTTTGTACAGCGTACTGTATACCGGTAACCCCGTGGCGGCCGATTGCGTCCGGGCGCGGGTGCCGGTTACGCCCGCATCCAGCGACGGAAACAGGCTGCCGTCCGCGGCATAGACTCTTGCCTGATACTCATTGATCCGTTCGCGGGCGATCAGCACGTCGCTGTTATTTTTCAGCGCCTGATCCACGTAGCGGTTGAGGTTGTTGTCGTGAAAATTTCGCCACCAGAGTTGTTCAGGCGCGCTGGCGGGGCCGGATGCCGCCCGCCACTGGGCAGGAATGTGCAGTGACGGTTGGGCAGGTTTTACATCCACCGACTGGCATCCGGTAAGCAGCACGGCAACCAGCAGGCTGGCTAGCGGGCGAAGGGTCATTGCTTCGCCTCCCGCGTATCAATGGTCACCTGTACCGACATGCCAGGACGTAGCAGTGCTGACTCTTCAGGTTTACCCAGCACTTCGATACGCACCGGAATACGCTGGGCGATTTTGACAAAGTTCCCGGTGGCGTTATCCGGCGTGATGGCACTGAATTCGACGCCGGTCGCCGGGGAGATGCTCTCCACGCGGCCCTGATAGGCTTTGTTATTGAGCGCATCGACGGTAAATTTCACCGGCTGGCCCACGCGCAGCTCCGCGAGCTGGGTCTCTTTAATATTGGCGATCACCCAGTGCTGCGGCGGTACCAGGGTGGTGAGATGGGTCCCGGCCGTGACATACGCGCCCAGACGCACCGCGATCTGCCCCAGCTGGCCGTCACGCGGCGCCACAATGCGGGTGTTTTGCAGGTCGATTTGTGCCAGCTCCAGCGCCGCTTTGGCGTTTTCCACATCCGCCTCCAGCGCACCGCGATTCACAATTACCGTCTGTAGATCCTGGCGCGACATTTCAAGCGTCGCTTTGGCCTGCTCAATATCGGCGCTGCCCTGGGCCGCGCTGGCCAGCGCCGCGTCGCGTTCGCGGATGGAGAGCGAGCCGTCAGCCGTCAGATCTTTCACCCGCTTTAAATCCGCCTGGGTTTTCAGACTCTGGGCGCGGGCATTTTTCAGCGCAGCGTCATTTTTTACGATGACGGCTTCAGCGCTTTTACGCTGCTGGAGATTGTTATTCAGGGCGGCAATTTTCATCGCCAGCTGCGCCTCGGCCTGATGTACCCGCTGGCGATAGATACGGTCATCGATCTGCAACAGCAGCTCGCCTTTTTTAACCTGCGCGAAATCCTGTACCTTCACTTCGGTGATATAGCCATTCACCTGCGGGCTGATGAACGTGGTCTGGCCGCGCACGTAAGCGTTATCGGTAAACTGCGCGTGGCGGGTGAACGGCGGCAACTGCCACGCATAAAGGATCACCAGCACGCCGACAATACCGATGGCAGCGGCGGTGAAAACGGAAACAATGCGCACATTTTTGCGGGTGTTGGCCTGCTCTTTGGCGGCATCCTGCTGACTCATAAACTCTCCAGAAATATTTCAATTATTTGTTGCCGGTGGCGTTCTTAAGCGCCATACGGGCAGTGATGCGCAGGCGCAGCAAGCGCCATAAAATCCAGATCAGCGTGGCCGCGGCAATACTCGCGGTCAGTAAATAGGTGTCGTTGTAAGCCAGAATGTTTGCCTCAAGGGCGGTCACCGTCTGCAACTGGGTGATCGCCTGCGTGCCCAACAGGGCGCTGTCGCCAATCAGGCTTTTGTACATCTGGGTATAAAGCTGAATCCGCTCGTTAACCAGCGGATTGAGCGTGGTGAGCTGGTCCGCCAGCAGGCTGGAGTGATACTTTTCGCGCCAGGTCTGGAAGGTACCGAGAATAGCTGAGCCCAGCAGGCCGCCGAGGTTCTGGCTCATGCCAAACATTACCGAGAAGCTCACCAGATTACGCGGGTCGGCGATGACGCCGCCAATGGCGGCCAGCATCGCGGGGGCGAGGAAGAAGGCGCTGCCAAAGCCCAGCAGGAACTGGCTGAGCATCAACTGATCCGGGCGCGTCAGGTTGTTGGACTGGCTGTCCAGCAGCGAGGCGACAATCATCAGCACCAGGGAGGTGATAATCGGCCACGCCAGTTTGGTCGGTTTAATGGTCAGACAGCTGGTGACGATCCCGCAGACGATCCCGGCAAATATGGACCACGCCAGGTGCGTCATCTGCTCGTTCTGTAACCCCACGTACTGCAGCCAGCCGATGACGCCGGTGTTTTGCTCGGCCAGCACGATGCGGATCAGCAGCATAATCAACCCAAGGCGCACGATACTGCCGCTCGACAGCCAGCGGGTGTTCAGCAGCGGGTTACTGCGGTTATGTTCAAACACGATGGCGGAAACAATCAGCACCAGCGAGAGCGCCAGCGACCAGCCGATCCACGGCGCTTCAAACCACCAGTCCAGACGGCCCAGCGACAGCACCGCGCACAGCAGCGCCATACCCGGTGCCAGTAAAAAGAAGGTGATAAAGTCTTTTTTCTCAAAGACCTTACGCCGATCGCCCGGCGGCAGTTTCAGCGCAATCACGCACGCCAGCGAGATGAGGGCCAGCCCCAGCTCGAAGAAATAGAGCCCGCGCCACTCATCAAGCTGCAACAGCTCGGTTGAAAAGAGCCGCGCCAGCGGAATGGCCAGCGACGAGCCGGTGATGCCAATGGTCAACGCCTTCAGGCGGTGTTTCGCCGGCCAGGCCTGGATCTGGTAATAAATCCCCAGCGAGCTGAGCGCGGCGGCCACCATCCCGTGCGCGGCGCGCACCATCAGCGCCGAGCTAAGATCGTTGACAAACAGGTGGAAAAAAGTGACCAGCACATACAGCACCAGAAAACCTTCGGTGAAGGCGCGCAGACCGTACTGCTGGCGGAATTTCACCAGCAGCAGGTTAATGGAGATATTGGTCATTACATAGACCGCCGGTAGCCAGGCGATCTCGGTTGACCAGGCGCCAAAGGTGCCCTGCAAATTTTGCAGGTTGGCGGTGACTACCGCATTCCCCAGGGCGCCCGTCAGGCAAACCAGCAGACCGACAACGCCATAGGCAATCCGCTTTGGCGTGCTGTGCTCCGGCGTGGAGGGTGAACCCAGCAGGGCGGGTTTCTCGTGTGGCTGCCACTCGCGAGGAGCATAAGGGTCGCGTTCGGGCAGGCGCATAACGTCGTTTACCTTTGATAAAATGGGAGAATTAACAGGCTGGCGATTCTACGTCTGCCGTAAAACATAATACAAGTGAATATGATTTACGCATGTTAATCAAATGTTGAACTGAAGGTTTTAGGAAAAAGAGCGGCCTTATCTCTGGCACTTTAGGAATCAACGCCTGTTTTGACGCGACAAGTGCGGTACGCTAATCCAAATGCTGTAAGGAGGTTATGATGATACCGACAATTTTTCCCTGTTTGTCCGGCAGCACGCTCAGTGCCGTAAACACGGTTGGGCAGTGGCTGGCGCAGGATGACCTGCAACCGGGTCAGTCTGTGGATATGGTGATTCTGGCGGGGAATGCCGTCATTCCAACCATCGAAGCTGCCTGCCGTCTGGCGGCGGAGCAGGGGGTGCCCATGATCATTAGCGGAGGCATCGGACACTCCACCACTTTTCTCTATGCCGCGATTGCGAAACATCCGCGCTATCACACCATTCCCACCACGGGCCGGGCAGAGGCGGCCATCCTGGCGGATATCGCCCGTCAATTCTGGCAGATCCCGGCCGACCGGGTGTGGGTGGAAGATCAGTCAACGAACTGCGGGGAGAATGCCCGCTTTAGCCGCGAATTAATGAAGCACCATCAGTTTGCCCCTGAAAGGGTGCTGGTGGTGCAGGATCCAACCATGCAGCGCCGTACCATGGCAACGTTCGCCCGCGTATGCCGGGACGAACCCGTATCGCCGGAATGGGTGAGCCACGCGGGCTTTACGCCCGTCCTGCAAAACGGCGACGATGGACTGGCGTTCAGCGATTCCGGTGAAGGGCTCTGGCCGGTGGAACGCTATTTGTCGCTGGTGCTGGGGGAACTGCCGCGCCTGCGCGACGACGTTAACGGTTACGGTCCGGCAGGGCGTGATTTTATTGCCCACGTGACGATACCCGATGAGGTCGAGGCGGCGTGGAATATCTTACGCAACGATGTCATTTTGACCGATGCGCTGGTAAGCCGATCCCTGTTGTGAATGTGGACGCGTAAAAAATACCGGGCCAGCGTTAGCCGCTGACCCGGTATTGAATAAAGGGCGAATAATTACAGATAAACCAGCGTCATGGTGTTCTGGCCGTCCAGCGCGGTGTCGTCGGTAATGGCCAGGGTGGAGGTATCCCAGATCACCAGGTTGGTCACGAAGTTAAAGTTAGCCGTGGTGATGGCCAATGGGGTGGTGGTGCCGGTTTGAGCAAAGGCGATGGTCTGGTACGCATCGCTGCGCGGAACACCGGTTTTTTTCCATTTGGTTGCGGACCAGTCGTGGTTTTGTCCAATACTGTCGGCGGTTTTACCGTCTACGGTGACATCGGTCATCCACATGCCATAGTTACCAATCTTTTTACCGTCGTTCGTCATACCGACGCCATAAGTATAATATTTTGCCGTCTGATTCGTATTACCCGCAATATCAACCGGCAGCTGCGCGTTGCTGTTGCCGCGGTTATCGATAATGGTAAAGCCTACTTTTGTAGGCGCGGTGCAGTTAATGGCCACAGGTATCTGTTTCTGGCCGATTTTATTATTTGATGTTTCGGATAATTCACCGAGGCGAATATAGCCGTAATCAATAACGCCGCCGTTACCCAGCTCAGCAGTACATGCTGCATTAGTTAAAGTACCTTTAACCTGGATAACAGCCGTTCCGGCTGCGAAAACAGAGGTGGTGCTAAAAGCGATGGCAGTAGCCAGAATGACTTTTTTCATCCTTGATTTTCCTTTTCTTGAGTGTAATACGTACGGGGAAGATAAGAGAACGCAGCGATGGCGCCCTCATTCATCTGGCGGGAATAATATTTATTATTAGGTTTTTGGTATATTTATTAAAAATGAATTTATTTTGTAGAAAAAATAAAGGCGTGCGTGAACGACAAATGAAAGGAATCCTTTTATTTGTTATGTGAATATAACAGTGGTAAAAGTACCGGTTCAGGCGAAAGCTGAACCGGTATAAGCAAATTACATGATTAGAGATATACCAGCGTCATCGTCGCCTGACCGTCGAGAGGGGTATCGTCGGTAATGGCCAGCGATGTGGTATCGCGAATCATCAGGTTAGTAACAAAGTTGAAGTTAGCGGTGGTGATGGCGATAGGTGCCTCCGTCCCGGTTGCCGCAAAGGAGGTGGTGGAGAACGCATCGCTGCGTGGAATACCGGATTTACGCCATTTAGTCGCTTCCCAGTCATGGTTTTGGGTCACGGGGTCTACCGTGTTGCCATCCGCCGTGACGTCCGTCATCCACATGCCGTAGTCACCAATTTTTACGCCTTCGGTCGTGGTGCCCACGCCGTAGGTATAATATTTAGCAGACTGGTTCAGGTTACCACCAATATCCAGCGGCAGCTGTGCGTTGCTGTCGCCACGGTTATCAAGAATGGTAAAGCCCACTTTGGTTGGCGCAGTACAAGTAATGGTGACAGGCACCTGTTTTTCACCCAACTTGTTATTTTCCGTTGCAGAGAGTTCTCCGAGACGAATATAGCCGTAATCAATGACCCCGCCGTTACCGATAGAAGGCGAACAGGCCGCATTGGTCAGAGTCCCTTGTACTTTTAATACAGCGGTAGGTTCTGCGAAAGCTGATGCGCTGGCCAGTGCAATTAATGAAGTCAAAATAACTTTTTTCATTGTTGTTCCTTAACAATTTCATTGGTGGTGTTTGTTTTGACAGACCGCTTGCCTGTCTTGTGATTTATATTATTGGGAGTGTTTATAAAATTAAAGCAAGCATATTTAAAACTTCATTTTAGAAGTTCTAATGATAATTAAGATATGATTCAAAAATTCCGTGAATAATTTTATTCTGGAAAACAGATGATAAATAATAAGCGGTGCGGTAAGGGAGAGCGACGGATGGTATGACCACCCGTCAGCGTTATTAAAGTGCGGCATATTTATCAAGCGTGCGCACCAGCTGCGTCACAAAGCCATACTCGTTGTCATACCAGGCGACGGCTTTCACCAGCTGCAGTTCGCCCGCCTCGGTCACTTCGGTCTGCGTGGCGTCAAACACCGAGCCAAAGTGCGAGCCAATCACATCTGATGACACAATCTCTTCATCGGTATAGCCAAAGGATTTATTTCCCTGCGTCGCTTTTTTCAGTGCGGCATTCACCTCTTCAACGGTGACCTTTTTGCCCAGAATGGCGACCAGTTCCGTTACCGAGCCGGTTTTCACCGGTACGCGCTGGGCATGACCTTTCAGTTTGCCGCTGAGGGCCGGGATCACCAGGCCAATCGCTTTGGCGGCACCCGTGGTGTGGGGAATGATGTTCTCCGCCGCCGCGCGTGAGGCGCGCAGATCTTTCCCGCGCGGACCATCCACCAGCGCCTGGGTACCGGTATAGGCGTGAATGGTGGTCATGGTGCCCACTTTAATCTCAAAAGCATCGTGCAGGGCTTTTGCCAGCGGGGCGAGGCAGTTGGTGGTGCAGGAGGCGACAGAGATAATGGTATCACTGGCGTCAATGGTGTCGTCGTTAACGTTAAACACAATGGTTTTCATCTCACCTGCCGGCGCGGAGATCAGGACTTTTTTGGCGCCAGCATCCAGATGCGCTCTGGATTTTTCTTCCGACGTATAAAAACCGGTGCATTCCACGACGATATCCACCCCAGCGGCTTTCCACGGGATATGTCTGGCCTCTTTCTCGGCGTACACCGCGATGGTTTTACCGTCCACAATCAGCGCGTCTTCGGTGAAATCCACGCTCCACGGGAAGCCGCCGTAGTTAGAATCATGCCGGAGCAGATAGGCCAGCACTTTGGGAGAGGTGAGGTCGTTGATGGCGACGACGGTGTTGCTGTCCTGGGTTTCAAGAAGGCGACGAAGTACCAGGCGTCCAATGCGTCCAAATCCGTTAATGCCAATTTTACTCATGGTTTTCTCCTGTAAACGTGTCGATGCGACAGTTTGAACTTATCCAGGCTTAGACCATGAGGGGCGGGGCAGCAATTGAAGATGCTTCATGCCCCGGGAAGTATTTGAAAATCCATACAGAAAAGTTAATGAATTTTTAAGGAAAGGTCGTTATGTTGGCGCGGTAACTGTTTTTTATCGGAAAATCACATGCGCACTAAATATACAGGCCTGCAAATCGGCATTCACTGGCTGGTGTTTCTGTTAGTTATCGTCGCCTACTGCGCCATGGAGTTCAGAGGCTTCTTTCCGCGTACCGACCGACCGCTGATCAATATGATCCACGTCTCATGCGGGATCGCTATCCTGGTTTTGATGGTGACACGTCTGCTGGTGCGCCTGAAGTTCCGAGCGCCGCCGATTGAGCCGAAACCGAAAGCGATGATCACAGGCCTTTCGCATCTGGGGCATCTGGTGATTTATATGCTGTTTATTGCTTTGCCGCTGATTGGCCTGGTGATGATGTATAACCGTGGAAACGACTGGTTTGCCTTTGGCATCGCCATGCCGCACGCGGCGGAATCCAACTTTGATCTGGCTGATGGGCTAAAAGAGTGGCACGAGACGCTGGCGAACCTTGGCTATTTTGTCATTGGCCTGCACGCAGCGGCGGCGCTGATGCATCACTATTTCTGGAAAGATAATACGCTGCTGCGCATGATGCCGAAAAAGCGGCAATAGCCCTCAACACTTTTGCCGCCTTTCTCGCCGGGTGGCGCTGCGCTTACCCGGCCTACAAAACCCATTTTTTATTGCAGCAGAGCACGCTCTTCAGCCGTTAACGCCAGCCCCTGGGTTGACCCGGTCTCTGACGATTTCACCGCCGCTTCCAGTACCGCCATCACCGCTAACGCCTCGACAGGATGAACCGGATTGGCAATCTTCCCGAGCAGAGCATCGCGCACATTAATGTAATACTGGCGCTGATCGCCTTTCGGCGTGGTAATGGTCTGCGGCGCGCCGTCAGCCCCAAAGAAGACCATACTGTCGCTGTCCTCACCCCAGGTTTCACTTCCCGGAACGATGCCAGTCAGCAGCTGGGCTTCCTGCTGATCGATACGGGCCTTCACCACGCTGCCCTTATCCCCATGGACGGTAAAGCGCGCGGTACCCCCGGCGACCAGCATGCTGGCGTGCAAAATAACCTTATGATCAGGGTAGTTTAAGACCACATGCGCCCAGTCGTTCACTTCCGCGCCGTCGCGCAGCGTCGCGATATTCCCTTGCACCGAGTGAGGCAGACCAAAGAGCTGTAGCGTCTGGTCGATCAGATGCGGCCCCAGGTCAAACCACAGCCCGCTTCCCGGTACGTTCTGTTCTCTCCAGCGCACGCGCACTTCCGGGCGGAAGCGGTCAATGTGCGACTCAAACAGTTTCACCTTCCCGAGGGTGCCCTGTGTGATAACGTCCTTAATGCCCAGGAAATCACTGTCCCAGCGGCGGTTGTGGAACACGGAGAGCAGAAGCTGCTTTTCCTCCGCCAGGGCAATAAGATCGCGCGCTTCCTGCATATCGAGCGTGAAGGGTTTATCCACCACCACGTGTTTTCCGGCGTTCAGGGCCAGCGTGGCCAGCGGAGCATGGGTGGCGTTAGGGGAGGCGATCACCACCAGGTCAATATCCGGGTGCGTAATGGCCTCTTCCGGGGTAGCAACCACCTGCACATCCGGCAGATCGCGCTTAACTTTTTCCTCATCACGGGAGGAAACCACCGCCAGCGTAAGCCCGTCCACAGACTGGATGAGCGGGGCATGGAAGGTTTTACCGACAAAACCATACCCGATCAGCGCAATGTTGATTGACTTCATTTTACTCATGACCTTCTCCACGTTAATGAGCGCAAACCGTGACGGGCACGGTGCTCTGGTCCCCAAGCTCAGGCCAGGGACGATCTAAAAACAGTTGATGAATTTCGTCTAACCCGCACACCAGATACGGCTCACAGCGGTTGACTTTCAGATGGTCTGCGACGATCCAGTGCGTCTGGCTGGCGGCAAGCATCGCCCGTTTGACTTCTGCATCGGCTTCCGTCCCGGCACTCAGACCGAGTGATGAATGAAGGGCGCAGGCGCCAAGGATGGCGATATCCGCCCGATACCGAGAAAGCAGGGAGAGGGTGGCACCGCCAGCAAACAGGCGTTGCTTCTGATCCCATTTCCCGCCGAGCAGGATCAGTTCGATATCCTCCCGGTCGCTAAAAGCGTGGGCGATATCCAGCGAGGTGGTGATCACCGTCAGCGGCCCCTGAAGAAAAGAGGCCACCGCCATGACCGTACTGCCCGCATCCAGAAACAGCGTAGAGCCCGGCGGAACCTGCTGTGCCACCTGTTTTCCCAGCCGCTGCTTGGTCGCCGGCAGGAGCGTATTTCTGCCCTGGCGATTCATGGCCGACAGATTGAGCGCGATAGCGCCTCCGTGGTTCTTCTGCGCCAGCCCTTGTTTTTCGAGGTCCGTGAGATCGCGGCGAATGGTATCCGCAGAGACCTGCAGCTTTTCTGCCAGCTCAGTGATGCTGGCCTGTCCCTGCTCGCTGATAATGTCGAGCACATATTTTTGACGCGCGGTTTTGTGCATGGCAGCAATCCTGCAAAATGTCGCAATAGTTCGCATAATACAGCATTTTGTCGCAGAGAAAAGGGCAACCACACATTAGTTCAGTTGCGTGATAATTGAGCTGTTATTGATTAAATATAAGTGAACGGTTTCTAAGGGTAATCAATATGTTATAACGATGTTTTATCTCGCTATTTGGATTTTGTAACCAGTTAGCTTCGCTTTACTGGTTTGTTGGTCTATTAAAAAACTATTTAAACCAACAAAATTCCACAAAAGTGAATTTTAACGGCTTTTTATGCCAATAAATAGGGCGAAGCTACTTAAGTTGACATTTCTTTGAAAATCTTTGTGTCTGACGCGCGTGGAAATTAACGCAAAAATGTACATCCGGGTATTTTTAAATTTCACTTAAATAACAATGACTTTATTAGTTTCATTTGAAAGGCTATTTTTAAGAGTTTGTCCAGAAACCCCATGATTTTTCTTAATTGTAACACCACATTAACATTGTGGGTGTAGTTGCCTATACCACATTTTGTTATGCTGCGAATCAGTTAAGAAGTAAGTAAATTCTTAATTCATATTAGGCTAAGGTCGGCTCTCATCTCCAATGGAAATGGGTATGGGGGGCTATTACCCGAAATTCAGTACGGGGGATTAATAATATTTTTCTGATTATCTATACCTCTTTTTGGGTAAAGGGTTAAACCATTCGCAGACTCAGGGAGATATAAATGATGAGAGAGCGAAATTATAAGTGGGTCCGATTATCCGCAGTGCTGGTGTTAATTTCGGCATGCATTAATACGACCTATGCCAATAGCGGCGCGTTGGGTTTTGCCACGGTGCCGACGACAACATTAAAAGAAAGTATTCTTTTTGCCATCGATCGCGATCCGTCGGTCAGCCAGCAGGCGGCACAATTGGGGATTGGTCAGGCGCAAATAGATGAAGCACGTAGCGGATGGATGCCGCAAATATCGCTGAACGGCAGTACGGGCCATAGTCAAACCACCGATTCCAGCGGTTCACTGAGAAATTCAGCGGCATGGGGATTAAGCCTTACGCAGCTCATTTATGACTTTGGCAAGACGAATAACAGCATCAGCCAGTCTTCAGCGCGACGCGATAGCTATCGTTATCAGCTGATGGAGACGCTCACCGCCGTGGCGGAAAAAACCGCGCTGAGCTACGTGGAGGTCAGACGTTATAGCGATCTGTTGCAGGCGGCTAAAGAGAATGTGCAGGCCCTCAAAAACGTGGAGCAGCTGGCGAAACTGCGCGCGGATGCCGGCGTAAGCTCAACCTCCGATGAGCTGCAGACCCGCACGCGGATCGCCGGTATGCAGGCGACGGTTGAGCAGTACAACGCCGCGCTCAACAGCGCCCGCGCAAGGCTCGCGGTGTTGACGGGCATGCAGGCTGAAGCCTATTCACCGGTCCCTGAGAAGCTTGCCGTAGAGCAGAATGCCGTCAACCAGATCGATTACTCGCTGATACCGGCGGTAATGGCCGCGCAGAATATGGAGCGTTCAGCCCAGTATGGGGTGGAAACCGCAAAATCTCAGCACTGGCCAACGTTAAGCCTGAAAGGAGGCCGCACGCGCTATGAGTCGGATAACCGCGCTTACTGGGATGACCAGATCCAGCTCAATATCGATGCACCGCTGTATCAGGGCGGCGCCGTTTCGGCACGCGTTCGTCAGGCTGAAGGCACCAGGGCGATGGCCTCCTCTCAGGTCGATCAGGCGCGGTTTGATGTGCTGCAAAAAGCCTCCGTCGCGCAGGCAGACTGGACCGGCGCGCGTGGAAGAATGACCGCCGGAAGCTTACAGCTTGAAAACGCGTTACGTGCCCGCGCGGTCTACAAAAACGAATACACCCTGAGCAAGCGGAGCATTAATGATTTGCTCAGCGTAGAACAGGATGTCTGGCAGGCCACGTCTGCCAAAATAATGGCCGAATATGATGGCTGGAGCGCGGCAATTAATTACGCCTCTGCTGTTGATAATCTCATGACGCTTATTGGAGTAGAAAAAAACGCTGCCGCAAAATTACCCGATTTGAGTTGAAAAAAGCCGCGCCTTTCTGCGCGAAATAAATCTGAAAATAATGGGTGAAATTTCCCAGGGATAGCTACATCTATCTGGTGGACATATCCACAGGAATCCGAGCACCTGCAAGGAGAGAAATATGAGTAACGTAAAAGTTGTAGATGTCATCATTCGCAAGACAGCGGAGAAAACGAAATTAACCGGCGAAGGAAATCTGTCGGTCTCCATTTCCTCTCCGAGCGTGATTGAAATCCAGGGTTCTGCACAGGACGTGGTGCGTTACGTCCGCCAGGGGAAAGACCTTCTCATTTATATGAAAGATGGCAGCGTTATTCGCTGCAATAACTATTTCGTTGAAGATCCTGAAACCCATAACCAGTCTGAACTGGTATTTAACGATAATCAGGAATTAACACATATCTCTTTTGCCGATGCCGGGGAAGCGTCAGGCGCAGCCGTTACTGAATTAACCGCGCAAGCCACACCGATTAGCAGCATTGAACCTTTCCTGACCCAGGAGAGCATATTGAGTGATGCGCCATGGGGCTGGATTGCGGGGGCGGCGTTAGGCGGCGGTGCTATTGGGGCACTGCTGGCTCACGGTGGCGACGGCGAAACAAAAACAAAAGTTATTGATAATACGAAAGAAGTTGAGAGCGCAACGCCAACCTTCATGCTCACCGATCTTGCGGGCGACAAGCAGGGCGTGCTGAGTGCAAATGCGATCACCGACGATAACACGCCAACCTTTAGCGGTACCGGGCAACCGGGCGCGACCATTCAGATCAAAGACAGCAGCGGCAATACGCTTGCCAGCGCGATGGTCAGTAAAGACGGCACCTGGACGGTAAAACTGCCGACCCAGACAGACGGGGAACATACCTGGTCAGTCGTGCAGATCGACGGCAGTAAAACGACCTCCGCAGGCAGCATCACCGTGACCGTTGATACTGCCGTGGCGAGCGTGACGCTGGCAACCACGGCGGGGGATAACGTCATCAACGCCAGCGAGCAGTCCGCAGGCTTTACGCTTTCTGGTGCCAGCAAGAACCTGGCGCAGGGAACAGAGCTGACCGTTACGCTGAACGGCAAATCCTATACGGCTGAGGTGGGTGCAAACGGCGCATGGAGCGTGAAGGTGCCTGCGGCGGATGCGCAGGCGCTGGGCGACGGCACCTGGACGGTGAACGTCAGCGGCAAGGACGCGGCGGGCAATACCGTGAACGGCAGTCAGACGATTGGCGTGGATACTGCGGCACCGACCATCACGGTCGATACTGTCGCGCAGGACAATATTATCAATGCCGCTGAACACCATCAGCCGCTGACGCTGAGTGGGAAAACCACGGCGGAAGCCGGTCAGATTGTCACGGTGACAGTGAACGGTAAAAACCATACCGCCACAGTGGGCAGCGACGGTACCTGGTCCGTCACGCTGCCAGCCAGCGAGGTACAGTCGCTGGCGAATGGCGAACACACCCTGACGGTGAACGTCAGCGATAAAGCCGGGAACGGGTCATCCACCCAGGCTCATTTCACCGTGGATACTGTCGCCCCGGTCGTGACCATCAATACCGTCGCGGGCGACGATATTCTCAACACCAGTGAGCAGGGCCAGGCGCAGATTATTTCCGGCCAGGCGACCGGAGCCGCAGCAGGCGATGTGGTCACCGTGACCGTTGGCGGCCAGAGCTTTACCGGCGTGGTGCAGGCGAATGGCAGCTGGAGCGTAGGCGTACCGGCGTCAGTCATTGGCGCGCTAGGGGAAGGTAACCACAGCATTGCGGTTTCGGTGACCGATGCGGCGGGCAATACCGGTAACGCCACCCACGGCATTACCCTGAGCGGTAACCCACCGGAATTCACCTTGAATGCCATCAGCCAGGATAACGTGCTGAACGCGCAGGAGGCGATGCAGCCGCTGAGCCTGAGCGGCACCAGCAACCTGCCAGACGGCAGCGTGGTAAACGTCACGCTGAATAACGTGAGCTATCAGGCCACCGTTAATAACGGCATCTGGTCAGTTCAGGTGCCGGTGTCTGACGTTCTGAACCTGGCAAACACCCTGTACACCGTCAGCGTGAGCGGCACCGATGCCGCCGGTAACAGCGGCTCCGCCGAAGCGACGCTGCTGGTGGATACCGTGCTGCCGCAGGTGATTATCAATACCTTCGCCGGTGACAACCTGGTCAACAATGCTGAAGTGGCGGTGGATCAAACCCTGAGCGGGCGCGTCACCGGCGCGGCGGCGGGCGACACGGTCTCTGTTTCGGTGGGCGGTAAGAGCTACACCGCTACAGTAGGCAGCGATCTGACCTGGAGCGTGACCATTTCGTCAGCCGATCTGAAGGCCTTTGGCGACGGGGCGTTAACCTTTACCGCTTCTGTCACCAACGCCCACGGCAACACCGGCAGCGGCGAGCGTGATATCAACATCAACGCCGAGCTTCCTGGCCTGCGGGTAAATACCATTTCTGGCGATGACGTGATCAACGCCATCGAGCAGCAGCAGGATCTGACCGTGACCGGCTCCAGTACCCACCTGGCAGCGGGCACGCACGTCACCGTCACCATCAACGGCGTCGGGTATGCCGCCGTGGTCAACGCCAACGGCAGCTGGCAAATCGGCGTCCCGGCGTCCGATCTGCAGGGCTGGACGGCCGGAGATATCACCGTTCACGTCAGCGCGACAGATGCCTGGGGAAATACCGTTTCAGCTGAGCACCCCATCGAGCTGGATCTGAACGCCGTGGCGGTGACCATCGATACCGTCAGCAGCGATGACATGCTGAATGCGGCTGAAAAAGGTGCCGATCTTGTGCTGTCGGGCCAGACGCAGGGCGTAGAGGCCGGGCAGACCGTGGTGGTGAAATTCGCCGACCAGACCTTTACCGCGCAGGTGCAGCAGGATGGCTCCTGGAGCCTGACCGTGCCGGCCAGCGCCATGGAGACGCTGATTGACGGACGCGCGCAGGTCAGCGTCAGCGTGACGAACGTCAGCGGCAACAGCGCCGACGCGTCGCGCGTGGTGACCGTGGATACCTTACCGCCGTCCATTACGATCGATAACCTGACCGACGACAACATCATTAATGCGGCCGAAGCGCAGCAGGATCTGATCTTAAGCGGCAGCAGCAATGCTGAGGCGGGACAGACGGTTACCGTTACGCTGAACGGCAAGCACTATCAGACCACGGTCCAGAGTGACGGGACCTGGACGGTGAACGTACCGGCTGCGGATGTCGGCGCTCTGACTGACGGCACCGTCACGGTAACGGCAACCGTGAGTGACGTGGCAGGCAACAGCAGCAGCGAAGATCGCGTTGGGCTGGTGGATGCGACCGTCCCGCAGGTAACCATTAACGATTTTGTCACCGACACCAATACCGTTAACCAGCTCGCACATTCACAGGCGCAGATCCTGAGCGGGTCGGTCACCGGTGCGGCAGCGGGTGACCTGGTGACCATCACCCTGAATAACGTGGAGTACACCACCGTGGTGGATGCGGCGGGGAACTGGAGCCTCGGCCTGCCAGCCTCCGTTGTACAGGGTCTGACAGACGGGACCTGGACCGTTAACGTCTCGGTGACCGATCGCTCCGGTAATACCGGTAGCAGCGCAGTAGACGTAGTGGTCAACACCGTGACGCCGGAAATCGCTATCAATACCCTGGCGGCGGATGATGTGATCAATGCGACTGAGAAAGGCGAGGATCTGCTGCTTTCCGGAACCAGCAACCAGCCGGAAGGAACGACGATTGCCGTTAGCCTTAACGGCATCACCTACACCGCGACCACCGACGCCAGCGGCAGCTGGAGCGTCACCGTACCTGCCTCTGCGGTCAGCGCGCTGGGCGAGGCACATTACACCGTGACCGCCAGCGTCACCGACAGCGTGGGCAACAGCGCCTCAACCACACACGATGTGCTGGTGGACAGCTCGCTGCCGGTTGTGACCATCAACGCGCTGGCGGGCGATAACATCGTTAACGCGGCGGAAGTGGCCGCGGGGCAGACGTTGACCGGTAAGGTTACTAATGCTGCTTCAGGTGACACTGTCACCATTATGCTCGGCGGCCAGACCTACACCACCACGGTTCAGGACGATCTCACCTGGAGCCTGCCGTTACCCCAGAGCCAGTTAACCGCGCTTGGCAACGGCGAACTGACCGTATCGGCCAGCGTCACCAACGTGCACGGCAACACCGGCTCTTCCTCACTGGACTTCACCATCGACGCCCAGCTGCCGGGCCTGCGTATTGATACGGTCGCAGGCGATGACGTCATCAATATCATCGAGCACGGTCAGAACCTGATTGTGTCGGGCACCAGCACCGATCTGGCGGCAGGCAGCACCGTTACCGTCACCATTAACGGCAAGGATTATTCCGCCTCGGTACTGGCAGACGGCACCTGGCAGGCGGTCGTGCCTGCGGCGGACGTCTCCCAGTGGGCTGACGGTTCACTGGCCATCAGCGCCAGCGCGCAGGACACCTCCGGCAACCCGGTCACGATTGGCACCGTCGTTGATGTGGATCTCAGCCCGGTCGCCATTAGCATTAACAGCGTGACCGCTGACAACGTGCTGAACGCGGCGGAAAAAGGCGAAGACCTGGTGCTCAGCGGCACCTCGGCCAACGTTGAGGCGGGACAGACCGTGACCGTTACCCTGGGCGGGAAAACGTATACGGCGACGGTAGACGCCAACGGCGACTGGACCACCACCGTTCCGGCAGCGGATCTGAGCAGCCTGAAGGACGGCGATGCCAGCGTGCAGGTGAGCGTGACCAACGTTAACGGCAACAGCGCATCGGCGGGGCGCGAGTACAGCGTGGATACCACCGCGCCGACGGTCACCCTCAATACCATCAGCGGTGACAACATCCTGAATGCGGCAGAGGCGGCGCAGGACCTGACCCTCAGCGGTACCTCCACCGCCGAAGCGGGCCAGACGGTGACCGTGGCCTTCAATGGCAACACCTATACCGCGCAGGTGCAGGCAGATGGCAGCTGGACGCTCGACGTCCCGGCGGCCGATCTGGCGGGCATCGCCGACGGTAATGCCACGGTCACGGCATCCGTTTCTGATAAAGCCGGCAACCCGGCGAGCACCGATGCGGCCGTGCTGGTGGATACCACCGTGCCGCAGATCGTGTTTGACGTTGTGGCGGGTGATGACATCCTGAATATCGCCGAACACGGTCAGGCGCTGATCGTCTCCGGTAAGGTCACGGGTGCCCAGGCGGGAGACGTGATTACCGTCACCCTCAATGGCAAAGACTACACCGCCATGCTGGACGCCTCCGGGAACTGGAGCACCGGCATTCCGGCCACGGACGTCGGCGCGCTGGTAAGCGGCGATCAGACCCTCTCGGCAACCCTCACCGATAAAGCGGGCAACAGCACCACCGCCACGCATGACGTTACGGTCTCCCTGACCGCACCGGTTATCGCCATCAACACCCTTGCGGGCGATGACGTGATTAACGCGACCGAAAAGGGCGACGATCTGCTGCTCTCCGGCACTAGCAATCAGCCGGACGGCACCGCCATCACCGTAACCCTGAACGGTATCAGTTATACCGCCACCACCGACACCAGCGGCAACTGGAGCGTGACCGTTCCGGCAGCCAACGTCTCGGCGCTGGGTGAAGCCAGCTACACCGTGACGGCGAGCGTGACCGATACGGCAGGCAACAGCGCGAGCGCAAGCCATAACGTGCTGGTGGACAGCGCGCTGCCGGTTGTCACCATTAATGCGGTTGCCACCGACGACGTCATCAACGCTGCGGAAGTGGCGTCTGGCCAGACGCTGAGCGGGAAAGTGAGCGGTGCCGCGAGCGGTGACACTGTCACGTTTTCCATTGGCGGCAACAACTATACGACAACCGTTCAGGACGATTTAAGCTGGTCGGTGAATGTGCCGTCTGACGTGTTAACCGCCATCGGCAACGGGGACCTGACCGTGACGGCCAGCGTCACCAACGGCCACGGCAACACCGGTTATGGCGAGCGTGACATCACCATTGATGCCAACCTGCCGGGCCTGCGTGTGGACACCGTGGCGGGCGACGATGTGATTAACAGCATCGAGCACGGGCAGAACCTGATTATCACCGGTACCAGCGAGGGGCTGAGCGCTGGCTCGGCGTTGACGGTCACCGCCAACGGTAAAACCTACGCGGCCACGGTGCTGGCAGACGGCACCTGGACGGCAGCGATCCCTGCCGCAGACGTCAGCGCGCTGAATGCGGGCACGGTCACCGTGACCGTTGACGGCCAGAGCAGCGCCGGTAACCCGGTGACTATCAGCCATGACGTGACCGTGGATCTGGCGACCGTGGCTATCAGCATTGACGCCATTGCCACCGACGACGTGATCAATGCGGCAGAAAAAGGGGCGGATCTGGTGCTGTCCGGCTCCACCACTAACGTGGAGGAAAACCAGACGGTTTACATCACCTTCGGCGGTAAGTCTTACACCGCCACCGTAGATGCCAGCGGCAACTGGACGGCCACCGTGCCATCGGCTGATTTGGGTAGCCTGAAAGATGGCGACGCCAGCGTGCAGGTGAGCGTCACCAACGTCAATGGCAACAGCGCGTCGGCAGGCCGCGAATACAGCGTGGATGCTACCGCGCCAACGGTTTCTATTGAGATTGTCAGCGATAACAACATCATCAACGCGCTTGAAGCGCAGCAGGATCTGGACATCAACGGCGTGACCAACGCCGAAGCGGGCCAGACCGTTACCGTGACCCTGAACGGCGTGGATTACACCACCACCGTACAGGCCAACGGCAGCTGGAGCGTCACCGTGCCGTCTGCGGACCTGGGCAGCATGGTGGACGGCAACTACACCATCAGTGCCGCCGTCTCCGATAAAGCGGGCAACCCGGCCTCTGCGGATCGCGACGTGCTGGTGGATATCACGGTTCCGCAGTTGACCATTAACACAGTGTCCGACGACGACGTGATCAACAGCGCCGAGCATGCGCAGGCCCTGATGGTGACCGGTTCCGTGACCGGCGCCGAAGCGGGCGATGTGGTTACCGTCACCATTAACAACAAATCGTATACCGCCACCGTGGATGCCTCAGGCAACTGGAGCGTGGGGGTACCTGCGGCGGACGTCAGTGCGCTGACCGCGGGCGATTACACCATCACCGCCGCGTTGACCGATAAAGCCGGTAACAGCAATAGCGCGACCCATGACGTGGAGGTGAACCTGACCGCCCCGGTGCTGACCATCGATACCGTGTCCGGTGATGATGTGATCAACAGCACCGAGAAAACGCAGGATCTGACCATTACCGGTACGGCCACCGGCCTGACGGCAGGTGCGGTTGTTACCGTGATGCTCAACGGCAAAGCGTATAGCGCGACGGTGGATGATAACGGTCTCTGGAGCACCACCGTTCCGGCGAGCGAGGTGGGGCAACTGGGTGAAGCGCTTTACAGCGTCACCGCGTCAGCCACGGACAGCGTTGGCAACAGTGCCAGTACCTCGCACACCGTGAACGTGGAGTCTGTACTGCCGGGGGTCATCATCAATACCGTCGCGGGTGACGACGTCATTAACGCGGCGGAGCTGGCAACCGGGCAGACCATCAGCGGTACCGTGGTGAATGCCGAAGCGGGCAATACCGTGACCGTGACGTTAGGTGGCAACACGTACACGGCCACGGTGCAGAGCGATCTCACCTGGTCTGTCAACGTACCGGAATCCGATCTGACGGCGCTGGGCAACGGCGAACTGACGGTGAGCGCCAGCGTGACCAACAATGTGGGCAACAGCGGCTCCGCTGAGCGCGATATTGCCATCGACGCCAATCTGCCGGGCCTGCGTGTGGACACCGTGGCGGGCGATGATGTGATCAACACCATCGAGCACGGGCAGAACCTGATTATCACCGGCTCCAGCGACGGTCTGACGCCGGGTACGGGATTAACCGTCACCGTGAACGGCAAAACCTACCCGGCGACGGTGCTGGCCGACGGCTCCTGGAGCGCAGCGGTTCCGGCGGCGGACGTCGGGGCGCTGGCTGCAGGGACGGTCACTGTGACCGTTGAAGGTCAGAGCAGCGCGGGTAACCCGGTCTCCATCAGCCACGATGTTACGGTGGATCTGGCAAGCGTCGCCATCAGCATTGACGCCATTGCCAACGACGACGTGATTAATGCGGCCGAGAAGGGCGCGGATCTGGTGCTCTCCGGCAGCACCTCGAACGTGGAAGCGAACCAGACCGTCACGATTACCTTCGGCGGCAAGAGCTACACTGCCACCGTCGGGACAGACGGTAAATGGACCGCCACCGTGCCAGCGGCGGATCTTGCCGGTCTGAAAGACGGCGATGCCAGCGTGCAGGTGAGCGTTACCAACGTCAATGGCAACAGCGCGTCCGCAGGTCGCGAGTACAGCGTGGACGCCACCGCGCCATCCGTGACCATCAACACCCTCGCGACGGACGACATTCTTAATGCCGCAGAAGCACAGGCCGACCTGATCGTCTCCGGTACCAGTACCGCGGAAGCGGGCCAGACGGTGACCGTGAGCCTGAACGGCAAGGACTACACCGCAACGGTCGGTTCAGACGGTAACTGGACGCTGAACGTCCCGGCGGCGGATTTGGCAGGTTTAGCTGACGGCAGCGTGACCGTTACCGCATCGGTCAGCGACAAGGCGGGTAACCCGGCGTCGGTTGATCATAATCTGACGGTGGACGTGACAGTTCCGATGGTGACCATCAGCACCATCGCGGGCGATGACGTCATTAACATCGCTGAACACGGCCAGGCACAAATCATCAGCGGCATTGCCACCGGCGCGGTGGCGGGCGATAAGGTCACCGTAACGATTGGCGGCCAGAGCTACACCACCGTGCTGGACGCGGCGGGCAACTGGAGCGTCGGGGTCCCGGCCAGCGTCATTTCCGGCCTCAGCGACGGCAGCGTGACGGTGACTGCGTCAGTCACTGACGCGGCGGGCAATACCGGCACCGGCACCCATAGTGTGACCGTGGATACCGGTCTGCCATCGGTTAATTTCAACGCCATCAGCGATGACAACGTCCTGAACGCGGTGGAGAAAGGCCAGGATCTGAACGTCAGCGGCACCAGCGCCAACCTGGCAGAAGGCACCGTGGTGACCGTGACCCTGAACGGTAAAAACTACACGGCCACCACGGCGGCAGACGGTACCTGGAGCCTGACGGTTCCGGCCGCCGATCTGGCGGGTCTGGGTCAGGCGAACTACACCCTGAACGCGACCGCCACCAACGGCGTGGGCAACAGCGTAAGCAATACGGCGAACCTGCTGGTCGACACCGCGCTGCCAACCGTCATCATCAACACCGTGGCGGGCGACAACGTGATTAACGCGGCGGAAGTGGCGGCGGGCCAGACCATCAGCGGCAGCGTGGCGAATGCCGAAGCGGGCAACACCGTAACGGTGACGATTGGTGGCAACAGCTACACCGCGACGGTGCAGAGCGATCTGAGCTGGTCCGTAAGCGTGCCATCCGACGTTCTGACCGCGCTCGGCAACGGCAGTCTGAGCGTGAGCGCGACCGTCACCAACGGCCACGGCAACACCGGTGAGGGTACGCGTGACATCGCCATCGACGCGAACCTGCCGGGCCTGCGTGTGGACACCGTGGCGGGCGATGATGTGATCAACACCATTGAGCACAACCAGAATCTGATTATCACCGGCTCCAGCGACGGGCTGACCCCAGGCACCGCACTGACCGTGACCGTCAACGGGAAAGACTATTTCGCAACGGTGCTGGCGGACGGCACCTGGAACGCGGCGGTTCCGGCGGCGGACGTGAGCACGTGGCCGGAAGGCACCGTGAAGATCAGCGTCACCGGCGACAGCACGGCGGGTAACCCAATTACCATCAGCCATGATGTCACCGTGGATCTGGCAACGGTGGCCATCAGCATCAATGCCATTGCCACCGACGACGTGATTAACGCGGCGGAGAAGGGCCTGGATCTGGTGCTCTCTGGTGCCACCACCAACGTGGAAGCCGGGCAGACCGTCACCCTGAGCATGGGCGGTAAAATCTATACTGCGCAGGTCGATGCCGATGGCAACTGGACCGCTACCGTGCCAGCGGCGGATCTTGCCGGTCTGAAAGACGGCGACGCCAGCGTGCAGGTGAGCGTTACCAACGTCAATGGAAACAGCGCGTCCGCAGGGCGTGAGTACAGCGTGGATGCCACCGCGCCGTCCGTGACCATCAACACCCTGGCGACGGACGACATTCTTAATGCGGCAGAAGCACAGGCCGACCTGACCGTCTCCGGTACCAGCACCGCGGAAGCGGGCCAGACGGTGACCGTGAGCCTGAACGGCAAGGACTACACCGCAACGGTCGGTTCAGACGGTCACTGGACGCTGAACGTCCCGGCGGCGGATCTGGCGGCGCTCAGCGACGGCAGCGTGACCGTCACCGCATCGGTCAGCGACAAGGCGGGTAACCCGGCGTCGGTTGATCACAATCTGACGGTGGACATGACCGTGCCTCAGGTGACCATTAGCACCATCGCGGGCGATGACGTCATTAACATCGCAGAACACGGACAGGCACAAATCATCAGCGGCATTGCCACCGGCGCGGCGGCGGGCGATAAGGTCACAGTAACGATTGGCGGCCAGAGCTACACCACCGTGCTGGACGCGGCGGGTAACTGGAGCGTGGGCGTACCGGCCAGCGTCATTTCCGGCCTCAGCGACGGCAGCGTGACCGTGACAGCGTCAGTCACTGACGCGGCGGGCAATACCGGCACCGGCACCCATAGCGTGTCTGTGGACACCGGTCTGCCTTCGGTTAATTTCAACGCCATCAGCGATGACAACGTCCTGAACGCGGTGGAGAAAGGCCAGGATCTGAACGTCAGCGGCACCAGCGCCAACCTGGCAGAAGGCACCGTGGTGACCGTGACCCTGAACGGTAAAAACTACACGGCCACCACGGCGGCAGACGGTACCTGGAGCCTGACGGTTCCGGCCGCCGATCTGGCCGGTCTGGGTCAGGCGAACTACACCCTGAACGCGACCGCCACCAACGGCGTGGGCAACAGCGTAAGCAACAGTGCGAACGTGCTGGTCGACACCGCGCTGCCGACCGTCACCATTAACACCGTGGCGGGCGACAACGTGATTAACGCGGCGGAAGTGGCGGCGGGCCAGACCATCAGCGGTACCGTGGCGAATGCCGAAGCGGGCAATACGGTAACCGTGATGATTGGCGGCAACAGCTACACCGCGACGGTGCAGAGCGATCTGAGCTGGTCCGTGAGCGTGCCGGAGTCGGTCCTGACCGCGCTGGGCAACGGCGATTTAACGGTATCAGCGACCGTCACCAACGGCCACGGCAACACCGGTACGGGCGAACGCGATATCACCATCGACGCCAACCTGCCGGGTCTGCGTGTGGACACCGTGGCGGGCGACGATGTGATCAATAGCATCGAACATGGTCAGAACCTGATTGTCACCGGCTCCAGCGACGGGCTGGCGGCGGGCACAACGCTCACCGTGACCCTGAATGGCAAAACTTATGCGGCTTCCGTGCTGGCTGATGGTACCTGGAGCGCGGCGATCCCGGCTGCAGACGTCGGGGCGCTGGCTGCTGGTACGGTCACCGTCACCGTTGCAGGCCAGAGCGCAGCAGGCAACCCGGTGACCATCAGCCATGACGTCACGGTCGATCTGACCGCGGTCGCCATCAGCATTGACACCATCGCCACCGACGACGTGATTAACGCGGCGGAGAAAGGTGCGGATCTGGTGCTCTCCGGTAGCACCAGCAACGTGGAAGAAAACCAGACCGTTACCGTCACCTTTGGCGGCAAGTCTTATACCGCCACCGTCGATGCAGACGGCAACTGGGCCGCCACCGTACCGTCCGCGGATCTCGCGGGCCTGAAAGACGGCGATGCCAGCGTGCAGGTGAGCGTCACCAACGCGCACGGCAACAGCGCGTCCGCAGGGCGTGAGTACAGCGTAGATGCCACCGCGCCAGGCGTCACCATTGATACGGTTGCTGGCGATAACGTTATTAACGGCAGCGAAGCATCCGCTGGTGTGACTGTCTCCGGCACGACCACGGCAGAAGCCGGGCAGACGGTTACCGTGACGCTGGGCGGCAACAGCTATACCGCCCAGGTACAACCGGATGGCACCTGGAGCGTCAACGTACCTCCCGCCGATCTGTCCGCACTGGCTGATAATGGCTATACGGTGCAGGTGAGCGTCAGCGATACGGCGGGTAACCCGGGCAGCGCGAGCAAGGCGATTACGCTGGATACCACACCGCCGACCGTCAGCTTTAACGTGGTGGCGGGCGATGACGTCATCAACAGCGTGGAACATGCGCAGGCGCAGATCGTCAGCGGCACGTCCACCGGCGCGAACGTGGGCGATAAGGTCGTCATCACCTTAGGCTCGAACCAGTACACCACCACCGTTGATGCCAGCGGTAACTGGAGCGTAGGCGTACCGGCGAGCGTGATTTCTGCGCTCAATGACGGCACCGTGACCCTCAGCGCAACCATCACCGACAGCGCGGGCAACAGCAGCACCCAGACCCACGACGTGGTGGTCAATACCGCCTCCGTGGCGCTGACGGTAAATACTCTCAGCGGCGATGACGTGATCAACGCAGCAGAAGCCACTACGTCTCTGGTGATTAACGGCTCCAGTGCTCAGTTTGCCAGCGGCACGGTGGTGACCGTGACCCTGAACGGCAAGAGCTATACGGCCACCATTCAGAGCGACGGCAGCTGGAGCACCACCGTACCGGCAGCCGATGTGGGGGCGCTGGCCGATGGCGCGAACTATCAGGTAGCGGTTTCTGCGCAGGACAGCGCGGGCAACAGCGCTTCGGCAACGCACAGCATCAGCGTGGACACCACTGCGCCGGTGGTGAGCATTGCAACGCTGTCGGGCGATGACGTGCTGAACGCAGCGGAAGCGCAGCAGCCGCTGACCGTGCACGGCTCCTCCAGTGCAGAGGCGGGCCAGACCGTCACCGTGACCCTGGGCGGCAAAACCTACACTGCCACCGTGGCGAATGACGGCACCTGGACGCTGGATGTTCCGGCTACTGACCTGGCTGCACTCGGCCAGGGCGCGCTGACGGTGACCGCGTCGGTCAATGACAACGCCGGTAATAACGGCCAGACCACGCACACCTTAACGGTGGACACCGTTGCGCCGACCGTCACCATCAGCACCGTGGCCGATGACGATATTGTCAACAACGCCGAGCAGCTGGCCGGCCAGACCATCAGCGGCACCACCACGGCGGAACAGGGCCAGACAGTGACCGTCTCCTTTAACGGCCACAGCTATCAGGCGACCGTCGCGGCAGACGGTACGTGGTCGGTCTTTGTGCCGGGCCGTGATTTCCTTGGCCTGAGCGACGGGGATTACACCATTACCGCCTCGGTGAGCGATAAGGCGGGCAACCCGGGCAGCACCACGCACGACGTGACGCTGAACGGCGATGTACCGACGATCGTTATTAACACCTTTGCCCAGGACGACATCGTCAGCGCCGCCGAACACGGTACGCCGCTGGTGATCAGCGGTACTACCGACGCGCCAGCGGGCCAGACGGTGACGGTGACCCTGAACGGCAAGTCCTATACGACGACCGTGCAGAATGACGGCAGCTGGAGCTATACGCTCGGCAGCGCAGATGTTTCCGCGCTGGCAGACGGCGGCGCGTATGTCATTAACGCGCAGGTGAGCAACACCATCGGCAACAGTGCCAGCGACAACCACACCGTTACCGTGGATCTGACTGCGCCGTCGATGGGGATCAGCATTGATTCCCTGCAAAACGACACCGGTCTAAGCGCGAGTGATTTCATCACCAATGACAGCCAGATTATCCTCAACGGTTCCCTGACCGCGCAGCTCGGCAACAACGAGAAGGCGCAGATCAGCCTGGACGGCGGGGCTACGTGGATTGATCTGAGCGTCACCGGTACGACCTGGCGCTACACCGATAGCCGCACTCTGACGGACGATACGTACCAGTACCAGGTGCGGGTGATCGATAACGCGGGCAACGTGGGGGCAACGGACAGCCAGGACGTGGTGATTGATCTGACCGCGCCTGTGGCAACGAGCATTACGGTTGACTCCATCTCCCAGGATACCGGTCTGTCCGACAGCGACTTTATTACCAGCGATACGCAGATCAGCCTGAAAGGGACGCTGGGCGCGGCGCTGGGCAGCGGTGACCACGTCCAGATCAGCCTCGACGGCGGCCAGAACTGGACCGATGTTAGCGTCAGCGGTTTGAACTGGACCTATGTGGATGGCCGTACGCTGGCCGACGGGGATTACAACTACCAGCTGCGCGTCATTGATGATGCGGGGAATATCAGCGCTACCGTAAGCCAGGTAGTGACCATCGATACCGTTGTGCCGGACGCCAGCAAAACGATCGCCATCGACAGCATCAGCGATGACACCGGCCTGAGCAGCAGCGACTTTATCACCAGCGATACCTCGCTGACGCTGCACGGCTCGCTCGGCGCGACGCTGGCCGACGGGGAATATGCCCAGATCAGTATTGACGGCGGCGTGACCTGGCAGAACGTGATTGTCACTGGCAACAACTGGTACTACGTGGATGGCCGCACGTTGGCTAACCAGACCTACGACTACTACGTTCGCGTGGTGGATGCCGCAGGTAACGTGGGTGCCAGCGCCCATCAGCAGGTCACCGTTGACACGGTGGCCCCGGATGCGGCGATCACGGTGAGCGTGGATAACATCACCGTGGATACCGGCTTCGACAATAACGACTTCCTGACCAGCTCGACATCCTACACCCTGCACGGCACGCTCGGTGCTGAACTGGGGGCGGGTGAGTACGTTCAGGTGAGCATGGATGGCGGCACCACCTGGGTCTACGCCACCGTGAGCGGCACGCAGTGGAGCTATAACGACACGCGCACGCTGACCGACGATAGCTACAGTTACCAGGTACGTGTTGTCGACCAGGCGGGGAACGTCGGGGCTACCACGTCGCAGGTGGTAACGGTGGATACGCAGGCGCCGCAGTACGGCGTCACTATCGACAGCATCAGCGACGATACCGGACAGTCCGGCAGTGATTTCATCACCATGGACACCACGCTGACCATTAACGGTTCGCTCGGTAGCGCGCTGGCAGGCGACGAGCGCGTGCAGATCAGTCTGGACGGCGGAAATACGTGGGTTGACACCACGGTCACCAACCAGCGCTGGAGCTACACCGATACCCGCGATCTGGATGACGGGAACTACACCTACCAGGTGCGGATTATCGACCAGGCGGGTAACGTAGGCTCCACCGCGTCGCAGGTGGTGACGGTCGATACTACGCCGCCAACCACCGTGGGTACCGTGGTGAGCTACACCGACGGTGAAGGCGAGCGTCAGGGCACTTACGGTGCGTCGGTGGCGACGGATGATACCTCACCGCTGATCAACGGCACGCTGAACCGCGCCCCGGACGACGGCGAAATTGTGCAGCTCTATCGCGACGGCATTCTGCTTGGTCAGGTAACCATGAACGGCAGCGCCAGCTGGTCCTTCCAGGACAACGGCCTGAGCGATGGCAACCACACCTACATTGTGCGCGTCACCGACAAAGCCGGTAACTACACGGAATCGGACGGGTTTGTGCTGAACGTCGATACCAGCGTACCGACCACCACGACGGCAATTACCGCCCAGACCACCTCCGATACCACGCCGATTGTCAGCGGTACGGTATCCGCAGACCTGGTGAACGGTGAATATCTGGTGGTGACGGTGAACGGGAAAACCTACACCTCCCAGACCGGCGGTGCGGTCGTGGTCGACCCGGATCACAACACCTGGTATCTGCAGATTCCGGACAGCGATGCGCTGGGCGTGGCGAGCTATAACGTCACCGCTCAGGTGAAGAGCAGTGCGGGCAACGGTAATACCACCGGTATTGCCAACGGCAGCCTGGTGATTGATACCACCACCGTGAATACCGACTGGGCGACCACGGCGGGTAACCTGAATAACTCGACCATGACCGTCGGCACGAACAGCAGCGGCCTGTGGAATATCATTGCTAACGGCCAGTCTTACTCCAGCAGCGATAGCTCGACCTATGCCGGCAATACGCTGAGCAACACCCGTGGCTATTACGTGGTGAGCCAGACCGCCGCCGACTTTGACCGTAACGGCACGCAGGATATCTTTGCGACGGAGAACACCTACGCGGGTTCTACGCAGGTGATGTGGACCTACGATGGCAGTACCTATAACGCCAGCCAGCTGGCGATGGGGACCACCATCTGGTACGGCGGCGTGGTGGCGTACGACAAAAACGGGGATGGTTATCTGGATCTGGCATACGGCGATGCGGGTGCGGACTCCATAACCTATCTGATTAACAACAATGGCGTGCTGACACCAGACGGTACCAACGGCGGGGCAGGCTTCTGGGGACAATTCACCACCATGCGTGAAATCTCCGGCGTCGACCTGAACAACGACGGCACCGTAGACATTGTGCAGCACACCAACCGCAGCGGCGCGTACTCGTTAACCGTGATGAACAACAACGGCAACGGCACGCTCTCCATCGGCCAGAACCTGACCAACGTGTTTGTGGTTAACGCGGCGAATACCACCACGGCAGCCTCCATGACGTGGGCGGACTTCAACGGCGATGGCTACATGGATCTGTACCTGGGCAGCAGCTACAACAACACCGGCGGGGTGATCTACTACAACAACGGTGCAGGACAGCTGTCCACGACCAAGAGCGCGGTAGAAGCCTCTAACGCCACGGCGGGGTATCTGTCGGTGGCGGTGGACTGGAACGGTGACGGGCAGATGGACATCATCAAGCTCAGCACCTACGGCGCGTCACAAACCGCGACCCTGTTCACCAACAACGGTTACGGTTCCACCTGGACCTCGAGCCAGCTGGCGTCTGGGCTTGCCAACGTCACCGGCGTGGCTGCGGTGGATTACAACTGGGACGGCGCACAGGATCTGCTGGTGTCGCAGCAAAACGGCAAGGTGGTGCTGGTGCAAAACAGCAAAACCATTGCCGACGGCACCGCGATGCACCTGCACATTGTCGACAGTGAGGGTATCAACGCTTACTACGGCAACACGGTCAATCTGTATAACGCCGCGGGTGTGCTGGTGGCCTCGCAGATCATCAACGCCCAGTCCGGTATCGGCTCGAACGATACCTCTGCGCTGGTGAGTTTCTACGGGCTGGATCCGAATGAGACCTACTCGGCCGAGATCGTCAAGATCACTAACGGCGTGTCGGATAACGTCACCTGGAGCGGCCTGGAGGCGGGAAACGGTAAGGAGGGCTACGTGCTCACTGCCGAAGCGGCCACCGGCGGCCACAGCGGAACGATTACCGGCACCGGGTATAACGACACCTTTATCGCAGAGGATGGCACCTATACCTATAACGGTTCCGGCGGCTGGAATACCCATTCCGACTATGACACCTGGAGCAACACCGGTGGAATGGACGTGGTGGATTACCGTAACGCAACGTCCGGCATTACCGTTGATTTACGCCTCTCCACGGCGCAGGACACCGGGTTTGGCACCACGCGGTTGTTGAACATTGAAGGGATCAACGGCTCGGACTTCGACGATGTCATCACCGGCAACAGCGGTGATAACCAGTTCGAAGGCCGGGGCGGAAACGACACCTTCAATATCGGCAGCGGCGGCCACGACACGTTGCTCTATAAGCTCATCAACGCGTCGGATGCCACGGGCGGTAACGGTCACGATGTGGTGAACGGCTTTACCGTCGGCACCTGGGAAGGCACGGCGGATACGGACCGTATCGACCTGCGCGATCTGCTCTCCGACAGCGGTTATACCGGCACGGGCTCGGCGAGCTACGTGAACGGGGTGGCAACGCTGGACAGCAGCGCGGGGAACATCACCGATTACATCCGCGTGGTGCAAAACGGCAGCAATACCGAAATCCAGGTTGACCTCGACGGTACGGGCGGTCAGTTCTCGCCTACCACGCTGGTGACCCTGAACGGCGTCCAGACGGATCTGGCGACGCTGCTGGCCAATCATCAACTGTTAATTGCGTAAAACCCTGCCGCGGGGAGCGATCCCCGCGGCCTTTTGCGTTTCTTTAGACGACTTGCGTTAACCCGGAGATTATGAAGACACATCCACAGTACGAACCCTGGTTGCAGGGCATGCTCATCATCGCGAAGCACTATCGGCTGGATTTTTCGGCGGAGCATGTTCGGGTCACGATTAACCATGAAAGCCAGTCCCCGCGCCAGCTGGTGCTGGAGGAGATGGCGCGCCAGCTTGGGCTTGGGATGCGTAAGGTGGAAGCAGACGCCGTCTCCCTCGACCCGTGGCGTTTACCGCTGCTGGCGGAGTTCACTGGCGGACAGATCGCGGTTATTAACCGCATGGACAACGACGGCAACGTCAGCCTGCAGTTCAGCGGCGATGGCGGGCTGGAGACAACATTAACGCGGGAAGCGCTCGGCGCACGGCTGAAAACGCTGCTGGTGTTGCGCCCGCTCGAATCCACGCCGGATGCCCGCGTGGATGATTACATCAAACCCTATGAGAAAAACTGGTTCTGGCAGCTGGCGCTGAAAGACTGGCGACGCTACAGCGACATCATGCTGGTGGCGCTGGTCGCGAACGTGCTGGCGCTCTCCGGCATGGTCTTCTCCATGCAGGTGTACGACAGGGTGGTGCCGTCGCAGTCTGAAGCCACGCTGTGGGTACTGTTTGGCGGCGTCATGCTCGCCATCGTGTTCGAGTTCATTATGCGCATGCTGCGCGTGCATATTTCGGATGTGGTGGGTAAGCGGGCGGATCTGCGGATTTCCGAGCGGGTGTTTGCTCACGCGCTGCGGATCAAAAACGGCGCCCGCTCTAAATCGACCGGGTCGTTTATCGCCCAGATCCGCGAGCTGGAGTCGGTGCGCGAGCTGATTACCTCCACCACCATTGCGGCGATTTCCGATCTGCCGTTCTTCCTGCTGTTTGTGTTCATTCTGTGGATGATTGGCGGTCCGCTGGTGCTGGTGGTTCTGCTTGCCGTGCCGCTGCTGCTGATCCCGGGCCTGCTGGTACAGCGCCCGCTGGGAAAACTCTCCAGCGAAGGGATGCGCGAATCCGCCATTCGTAACGCCACCCTGGTGGAGGCGGTACAGGGCATTGAGGACATCAAGCTGATGCGCGCCGAACAGCGTTTTCAGAATCAGTGGAACAACACCAACGATGTGGCGGCCACCGTCGGAATGAAACAGCGCTGGCTGACCGGACTGCTCCTGACCTGGACGCAGGAGGTACAGTCCATAGTTTACGCGGTAGTGTTGCTGGTGGGGTGCTATCTGGTCATCAGCGGCGACATGACCACCGGTGCGCTGGTGGGAACCTCGATTCTGGCCTCGCGCACCATCGCGCCGCTCTCACAGATTTCGGGCGTGCTGTCCCGCTGGCAGTCGGCGAAGGTGGCGAGAAAGGGACTGGACGACCTGATGCAGCGCCCGATTGACGATCCTCAGCAGGGTAAAAAGGTGCATAAAGCCCATCTGCGCGGGAACTATACCCTCGACGACGTGGGATTCTGGTACGACGACGAGGAAAAACTGACCGTGCTGCACATCAGCAAATTGCAGATCCGCGCCGGCGAACGGGTGGCGGTTCTGGGGCGCAACGGCTCCGGCAAAAGTACCTTGCTGCAGCTTCTGGCCGGGATGCAGGAACCGCAGCAGGGAAGCATTCTGCTGGATGACATTGCCTTAAATCATCTCGACACCGCCGATGTGCGCCGGGATATGCAGCTGCTGAGCCAGCAGGCGCGGCTGTTCTTTGGCTCTGTGCGCGACAATATCCTGATGGGCAACCCGCTTGCTACCGACGAGGAGATCCATCAGGCGCTGGTCAACAGCGGCGCGCTGGAGTTCGTGCGTAAGCAGAAAATGGGGCTGAACTACCTCATCAATGAAGGGGGGGCCGGGTTATCCGGCGGCCAGCGACAGGCGCTGTTGCTGGCGCGGGCCCTGATCACGTCGCCCAATATTCTTCTGCTGGACGAGCCTACCGCCTGGCTGGATGAGATGAGCGAAAAGCAGTTCATTCAGCACTTACAGCAATGGCTGGGCAAGCGCCGGACGCTGGTGGTGGCAACACACCGGCTGCCGATTCTGGATCTGGTTGACCGCATCATCGTGCTGGAAAACGGCAAAGTGGTGATGGATGGCCCGCGCGACGCGATCTTGCGTCAGCACGGTATGGCGCCGCAAAAGGCAGCGCAGCGTACCGTGACCATGAAACCGGCGGCCGTGGCCGAGGAGGGAATGGCATGAATGATCTATCCCGCTATAACAGCCGCCTGAAAGAGCCGCGCCTGCCGCGCTCAACGTGGGTGGCCTGGTCGCTGTTCGCACTGCTTGCGGCGTTTATCGCTTGGGCGAGTCTGTTCCAGCTTGATGAAGTCACCACCGGCAACGGCAAAGTGATCCCGTCTTCTCACGAGCAGGTCATTCAGTCGCTGGAGGGGGGCATTATCCATAGCCTGCTGGTGCGCGAAGGTGACATCGTTGAACGTGGGCAGCGGCTGGCTCAGCTTGACCGCACCAAAACGGAATCCAGCGTGCTGGAAAGTGAGTCTCGTCTGAATGCCGCGCTGGCCACGGCTGCGCGCCTGAAAGCGGAAGTGAACGACACGGAACTGACGTTTCCGCAAGAGCTGGATGACGACGTTGAACTGGTCAAACAGGAAACGGCGCTCTTCCAGTCCCGTCGCGAAAGCCTGGAAAAAGGGCTGGCCGGTTTGCGTCAGGGGGCTGAACTGGTCCAGCGCGAGCTGTCGTTAACCCGTCCGCTGGTCACTCAGGGGGCGGCGAGCAAGGTGGAGGTGTTACGTCTGGAGCGGCAAAAAAACGAGCTAGAGAACAAAATCACCGAAATGAAAAACCAGTATTACGTGCGCGCCCGCGAAGAGCTGGCGAAAGCGAATGCGGAGATTGAAGCCCAGCGCTCGGTCATGAAAGGGCGCGAGGATTCCCTGACCCGTTTGACCTTCAACGCGCCGGTGCGCGGGATTGTGAAGGACATCGACGTCACCACCGTCGGCGGCGTTATCCCCCCCAATGGGAAACTGATGAGCCTGGTGCCTCTTGACGATCAGATGGTGGTTGAAGCGAAAATTTCACCGCGTGATGTGGCGTTTATCCACCCCGGACAAAAAGCGCTGGTGAAAATCACCGCCTATGACTACTCGATTTATGGTGGACTGACGGGTGAGGTGACCATGATTTCACCCGATACCCTTCAGGATGAGGTCAAAAGAGACGTGTACTACTACCGCGTCTATATCCGTACTGACAGTAACCACCTGACCAATAAACAGGGCAAGGAATTTCCGGTATTCCCGGGGATGATTGCGACGGTGGATATTAAAACGGGCAGTAAATCCATTCTGGATTATCTGCTGAAACCGCTGAACAAGGCGAAAGAGGCGTTGCGGGAACGCTGACGAACAGAAAAGGGCGCTCGGGAAACCGAACGCCCCAGGATTATACCGGGGAGGTTACGTCACCCCCCTGGCGTCGCTCCTTCGGAACCACGTTGATGTAATGCGTGACATAGGCAAAATATAACCCGGCATAATTTTCGACGAGCTGCATAAATGCAGGATAAATGGTCATGCGGCCATCCCCTCTGTCTTTAAGATAACCTGCCTCTTGCGCGGATTTAATTATGCGCGCCACGTGGATACGTGAGACAAAAAACGCTTTCGCCAGCGTGCCGGGCGAATAATCAATTATCGCGCCATGTGCGGTTTTGTTTTTAATGGCCTGCAAATATAAATACAGCATAATCATTCGCCCTCCATCCTTATCAATAAATAACCCCACTTCCGGTAACACGGCTTTGAAGGTTAATCCGCGAAACAGATACTCAGCCGCCCGGCGGAAAAAGTTATTTCTCAGAATGTCGTTATCTAACAGGTTAAGGTCGATGTTAAATGTCGGGTAAAGAATACTGACAGGTATAAATGCGCCGCTCATGTAACGTTTTAGTTCATCCAGTCCTTTTTGCGTGGGGGCGATGCGCGTCTTTCGGCGATCCTCCATACAGCGCCAGGTCTTAATCCGCCCGGTAGTTCTCAGTAAGGTGATGATAGCAATAACGCTGTTGGGACTGGCGATTTTGTATCGCGAACATAATGCTTTTATCTCTGAAACAGATTCGGCCTGATTACCGAATATAAAACAACACATGGCAAGAATAATATTGAACCGTGATTCCTGGAGCATTGTTTTGTAGAACAAGGGTTGTTTTTTATAGATGCTGTCATTGATTTTGTAGTGTTCTATTATTGCCTCGCTAAACCGCGGGTTGTTCTTAATAACATCCCTTCGATGTAGCAAGGCCCTGGATGAGATATGATTATCCATAGCATTTTCTCTTTTTGAGCAAGCCGACGTAATGAAGTGTCCAGACTTCTTTTTCGGAATTTTCATTATACCTTGCGGGGAAAACATTTTCCGTCGTTATTTGCAAAGATTGTTATATTTGCACAGCATATGGATCCAGGCGGTGATTAACGCAAAGATGTTGCAGGGCGAGACGTTGATAACGGTTTATTAACCTACGGGGGTAAGATAAAATTAACCTGTTACGCAGGTTATATTCAGGCTTGTGACATTTCCGCATGTTTTTAGTCTCGATGTGCTGGTCATTATTGACCAGGGCAACGGTGTTTTTGTACCCAGGAGCGCATTATGATTCAAAACAATTCTCACAATAATCATGATTGTCATGCACAGGAATTTGTTATTTCAGCCTGCAGTTTTACGTTCCAGGGGTACCGTCTGTTACTGAAAGAGCAGGGAGGGGGGGCGTCACAGGTGCGTTTTGAGGATGACGTCGCAAATCGGGAAGATGTCTACACTATTATCAAAAATCAGGACGCTAAAATTACGGTCTTTCGCGGGGAAGAGATCGTGGATCTTTTGCAGAGCCTCAGGCACCTTGCCGATCTTCTTAACACGCTTCCCGTCATCCGCCCGGTCACTCTGTATGGCAATATACCTGACAGTTGGCTGTACGGGACCTTGCGTAGTTTATTGAATAACAATCAAAAATTATCTCTGATCCGCATCGCCAACAGCGGCGATATTATTGCGCGTGTTCAGAAAAAAAGCGACGCATGCAGGGACAGATCTCGCTCATTACAGGATCATCATGCGGACTGTAGCTTTAAAGACCGTCAAAAAGGGCTCACAAACAGAGAACTCGATGTCTTATTAAATTTCTACCGGGGTATGTCGGTAAATAAACAGTGCAAAAAATTTGGGCTGACAAATAAAACGGTATATACACATCGCAAGGCCGGTTTAAGAAAGCTGCAATTAATCCAGTTGTGGTATAAAAATTCTCAGGGTTTTTCTGCGCCAGGGAGTGGGGAACGGCAGGGCAAAATAGAATCACTGTCCAGTATTGAGGTGGATGTCTTTAATGCGCTGCTTAAAAGGGAGATATTTCCTGCGTATCAAATCATCACCGATGAAAATAAAAAAGGTGTGGGGTTTGAGATTTTATTACGCTGGAACAAGAACGGTAAAATTATCAAGCCTGCCCGTTTTCTTACCGGGGTGAAAAATCGTGAGCTATGGTTGAATATCACGGCGCTGGTGCTTCATGCCGCTGTTTCTGGCATCAACAAATATAACGGGAAATATTATTTTTCGGTGAATATACCGCCGGAACTCGCGGCCGGAAATGCCTTGCCCGAGATGGCCAAAAAAGCCATCAAGATGCTGCTCAAACCCCAGTGGGCCGGGAACCTGGTCTTTGAATTTGCTGAAGATATTGATGTGACCAAAGATAAAACCATCCCAGAAACCATGCGTCGCCTGCGCAGTACGGGGTGTCGGTTATTCCTGGATGATTGCTTCTCCAGCCATCAAACCATGTTTCCGGTGAGGCAGGTTCATTTTGATGGTTTAAAGCTTGACCGGGATATCGTCGGAAAGTTTGTCGCTAATGACAATGATTACAAACTTATCAAAGCGATTCAGATATACAGTGACATGACCGGCAGCGAATGTATTGCAGAGGGGGTGGATAGCGAAGAGAAATTTGAAAAGCTGGTGGCGTTAGGCGTAAAAAGTTTCCAGGGATATTATCTTTCCCACGCCGTGAAGGAAGAGGAGTTAGATCGCATGGTAAGATTGTTTAGCTAATAAAATAAGGCCCCGTGGGGCCTGAGATTATTTACGGCCGAGTAACAGGCCCAGAACAATACCCACTGCACCAGCCGCAATCAGGCCGGTTAACGGGTTATTTCTGACTGCCTCAGTGACATCAGAAACGGCATCACTGGCCTGCGCAGCATATTTTCGCGCTGCCCCTTTCACCTGATGTTTAGGGGAGTCAACGAATTCACCAAACTGCTGCTGAGCAGAGCCCGTCAGTTCGTCGAGTTTATTTTTGGCTTTATCACCAGCATACTGTGCGTTTTTATCAGCGTCGAAATCAGACATTGTTACCTCCTTTTGTGGATAATTAAAGGATAGCCGCTATTTCAACATCTGAGAGCCGTAATGCGGATTCTGGCGCGTTTTAGGATATGTCTCCCTTCGCGCCGCCTTACTCGTCAGACTCGTCTTTGCCGTAAAACAGTTTGCCAATTTTGATGAGAGGACGCCCCTGCGACTTACGGTGAAGGTTGCTGTCACGCAGAGAATATACGCATCCGCAGTACTCCTGCTGATAGAACTGTTCGCGCTTGCTGATCTCAATCATCCGCGACTATCCGCCTTGTTTGCGCCAGTTATAATCCCAGTAGACCATGCCCGGATAGTGGGCTGCCGCGCGCTGACCGCAGTCGTTAATCTGCTGCATATTCTTCCAGCGCGAGATGCCAAGGGAGCTGCTGATCACACTGAAGCCATTTTCCGCCGCGTATAACGCCGTGCGTTCGAAACGCATATCGAAACACATGGTGCAGCGGATCCCACGCTCAGGCTCCCATTCCATCCCTTTTGCGCGTTCAAACCAGTTGTCCGTATCGTAATCCGCATCAACAAAGGGCACGCCGTGTTTTTCCGCAAAACGAATATTCTCTTCCTTACGGATGAGATACTCCTTTTGCGGGTGGATATTGGGGTTATAGAAGAAGATGGTGTAATCAATGCCCGAGGCCTGAATGGCCTCCATTACCTCGCCGGAGCAGGGCGCGCAGCAGGAGTGCAGCAGCAGTTTGTCAGCGCCGTTTGGCAGGGTAAGCTGAGGACGAATGAAGGGGACTGTGCTCATGGTATTCAACAATATGTTAATGAAATTTATGGAATTGTAGCATAGATCCCGCACAGCCGGGATCTCTGCACAGCGCGCGCCGTTTACCCGGCAAATTTCAGCAGCGCTTCTCCATCCAGGCGATAGCGCACCCACTCGGACTGCGGGAGCGCGCCAATGCTCAGGTAGAAGTCGATTGCCGGCTGGTTCCAGTCCAGTACGCTCCATTCCAGACGACCGCACTGGCGTTTTACGGCGAGCTGCGCGATATGTTTCAGCAAGGCTCTTCCCGCGCCTTTACCGCGATAATCCGGGGATACATACAGGTCTTCCATATAGATACCGTTGCGGCCAAGCCAGGTTGAATAGCTGGTGAAGAACACGGCATAGCCAGCGATCTTACCTTCATACTCCGCGATCAGCGCTTCGGTTTTACTGTCTGCGCCAAAGAGGGTTTCGCGGATCTCGTCCGGCGTGGTGATCACTTCTTCCGGTGCTTTTTCATAGACCGCCAGCTCATAAATCATGGCGTAAATAGCCGCCGCATCCTCGGGGCGGGCCTGACGAATAGTAATGCTCATGGTATTTCCTGCATGTTTTGCGATTGATGGCGCTAAGCATACGGAGTATTGTCCGAAGAATTAAGTGCAATGAAATCAACAAATGATGAATATTATGCATCCGGCCCTGAGACGCCTTGATTTAAACCTGCTGCCCGTTTTCGACGCCATTTACCGTCACCGTTCGGTTCGCCTGGCCGCCGATGAGTTAGCGATGAGCACATCGGCACTGAGCC
Source organism: Enterobacter sp. SENG-6 (assembly GCF_001605945.1). Taxonomy (NCBI): domain Bacteria; kingdom Pseudomonadati; phylum Pseudomonadota; class Gammaproteobacteria; order Enterobacterales; family Enterobacteriaceae; genus Enterobacter; species Enterobacter sp. SENG-6. Next base: position 83,468 of record NZ_LOMM01000077.1, read on the forward strand.
ATGCGCTGTCACGTTTGCGAACGACGCTGAATGATCCGCTATTTTTCCGGGAAGGGCATCGCATGTCACCCAGCGTGTATGCCACACAGCTCGCGCCGTCCATTGCTTCTGCTTTGTCGTTTCTTAATCATGAGCTTACCCCGCAGCCGGAGTTTGAAGCGGCCAAAAGTAGCGAGAGCCTGCACATTGCGATTACAGATTTTACCGCGCTTTGTATATTCCCGGCCCTGATGCACACGTTGCAGGATGCCGCGCCGGGTTTGCGTTTTGAACTGCGTTATCTGCCGCACAGCCCGGCGCTGACGGAGCTGCTGGCAGGCGAAGTGGATCTGGCGCTCGGTTTCAGCACGGCGGAGGAGATCCGCCATCCTGAACTGGAGGAGATAAGCTGGTTTGAAGATGAGTATGTGGTCATCAGCAACGCAAGCCGGACACGTCTGACGCTGAAGGATTATCTCGCGGCCCGCCATCTGGTTGTCACCCCCTGGAATGAGAAGCAGGGCGTGCTGGATTTACGGCTGGAGGAGTTGGGCTATACCCGGCACATTGCAATCAAAACCCCGTCAATGCTCAGCGCACCGTTTATCGTTGCGCAAAGCGATCTGCTGATGGCCATTCCCCGGTATGCAGCCGAAAAGCTGAAGGCGGCCGTGAATATCAACATTTTTACCTTACCGTTCTCCATTCAAAAATTTGACGTGAAAATTTACTCCCATAAACGCAGCGGTCAGCGGGGCGCAACCCGCTGGCTGAAAGAAGAGTTGCAAGCGCTGGCGCAACAGGGTGATAAATGATTAATGAATATATTGTCTGAAATATGAACGCGCACCTGCCGCAAGTCATCGACAGGCGCGCGGGGGCAGTAACTGATAGGGTTTCAGTTGGTATCTCAGTCTAATATATGTTAAGCATGCGGTCCCTGTAACAGGGGGCAGCGGATCCAAAAGCTAACTTATTAAATGATTAGCTATCGCGGGGCACTCTTATTATCAACGGGGTTGTCTCAAATCCGTGCGGGCATTTGCGCGCATTGCAATGCTCAGCGTATGAGCAGTCTTCAGAATCCAGGTTTTTATTAAAAGGACAGGCCATTTTGTTTTTTATTTCGTCCCACAGGTTCTCATTGTATGGCGAGACGTTATAAAGGGATATTTGGTTGAACACCCCATTTACAAAAATTCCATTTTTTGTTGTATGTATTCTGTCTCCGGGCAAAAGATAGATGTCACTCTCGTACCAAATTATTAATCTTAATAATTTCAAACCAACAATGTGCGAATAAACGATTCCTGTGTTAGGGCAAATGACAGAACTTAATACTCGCCACGACATCATACTCTTCTCCATAAGATATTTTTACCTGGATTTAGGTTTAGCACGTGATCAGACATCGATCAATGTTGTAACTCATTGATATTGATCGTTATTTTAAAGTGTTGTGATTTTTCTCTATATATAACAATGGCTTGCGCAATATGGTTTCGATAATTATTTTGAATTATATATCTTACATCAAAGAGGAGTGGTTTGATTTTGACCGTTTACAGGTTCTGAACGCCAAAAAATAAGATTTCGTAGAAGCCTTTATTATTAAGGAAAATTTAATAATGGCGGAAACCATTTCATTTCAACCTGTTACAAGGTTTAAGGTTTAGAAGGTTTTTTGAATTATTATCAATGCTGCTTATAGATTCCAGCGAATAAAGGGTGCTGGTGACGCTTTTTTTTGGCTTAGCCATAGAAAATGGCTGAATTCGAATGTTGAGGCCAGCATTTCAAAGAGAAATTATTCAGAATTACTTATGTATGATAATGCGCTTCAAGAGCCTGATAACCCTATGAAAGCTGTTGTTTACATAATGTTGCTTTAAAAGGTACCATACCCCCCTATAGTATCAGGAGGCCGTATGCCGCACTCACCCGAAGATAAAAAACGTATCCTCACTCGCGTTCGTCGCATTCGGGGCCAGGTTGATGCCCTTGAACGCGCGCTGGAGTCGGGCGACCCCTGTCTGGCCATCCTGCAGCAAATTGCCGCCGTGCGCGGCGCTGCCAATGGCCTGATGGGCGAAATGGTCGAAATTCACCTCAAAGATGAGCTGGTAACGGGGGAAACCACGCCGGATCAGCGAGCCGTGCGCATGGCAGAAGTCGGCCATTTGCTGCGCGCTTATCTAAAATAAACCCACATACCACACAATAAGGGAAGACACTATGAAATCTCGCGCAGCCGTCGCATTTGGCCCTGGCCAGCCGCTCAAAATCGTTGAAATCGACGTTGCACCGCCGAAGAAGGGCGAAGTGCTGATCAAAATTACCCATACCGGGGTGTGCCATACCGATGCCTTTACGCTATCGGGCGACGATCCGGAAGGCGTTTTCCCGGCGGTGCTCGGCCATGAAGGGGGCGGTGTGGTGGTGGAAGTGGGCGAAGGCGTGACCAGCCTGAAGCCGGGCGACCACGTGATCCCGCTGTACACCGCAGAATGCGGCGAGTGTAAGTTCTGTAAATCCGGTAAGACCAACCTCTGCCAGGCGGTTCGCGCCACCCAGGGCAAGGGGCTGATGCCGGACGGTACCACCCGTTTCTCCTATAACGGCGAGCCGGTTTACCACTACATGGGCACCAGCACCTTCAGTGAATACACCGTTTGCGCGGAGATCTCACTGGCGAAGGTGAACCCGCAGGCGCCGCTGGATAAAGTCTGTCTGCTGGGCTGCGGCGTCACCACCGGGATTGGTGCAGTACACAATACGGCGAAAGTGAAAGAGGGCGACACCGTGGCGGTGTTCGGTCTTGGCGGGATTGGTCTGGCGGTGATTCAGGGCGCGGTCCAGGCGAAGGCCGGGCGGATCATCGCGGTGGATACCAACCCGGAGAAATTCAAACTGGCGGGTGAAATGGGCGCGACCGATTTCGTGAACCCGAAAGATCACGAAAAACCGATTCAGGAGGTCATTGTTGAGATGACCGACGGCGGCGTGGACTTTAGCTTCGAATGTATCGGCAACGTGAACGTGATGCGTTCCGCGCTTGAATGCTGCCACAAAGGCTGGGGCGAGAGCATTATCATCGGCGTGGCCGGTGCGGGCCAGGAGATCAAAACCCGTCCGTTCCAGCTGGTAACCGGGCGCGTATGGCGTGGCTCAGCGTTCGGCGGCGTGAAAGGGCGCACGCAGCTGCCGGGGATGGTTGAAGATGCGATGGCCGGGAAAATCCAGCTCGATCCGTTCATTACCCACCGTTTACCGCTGGAGCAGATCAACGAGGCGTTCGATCTGATGCATGAAGGTAAATCCATTCGTACTGTTATTCATTTCGGCGACAAGTAACTCTTCTGCCAGCGGTTTTTCGCCGCTGGCGTTTCTTTAATAATCTTCTCTAAAGTGTGACCAGTGCGGCGTTTTTAGCCGTAATCTAAATCTCAGCCGTGCCGATGACTATTTAACAGGCGTGTTTTTACGCATCTTACCTACAAGAGAGTCGACGGTCATGGACAACACTACTTCGATGCCAGCGCAGCGCAAGCTGGGCTTCTTGCATCACATCAGGCTGGTTCCGCTGTTTTCCTCCATTCTCGGTGGCATTATTCTGCTATTTGCCTTGAGCGCAGGTCTGGCGGGATATTTCCTTTTACAGGCCGACACCGATCAGCAGGATGTCACGTCTGAAATTCAGGTGCGTATGGGGCTGTCGAATAGCTCAAACCATCTGCGAACCGCGCGTATCAATATGATCCACGCCGGGGCGGCGAGCCGTATCGCGGAAATGGATGCGATGAAGCAAAACATCGCTGAGGCGGAAAAACGGATCAAACAGTCTCAGGAAGGGTTTAATGCCTATATCAATCGCGCGGTTCGTACGCCTGAGGATGAAGCGCTGGATGCCGATCTGAAAACACGCTATGACGCCTATATCGCAGGCCTGCAGCCGATGCTTAAGTTTGCTAAAAACGGCATGTTTGAAGCCATCATTAACCATGAAAACGAAAGCGCCCGCCCGCTGGATGATGCCTACAACGCCGTGCTGCTGAAGGCGATAAAGATCCGCACCGAGCGCGCGAACGCCCTGACGGTTAAGGCACACAGCCGCACCCAGCTGGGTCTGATGTTTATGGTGGGCGCGTTTGCCCTGGCGCTGGTGCTGACGGCCATGACCTTTGTCGTGCTGCGTCGCACGGTGATCACCCCGCTGCAGCGCGCCGCGAAACGCATTGAAAATATCGCCAAAGGCGACCTCACCATGCCGGACGATGTGGCCGGACGCAGCGAAATTGGCCGCCTGACGCGCGACCTGCAAACCATGCAGCACTCGCTGGAGAACACCGTCGGTACCGTGCGTCAGGGGGCGGAAGAGATCTATCGTGGCACCAGCGAAATATCCGCAGGCAACACCGACCTCTCTTCCCGTACCGAGCAGCAGGCGGCAGCCATTGAGCAGACGGCAGCCAGCATGGAGCAGCTCACCGCAACGGTGAAACAGAACGCCGATAACGCGCACCATGCCAGCAAGCTGGCGGAAGATGCCTCCGGTAAAGCCAGCCGTGGCGGCCAGATGGTCTCCGTGGTGGTTAAAACCATGGGCAATATCTCCACCAGTTCGAAGAAGATTTCCGAAATTACCGCCGTGATTAACAGTATCGCCTTCCAGACCAATATTCTGGCGCTTAACGCGGCGGTAGAAGCGGCGCGTGCGGGTGAGCAGGGGCGCGGGTTTGCCGTGGTGGCAAGCGAAGTTCGTACTCTGGCAAGCCGCAGTGCGAATGCTGCCAAAGAGATCGAAAGCCTGATCAACGAATCCGTTTCGCTGATTGACCAGGGCTCGGGTGAGGTCGTCGCCGCCGGTAATACCATGAATGAAATCGTCGAAGCGGTTAAACGCGTGACGGACATTATGCTGGAGATCGCTGCCGCGTCTGATGAACAGAGCCGTGGTATTGAGCAGGTGAGCCAGGCGATTTCTGAGATGGATAAAGTGACCCAGCAGAACGCCTCGCTGGTGGAAGAGGCTTCCGCCGCGGCGGCATCGCTGGAAGAACAGGGCGCGCGTCTGACCGAGGCGGTGGGTGCATTTCGACTGAGCGGCGCGAAGCAAGGCCGGGCGGCAATGTCTGCGCCAGTGGCGAAGAATGCGCCGCTGCGTCCGGCGGCAGCGGTTTCCGGGGATAACTGGGAGACGTTCTGAGTGGCGTGTTGTGTCGGGTGGCGGCTTCGCCTTACCCGACCTACAAATAAAAAGGGACCTTTCGGTCCCTTTTTTCATCGCTTACTTTTTATCGGGTAACGCATACGCGATAACGTAATCACCGCGATCCGGTGACTGGCGGGCGCCGCCAGCGTTAATGACGATGTACTGTTTACCAGTTTTCGGTGAAACGTAGGTCATCGGCCCGGACTGGCTGCCGACCGGCAGACGGTCTTTCCAGATCTCTTTTCCGGTGGCGGTATCGAACGCGCGCAGGTAGAAATCCTGAGTGCCGGCAAAGAACAGCAGGCCAGACTGGGTGGAGAGCGACGCGCCAAGGGTTGGCATCCCGATAGGGATTGGCATGTGCATGCGAATACCCAGCGGGCCGGTATCTTCCACGGTTCCTACCGGCACCTGCCACACCAGCTTGCCGGATTTCAGGTCAACCGCGGACATCGTGCCAAACGGCGGTTTCTGGCATGGAATACCCAGCGGTGACAGGAAACGCTCGCGCATGGCGCCGAACGGCGTGCCGTCCATGGGCACAATACCCATCTCAATCCCGCTGGCGTCTTTCGCCACGCTGGCACGCGGTACCATGTAGTTGGCCAGACCCAGGCGCATATCGTTGACGAACATCAGCCCGTTGTTCGGATCGACTGAGACGCTGCCCCAGTTCATCCCGCCCAGTGAGCCAGGGAACTGCAGGGAACGATCGAGACCCGGCGGGGTAAAGACCCCCTGATGGCGCATCTCTTTAAACTGGATGCGGCACAGCAGCAGGTCGACAGGCGTCGCGCCCCACATGTCGGATTCGGTCAGGGTCTGGTTGCCAATCATCGGCATACCGACGGAATACGGCTGCGTCGGGGAGTAGCGTTCGCCCTGCACGTTACCCGCCGGGACCGGACGTTCTTCCACTTTCGCCACCGGTTTGCCGGTTTCGCGGTTGAGCATAAAGATCATGCCCTGTTTACTGGTCTGCACCAGTACCGGCGTGGTTCCGCCTTTACCGTCTGGCAGATCGTACAGCAGCGGTTGAGAAGGCAGATCGAAGTCCCACAGGTCGTGATGGGTGGTCTGGAAATGCCAGCGGACCTGGCCGGTGGTGGCATCAACGGCAACGATGGAGGAGCTGTATTTATCATCCAGCGCGGTGCGTTCTCCGGCCCAGAAATCTGGCGTGGCGTTACCGGTTGGCAGGTAAATCAGGTTCAGTTTTGCGTCATAGGACATTGCAGACCAGACGTTTGGTGTACCGCGCGTGTAGGTCTGGCCTTCCGGCGGCAGACCGGTCAGGTCCGGATTACCCGGATCCCACGCCCAGGCCAGTTTACCGGTATGAACGTCATAGGCGCGCACCACGCCCGGCGGTTCGCCGGTGGAGAAGTTATCCGCCACGCGTCCGCCGACTACCACCACGTTTCCTGCCACCAGCGGCGTGGAGGTTTGCTGATAGTAGCCCGGTTTTATCTCACCCATACCCACGCTCAGATCCACGGTACCTTTGTCACCAAAGTCTTCGCAGGCTTTACCGTTATCGGCGTTGATGGCAATCAGGCGGGCATCGGTAGTGGGCAGGAACAGACGGCGCGGGCAGGCGGCGGGCTGCACATCTGTCTGTGACGTTGTCACTTTTTGTGAATCTTCAAAATAGCCCAGCCCACGGCAGCGCTGCCAGTTCGGGGCCGTGGCGTTGGCGTCGTAACGCCACTCCTCTTTCCCGGAATCCACATCCAGCGCCAGCACTTTGCTGTACGGCGTACAGACGTAGAGCGTGTCGCCAATCTGCAGCGGCGTGTTCTGGTCTTCCGCACCGGAGCCGTTGCTCTGAGGGATATCCCCGGTATGGGCAACCCACGCGACTTTCAGCTCGTTAACGTTCTGCTTGTTGATCTGGTCGAGGGCCGCAAAACGATCCCCGTGGGTGGTGTTACCCCAGTGTTCCCAGTTCTTCTGCTGTTCGCCAGCCGCGACCGGTTTCACCGGCACCGGCTCATTCGCCGCCACCAGCGTTTGGGGTTTAAACATCCAGCCCAGGCTGACCAGCATTGCCACGGCGAGCAGCGCCGCCACGCCAAAGGCCGGGCCTTTTTTCACCGGCGTCGCACGGTTTGCCGCACGCAGGAACGGCCAGACGAGGGCACACAGGAATGCCAGAACCGCAAAAGTGAAGAGGCGTGAGAAGAGCGGCCAGAAATCCCAGCCGGCATCGCTTACCGCCCAGAACAGCGACGCGATAAACGCGATGCCATACAACACAATCCCGCTGCTGCGGTTGATGAAAATCAGGATCGCGGCAATCACCATTACCACGCCCATGATCAGGAAGTATCCACTTCCGCCTACGGTGACGAGTTTAAAACCCAACCCGCCAACGGCCAGACCGACGATCGTCATCAGTCCGGCAAGGATCCACTGCAGGATACGGGGTATCCCACGTGGCGCGCTGCCAAATGCCATCTCTTTCTCCTTAAGATCCCCCGCTGCACAGCACGACAACGTGCCGGAAGTGTACCAGGTGGGTAATAAATGCAGTGGGAATAATGATTAATACGCTTGAATTCGGGGTTGATAAAACATTTACGAACCATTTGGTGAATTCATCGCTATGATAAAACTGTTAAATTGTTTTGCGCAATTGTTAATAAATGATTTCGCATTAAATGATTAGAACGCAGGAATGACCCTCGCCCCGGGGGGAGAGGGTCAGGGCAAGGGGAAAGGAATCAGGCAGGCATCGATTTACGTATCGCGCTCAGCAGCGTCTGTGCACCTGAGGAGAGCGGCGTATCAACGCGGGTTAAAATGCCAATCGGTTCGCCGGCGCCGGGCGAGGTCACCGGCAGTGCGGTGAGCGTGCCCTGGCGTAAATCATCTTTGACCGCACCGGAGGGGACGAACCAGACGTAGTCATAATCCACGGTAAGCTGGCGTGACAGGGAAGCGGACAGGGTTTCAATACAGCCTGTCGGCAGCGTACAGCCCTGCATCTGCAGTAACGTTTCGGCATTTTGCCGTGGAACCGTACCTTTTGGTGACACGACCACCGGCCACTCCATCACCCGGCTTAGGGTAACCGTATCCTGCAACAGAGGATGGTTAGGGCGTACCACCAGCTTCAGGGATTCCAGGAACAGCAGCTCATAATTCAGACCCACCATCAGTTCGGGATCTGACATCCGTCCGATACCCAGATCCAGCTCGCCGGATTTCAGCCCCGCAAGCAGCATGGTGTTATTCATGGTGGCGACCTGCAGGGTCGTATGTTTTTGCTGTTTGTGAAACTGACCGATCACCGGCGGCAGAATGCCCAGCGCCGCCGTGGGCAGGGCACCCACACGGACAATCTCGTGCGTCTGCTCTTCTTTACGGTTTAGCGCCTGTCCGGCGGTATTGAGCGCATCAAGCACTTTGACTGCATGGGTTAGAAACTGCTCGCCGACCAGGGTCAGTTGTGCGCCCAGACGGCCGCGATCGAACAGACGGGCACCGGTCAGTTGTTCCAGCTCGTTAAGCGTTTTTGAGAGAGCAGGCTGGCTCAGGTTAAGGGTTTCAGCCGCACGCCCCAGCGTTCCCTGTTGAGCGACGGCCACAAATGTATGCAAATGGCGCAAGCGTATGCGCTGACTGAACAGACCATTTTTTTCCATAGGCGATGTTAAAAACAGAGCGATGCGGGTGACAAGCTAAGTTGTTTAATTTTGATAACTTGATTGCAAAATATTTTTAACATTTGATCTGTTTGAGTTACAACATGTTTTTGGCGGGGGGCTGAACGTCCTTGTTCATTCATTGCACATTCGGGCAGGGAAACGTTAAATCACGCCATCACCGCCGTCGGAACACCATACCTGGCCGGTCGTAAAGGAACACTCATCTGACGCCAGCGTGACGTATAAAGGTGCAATCTCCACCGGCTGGCCCGGACGGCCCAGCGGTGTGTCACCCCCAAACTGCTTCACTTTCTCCATTGGCTGGCCGCCGCTGGATTGCAGCACCGTCCAGTAAGGCCCGGGAGCCACGGCATTAACGCGAATGCCCTTCGGACCCAGTTGTTTGGCAAGGGATTTGGTAAACACCGCCAGACAGGCTTTGGTCTGGGCATAGTCGAGCAGGACAGGGCTGGGTTTTACCGCCTGCACTGAGGAGGTGTTAATAATTGCCGCAGGGGCTTTCAGATGGCGAAGCGCCGCTTTGGTGATCCAGAACGGGGCATAAACGTTGGTTTTAAACGTGGCATCGAAATCTTCGGTAGTGAGTTCTTCCAGCGATTCCCGATACTGCTGGCGACCGGCGTTATTCACCAGAATGTCCAGCCCGCCAAGTTTAGCCACCGCTTCTTCCACCAGGTTCTGGCAGAAGGTTTCATCCCGGACATCCCCCGGCAGCGCGACGGCGTTGCGTCCTTCGGCCTTGATCAGGTCGATGACCTCTGCGGCGTCTTTCTCTTCTTCAGGCAGATAGTTAATGGCGACATCGGCGCCTTCACGGGCGTAGGCAATGGCCACCGCGCGGCCGATACCGGAGTCACCGCCGGTAATCAGCGCTTTTTTGCCCGCCAGACGGCCGTGGCCTTTATAGCTCGTTTCCCCGTGATCGGGAACAGGTTGCATCTCAGAAGCCAGTCCTGGTGGCGTCTGCGGCTGTTCCGGGAAAGGGGGTTGCGGATAAGCGTTCGTACGTTGTTGAGTATCACTCATAGCTGACTCCTTAAGCCAATAGGTGAGTTAGGATGAAAATACAGCGTTAACGCTTCGCTGAGTTATTTCTGCAGATGATCGACACGTACAACGGAAGGCGATGACTTTTTATCAAGCGAACCGTTAATGCTGATCATCTGGTCTGGTTTGACTGTTCTGCCGTCAAAAACTGCTTTTGGGATAATAACGTCGATTTTTCCGGATTTATCCTGAAATACATACTTATCGCCGCTACCGTCAATAAGGTTGCCGCGCAGTGAAATGGTCGCGCCATCATGCATTTGTTTCGCCTGGTCGATGGTCATAATACGGGCATCATCCGTGCCGCGATAACCGCTATCCAGCGCATGCGGAGGAGGCGGCGCTTCACCCTTTTGTAACCCGCCGTTATTATCAGCCCATGCGGTTGGCACCATAAATATTAAAAAAGCGGAAATAAGTGATAATTTCATCTGATATCCTTCATTTAAGGTGTCTTGACTTATTAAGTATTGTTGCTATTCCTTTATGTGGCAAATGTGATAAGTCTTAAAAACATTCGCCATACAAAACAGAACGTTTGGTAAATAAGCGAAACGGTGATAGCTGCCATGAATGATAAAAATGAAAAGTTACCCGGGATAAATGAGAGTTATCGCTTGCTGAGGTTTGAATATGCATTTCGCCAGGTCGGATTTATTGTGTTACTGAGTATTATCATCGCGGCGATTGCCGGTCTGTTTTCAAGTGGGATAGTGAGTGACACGGAGAAAACCAATTCAGCAAAATCCCTGACCCTCAACTATGAGCGCTTTGCGCGTCGGCAAACGGAGTCGCGACTTCAGGTGACCTTTCCGGTCAACAGCGAGGGCAAATACACTGTGAGCATGACCAGCGAGAGCAGCGACGCCTACGAGCCGGGCAGTGTCTGGCCGCAGCCAGACAGCATGTACAGCCGCGGGAACACGCTCTATTTTGTCTATAATCATCTTGATAAATCGCCACATTTTTCGGTCTGGCTGTTCATTACCCCGACCAGAGGCGGTAAATGGCACAACGTCATTCGTGTAAACAACCTGCCGGATATTCCTTTCTGGCAATTTATTTACCCTTAGGAGGCTGCCATGGATATGGTTTTTAGGGCGTTGGCGATTTACCTGTTTCTGGTGGTGGTCTTCAAAGTGGCCGGACGACGTGCGTTGCTGCAGATGACCAGCTTTGACCTTATTCTCCTGTTAATTATCAGCGAAGCAACCCAGCAGGCCCTGCTGGGGGAGGATTTTTCGGTCACGGGCGCAATGATAACCATCACCACGCTGGTGGTTGTGGATATTATTTTTGGACTGATGAAAAAGTATTTTTCGCCGGTGGAGAATATTCTGGATGGCACGCCGGTAATTCTGGTTGAGAACGGCGTGCCCTTAGCAGATAAACTCAAAAAGGTCGATGTTTCATGTGATGATATTCTGGTTTCAGCCCGGCAGAATAATGGTATTACAAAGTTAAGTGAAATTAAATATGCCATTCTGGAACGCAATGGCCATATTTCCATTATTCCTGAGAAAAAATGAGAGGCCTGATGATGAGCAATCTATACCACGACAACACCATTACCGTGGCTGAACTGACCAAAAAACTGGCGAGCAGGTTAATCGATGCCGGGCTTCGCTTAACAACCGCAGAATCCTGCACCGGCGGGAAGCTTTCCGTGGCGCTCTGCGCGGAAGAGAACACTGCCGATTTTTATGATGTGGGGCTGGTCGTCTTCAGCGATAGCGCGAAGGAGAGGATCCTGGGCGTAAGCCCGGAAACCCTCGCGCGGTTTACCGCCGTCAGTGAACAGACCGTCACCGAGATGGCGGCCAGCATCCGCGACATTGCCCAGGCCGATGTCAGTATCGCCATCAGCGGCTATGCCGGGCCGGAAGGGGGAGAAGACGGCACGGCGGCGGGGACCGTGTGCTTCGCCTGGAATATTGGCGGAAAGACGGAAACGAGCAGGGTGCTCTTTTCCGGCGACTGCCAGGACGTGGTGGAAAAAGCGGTGCATTACTCGCTGGCTGAATTAGTGACGAAATTATCGGGCTGAAATAACGCGGAGGTTTTATGGCTGTGATGGTCATTACTGGCGGGACGGCGGGCGTGGGGAAAGCCACGGCGCTGCACTTTGCAAAAGCGGGCTACGATGTGGGCATTATTGCGCGCGAGGAGACAAGCCTGCACTCGACCCAGGAAGAGCTACGCCGTTTTGGCGTCAATGCATTGGCCGTGCAGGCGGATGTGGCCGACAGTCAGGCGGTGGTGGATGCCGCCAACGAAATTGAGTATCGCCTTGGGGCGATTGATGTGTGGGTCAATAATGCCATGGGGGCGGTGCTGGCGCCGTTTCGGACCATGACGCCGGATGAATTTCGCCGCGTCACAGAAGTCACCTACCTTGGCTACGTGAACGGTACCCGTGCCGCGCTGGAACTGATGGTGCCGCGCGATCGGGGCGTAATTATTCAGGTTGGCTCCGCGCTGGCCTACCGCTCCATTCCTCTGCAGTCCGCCTACTGCGGCGCCAAAGCCGCGATCCGGGGCTTTACCGATGCGGTGCGTACCGAGCTGATGCATGAGAACAGCCGGGTGCAGCTCGCCATGGTCCAGATGCCGGGGCTGAATACGCCGCAGTTTGAATGGGCACGGAATAAGTTTGCCTGGGCGATGCGCCCGGTTCCGCCGGTGTTTGAGCCAGAAGTGGCCGCGAGTGCCATTTTCAGGGTGGCGCAAAAACCGGTGCGCGAGCTGTGGGTGGGCAGCAGTACCATCCAGTCGATTGTCGGCCAGTTCCTCTTCCCCGGCTTTCTTGACCGCCTGATGGTGAAAAAGGCCTGGGAAGGGCAGATGACCGACACCCTGAACGCAGAAGACCGGCGGGATTACCTCGACCAGCCGGTCAACGACCTGCACAAAATCCACGGCCATTTCTCTGCTGAGGCGAAAACGCGCGCCAGCGCCGTCTCCTCTGGCGCGCCCGGGAAAGTGCTGCTGGGCTCCCTGGCCGTCGCAGGGATTGTGCTCACACGCCTGATGCGCGGCCGCAAAAAGTAGTCAGCGCAGCGCGCTACGGTTTGTCCAGAACCAGCGATAGCCGTAGCCGCCTATATTCAGCTCAACGGTTTTGCCGCAGACGAGCGCATCCTCGTAGCGTTTGTCTGCCAGACAGGCAGTCCAGGTGGCGTGGCGGATCCCTCTGGCGGTGAAGGTCACCGGTTTATCGCTGAAATTAACAAAGGTAAGAATGCTGCGATCTTCAGCCTCGTAGTAAATTCCCAGCACTGCATCATTATCGATGGCAATAAGATGAAACGGCGCCACGGCAATCTCCGGGAATTCAGACCGCGTGTTGGCGATATCGATAATCCGGTGCAGTAGCGAGTTGCGGTGCAACAGCGAATCCGCCACGTTAATTTTCTGATAACGATAGGGCCCATGGTCAATGATGGGCGCGATAAAGCTCTGCGGGTCTGCGTCAGAGAAGCCACCGCCCTGAGAGGGCGCCCACTGCATGGGCGTACGCACGGCGTAACGCTCTTCTAAATCCAGATCATCACCCATGCCGATTTCATCCCCGTAGCGCATAACGGGCACCCCGGGCAGGGAGAACAGCACGGCGTGGCAGAGCGCCAGCCGCTTCTGGTCGCCATTCAGCATCGGCGCCAGGCGACGGCGGATCCCACGCTGGTACACGTTCATCTCTTCATCCGGGGCGAACGTGTCGAGGACGAACTGTTTATCCTTTTTAACGATCCCCTCCAGATCCAGCTCGTCGTGGTTACGCAGCCAGTTGGCAAAGCAGCAGGAATCCGGTGGGACGATCATTTTCTTCACCGCGTTGCGCAGCGGGCGGGCGCTTTTCCTGGCAAGGCTCACGTAGAAATATTTGTTAAGCCAGAAGTTAAGCACCAGATTCAGGCGGTCGTTATTGCCGAAATAGTCCTTGTAGGCTTCCACCTCTACGTCAACTTCACCGAGCAGGATCGCCTGCGGGTTATGTTGGGTAATCAGGCGGCGCAAGTGCTCCAGGATCCACAGCCCCTTTTTCTCGTCACCACCTCCGGCCTGGGTGGTGAGATGCGACGCGGCGTCCAGACGGAATCCCGATACGCCGAGCTTAAGCCAGAAGAGGATAATGTTCTCTATCTCTTTAATTACCGCAGGTGAGGTGAGGTTGAGATCAGGCTCGTGGCGATAAAACATATGTCGGTAGTATTGGCCCGCCTCGTCGTCCCATGTCCAGATGCTCTTTTCCACGCCGGGGAACATCGGAGGCGTATCGTCATCGTCATTATCTGACCACAGATAATAGTCGCGAAAGGGGGATTTCGGGTTGCGCCGGGCCTCCTGAAACCAGGGGTGGGCGTCCGACGTATGCTGGATCAACAGCTCGATAATGACCTGCATCCCCAGCTCACGTGCCTGCTCAATAAAAGCGATGATATCCGCCAGTTTGCCGAACCGGGGATCGACCTGCAGGTGGTCGCTGACGTCATACCCTTCGTCCAGAAAAGGGGTAAGGTAAAACGGAGTGATCCAGATTACTGTCGCCCCCATGCGGCGTATATATCGCAACTTGGCCGTTATTCCGGCGATGTCTCCGCAGCCATCGCCGTTTAAATCGTAAAACAGTGCCGTATCAATTTGATAAATAATGGCCCGTGTATGCCATCCTGCCATCCTGCACCTCAGTGGTAACCTTCTGTATCAGAAACTTTTCCCCGAAAGACGTAGTAACTCCAGGCGGTGTACACCAGGATCACCGGAATAATCAGTAATGTCCCCACCAGCATAAAGAGCTGGCTGGCGGGCGGGGCCGCGGCATCCCACAGGCTAATGCGCGGCGGAATAATGTTCGGCCACAGGCTGATGCCCAGTCCGCTAAAACCGAGGAAGATAAGCCCAAGCGTCAACAGGAACGGACGCGCGTGGCTGGCCGGGTTGCGGGTCAAGCGCCAGATCCACAGGCTAAATATGCCCACCAGCAGAGGCACCGGCAGGAACCAGAAGAAGTTAGGCAGGGTAAACCAGCGCTCGGCCACGTACTGCCAGCCGAGTGGCGTCCAGATGCTCACCACCGCGATGACGACAATCAGCGCCAGCAGCACGTGGCGGGTCAGTTCGCGCATGCGGTTTTGCAGTGCACCTTCGCTTTTCATGATAAGCCACGTGGTGCCCAGCAGCGTGTAGGCCACCACCAGCCCGATACCGCAGAACAGGTTGAAGGGGGTCAGCCAGTCGAGGGCAGACCCCACGTAGCGTCGGCCTTCTACTTCAAAACCGTTGATCACCGCGCCGACCACCACGCCCTGGCTGAAGGTGGCGAGTAGCGAGCCTCCCGCAAAGGCATAGTCCCAGAACTGGCGGTGAGAGGGCGTCGCTTTGAAGCGGAACTCAAAGGCGACACCGCGAAAGATAAGACCGATCAGCATGGCGGTAAGCGGAATGGTGAGCGCATCGATGATCACCGCATAGGCCAGCGGAAAGGCGCCAAACAGCCCTGCGCCGCCCAGCACCAGCCAGGTTTCGTTGCCGTCCCAGACGGGGGCCACGCTGTTCACCATCACGTCGCGCTCTTTAGCATCGCCCACGAAGTTAAACAGCAGACCGATCCCCAAATCAAAGCCATCCATAATGATGTACATCAGGGTGGCGAAGACGATGATGGCAAACCAGATAACCGAGATATCGACGCCCATCAGATTCTCTCCTCTTCCGGAACAGACTCAGCGGCAGACAGCGGACGGGCGGGAGTGCCCGAGGTGTTTGAGGTTAGCGTGTCCACCGGCTGTGGTCCTTTCTTAATCAGACGCACAAGGTAGACATAGCCCACGCCAAACACCGAGCAATAAACGACGATGAAGGCCAGCAGGCTGATGCTCATCTGCAGCGTGCTATGCAGAGAGACCGCGTCGATGGTGCGCAGATAGCCGTAGACCACCCACGGCTGGCGACCCACTTCGGTGGTTACCCAGCCTGCGAGCAGCGCCAGCAGACCGGCTGGCCCCATACAGAGAGCAAACCAGTGGAACGGGCGCGAGTGATACAGCCGGTGGCGATAGCGTAACCACAGGCTCAGGACACCGAGGGCGATCATCAACAGCCCCATGCCAACCATGATGCGGAACGACCAGAAGACGATGGTGGAGTTCGGGCGATCTTCTTTCGGGAAATCTTTCAGCGCGGGGACCTGTTTATCCAGACTGTGGGCAAGGATCAGGCTGCCGAGGGCCGGGATCTCAAGCCCGTATTTGGTGCGCTCCTCTTCCATATCCGGCAGACCAAACAGCAGCAGCGGGGTGGCTTCCCCTGGCGGATTTTCCCAGTGCCCCTCGATGGCGGCGATTTTGGCAGGCTGATGTTCAAGCGTGTTCAGGCCATGCATATCCCCGACTACGGCCTGAATGGGGGCGACCAGCAGGGCCATCCACATAGCCATCGAGAACATTTTGCGAATGGCGGGCGTGTCGTTGCCGCGCAGCAGGTGCCAGGCTCCCGACGCGCCCACAAACAGTGCGCTGCACAGGAATGCGGCAATGGACATGTGAATCAGCCGGTACGGGAAAGAGGGGTTGAAGATGACGGCCAGCCAGTCTTCAGGGATCACCTGACCGTTCTCAATGGTGAAGCCCTGCGGAGTGTGCATCCAGCTGTTAGAGGCGAGGATCCAGAAGGTGGACATTAGCGTACCCAGCGCCACCATGCAGGTTGCGAAGAAGTGCAGTCCCGGTCCAACCTTGTTCCAGCCGAACAGCATTACGCCGAGGAAACCGGCCTCCAGGAAGAAAGCGGTTAATACCTCGTAGGTCAGCAATGGCCCGGTGATGCTGCCTGCAAACTGAGAGAACCCGCTCCAGTTGGTGCCGAACTGATAGGCCATGACCAGCCCGGACACAACGCCCATACCAAAGTTGACGGCAAATATTTTGAGCCAGAAATGGTACAGGGAGCGCCAGACGTCGTTTTTGGTACGCAGCCACATCCCTTCGAGCACCACCAGATAGCTGGCAAGCCCGATAGTGATCGCCGGGAAGAGAATATGAAACGAGACGGTAAAAGCGAACTGAATTCTCGCCAGATGAAACGCGTCGAGTTCGAACATGGTCCGTACCTCTGGAACGATGGGGCACGAGAATTACCAGGCAGCGGGAGCTGCCTGGCAAAACCGGTTACGGTTTTTTCTTACCGGCGCCTAGCTCGGCACCTGTTAACGGGTCGGCGTTCGGATCGGATTTTGTACGAGCAGACATCGCCTTAACGAGCGTAGCCTGTTCGGTCGAGAGCGTCACGCTTGCACTCCCGTCTCCACCGTCAACCGCAGGTTGGGGGGCCTCAACGTAGTCGAAATGCTTATCGCTGTTCCAGCTTCCGCGGACCTCGCCACCTTCAGACATATTGTAGTACTTGTTGGTGAATTCCTCGATTGGCGGCAATTTCCCCGGCGGGAAATTATTGCGAATAGACTGAAGCGCCTTCTCGAAGGAGAGCTGGTGCGCCGCCTCTCGCGTCATCAGAAACGCCAGTGCATCTTTCACCCCGGGATCGTCTGTCACGTTGATCAGACGCTCATAGATGATTTTTGCCCGCGCCTCTGCGGCCACGTTCGAGCGCAGATCCGCCGTGGGTTCACCAATGGTATCAACATAGGCCGCCGTCCAGGGCACACCCGCAGAGTTAGTGAGCGGGGTACCGCCGCCGTAGAGCAGGGAGGTGATATGGCTGTCGTTGCCGTTTTCGGTCATGGACCGGTACAGCTCGGCTTCGTTCTCTACCCCTTCCGCCAGCGCGCCTTTGGCTCCTTTATTCAGCATGCCGACCAGCGTCCCGATGATTTCAAGGTGGCTCAACTCTTCGGTCGCGATATCCATCAGCATATCTTTACGGCCAGGATCGTCATCACTCAGGCCCTGGGTGAAGTAGCGGCAGGCGGCCGCCAGCTCACCCTGCGGCCCGCCAAATTGTTCCAGCAGAAGATTGGCGAGGCCGGGATTCGGTTCAGCAACGCGAACCGTGTATTGCAGCTGTTTGACGTGTCGAAACATACACTCTCCTGTGGTTTATTTTTTCGCTTCGACACCTGATGCATCAGAACGCAGCAGGAACTGTTCCGTCGTTTGCGGAATATGACGAATTAGCCAGTCGGCCATCTCGCGCTCTTCGGCAAGAATGGTCTCGATGGCGGGTACAGAGGCGGTGTCGCCCGCTTTTTTGGCCGCGGCCAGCAGGGAGGTGTAGCAGGCAATTTCGAACTGTTCGAAAACATAGCCGCTGATGGAGCCTTTAACAATCTCATCGGACGGGAACATACCGCCGATGGACTGGCCGAGCGCAGCCATTTTGCTCATCGAGTCTTTTAAAACCGAACGAGAAATATCATTACGATCGAGGATTTCCTCCAGCAATGTGATTTGCCGTTTTGTCTCATTAAGGTGCTGCTCAATACGGGCGCGAACATCAGGATAATTTTCAATACGGCTGGCCATCGATTCCAGCATTGATTCGGCTTGCTTTTCCATTGCATGGGCATCGCGTAGCCAGTCATGATAGTGTTCTACGTGATTCATATTTCGTTCCTCATTATAGGTTCGCTTATTTGGTCTCACTTTCAGCAGCCTGATCGGCACGTGCGGCACTGTAGCCAGATAAATGGCCGACAATATTGGCGTAAATACTGATGATAATGACCCATAGTACGCTATTCTTCCACCATATTACGGAAGGGATAGCAAGAATGAACCATATTATAGCTGCCGTTAAATGGCACCGTTTAATTGTCCTGGGACTGATGCTCATTATATTTAACCTGTGTTATAGCGTCATTTTTGCGCTTTTTGGTTAATATTTCCTACGGCCAGGTCGGTGAGTTTAAGATCGGTTTCTTTTTCTTCTTCCAGTGTTTCGGCAAGAAGTTTAACGGCTTTTTTATAGCCAAGTTGTTCTGCTAATGTGGCAAGGGTACCGTAACTGGCAATTTCGTAATGTTCCACTTTTTGCGCAGCGGCAATTAATGCTGCATCACGGACTTCATTTTTTTCTGTGCTTTCGATGACCTCATTGGCCTCTTCAATTAAGCCTTCCATTGCCACACATTTCATTCGCTTAAGCTTAATACCGTCTTCCTGTTCGATAATCTGATCGATACGCTCAATCTGACCCTGCGTCTCCTCAAGGTGGGCGGTGAAAGCCGCGCTGAGCTTTTCACTGGAGGCGGCACGGGCAAGTTTGCTCAGGGCTCGGGTGAGCTGTTTTTCCGCGCTGTAGGTATCGGACAGTAGATGAATAAAAACATCCTCGATACTTTTCATATTCATATATTTTGCTCCGGTTAAAACGTTAAGGGAACTGCGAGCCTTTCGGCCCGCAGCATGCTCTCTGGTATTACTGAGACAGCTTAATAAAATCAGGAGTTATCAGATTTACGGCCTCCGCCGTGACTATTCTGACCCCCTTTCTTACCTGCTTCAGATGCGCGTTGCGGATCGTTTTTGAAATTACCGCCGCTGTGCTGGCCGCCTTTACGTCCAGCTTCTGATGCTTTTTCACGGTCTTCAGCGAAATTACCGGAACCACCACGATGCTCTGCCATATTAAACCTCATAGTCATATATTGGTTATGTCAGTACGATACAGAAATATTCCGTATCACTCGTCGTTCGAGTAATAACTTTAGACGCTGTGCGGCATGCGTCAAATGCGTTTCGCCATTCACGGTTGCGTTATTTAAAAATATTGGTGGGTTTACGCTTCGTTTGGCGAAAAAATATGGATGAGTGGGAAGGACTTGTAAAAAAATGCTCGGATTAATCCTAAGTTGCCGCTAAAAACCTGAAAGGTGAGGATAAAAATTGTAGCGCCACAATTTCGTTCAATTTTTAGCCGGGATGGCCTCCAAAATTACTCCTTTATAGCTAGAAAACAGAATAATCATTAATTATAAGGAAACTCCTGGACGACGGGCCGGGGGGAAAGGAAGGGGGCCTGGTACGGCCGCGACAGGTTCGGGCAGCACACGGTTTGACCACTGTCGTCGTAAGATCACAAATCGTAAATTCTTCCCCCCGGAAGGAACGGGTTTCTCTACACTCCAGGTAATATTCACTGGAGGCATGACACCATGGCGAACACCATCACGGCTGATGATATTCGGGAACATTTTTCGCAGGCTATGTCGGCGATGTACCAGCAGGAAGTTCCGCAGTACGGCACCTTGCTTGAGCTGGTCGCGGACGTAAACCTGGCGGTTCTGGAAAACAATCCACTCTTACATGAACAACTGGCGAATGCAGATGAGCTGGCGCGCCTGAATGTGGAGCGTCACGGGGCTATCCGCGTTGGCACCGCAAAAGAGCTTTCTACTTTACGTCGTATGTTTGCCATCATGGGCATGTACCCGGTCAGCTACTATGATCTCTCTCAGGCGGGCGTTCCGGTTCACTCGACGGCATTTCGCCCGGTGGATGATGCGGCGCTGTGCCGTAACCCGTTTCGTATCTTTACCTCACTGCTGCGCCTTGAGTTGATTGAGAACGTTGCCCTCCGCGAGCGGGCGGCGGAGATCCTCTCTCACCGCAACATCTTTACGCCGCGCTGCCTGGCGCTCATCGAACTGCACGAAAAAGAAGGGGCGTTCACCGAGGCGCAGGCGCGGGAGTTTGTTCAGGAAGCGTTAGAAACCTTCCGCTGGCACCGTCATGCGACGGTCGATCAGGAGACCTATCTGGCGCTGCATAATGAGCATCGCCTGATTGCGGATGTGGTCTGTTTCCCGGGATGCCACATCAACCACCTTACGCCACGCACGCTGGATATTGACCGGGTGCAGGAGCTGATGCCGAAGTACGGCATTGAACCCAAAATTCTGATTGAAGGGCCGCCGCGCCGCGAGGTGCCGGTGTTATTGCGTCAGACCAGCTTCAAGGCGCTGGAAGAGCCGGTGCTGTTTGCCGGGGAACATAAAGGCACCCATACCGCGCGCTTTGGTGAAATTGAACAGCGCGGGGTGGCGTTGACGCCGAAAGGTCGCGAGCTTTATGACAGTTTGCTCGCCGAGTCCGGCACCGGTAAAGACAACCTGACCCATCAGCTTCATCTGCGTGAAGTGTTCAGCGCCTTCCCGGACAGCGAGCTGATGATGCGCCGACAGGAGCTGGCGTATTTCCGCTATCGCCTGACGCCAGCGGGTGAAGCGCATCGTCATGCGTTTCGTCCGGGCGACGATCCGCAGCCGTTAATTGAACGCGGGTGGGTGGTTGCCCAGCCGATCACCTATGAAGATTTCCTGCCGGTCAGCGCCGCAGGGATTTTCCAGTCCAATCTCGGGAATGAAACCCAGGCGCGCAGCCACGGTAACGCCAGCCGGGATGCCTTCGAAGCGGCGCTGGGCTGCCCGGTCTATGACGAGTTCGCACTGTACGAGGAGGCGGAAACCCGCAGCAAACAGCGTTGCGGTTTGCTCTGAAATCGTTACTCTTCAGGGGTGTGATGGAAAAAGAAGGTAGTTATGCAATATCCCTCCGCCCCTGTGGTTGAAACGCGCTACGGCGCACTGGCTGGTTTTACGGATAATACTGTTCAGGCGTGGTACGGCATTCCCTACGCCGCACCGCCCGTTGGCAACTGGCGCTGGCGCTCACCGCGACCGCCCGAACGCTGGGATGGGGTTCGCACGGCAACGGCGTTTTCCGCCTCAAGCTGGCAAAGCAGCGAATATTGCCAGGAGCTGGGTGGCGGGGATCCCGGACAGTTTTCAGAGGATTGTCTTTATCTTAATGTGTGGTCGCCCGTTGACCGCGTTGAGCCGCTGCCGGTGATGGTCTGGCTGCACGGTGGTGGGTTCACGCTCGGCGCGGGTGGGTTACCGCCCTATAACGGCAGGGCGCTGGCGGAACGCGGCGTGGTGGTGGTCACCCTCAATTACCGTCTTGGTCATCTCGGCTTTTTCGCCCATCCTGCGCTGGAGGGGGAAGAAGATCGCGTGGTGCACAATTTTGCCCTGCTGGATCAGATCGCCGCTCTCGAATGGGTGCGGGACAATATCGCCGCGTTTGGCGGCAATCCCGAAAACGTCACGCTGTTTGGTGAATCAGCTGGCGCACGCAGCGTGTTGTCGCTGCTGGCCTCGCCGCTGGCGAAAGGGTTATTTCATAAAGCGATTGTGCAAAGTGGCTATACCTTGCCGGATACCCCGCGCGAGCAGGCCCTGCGAAAAGGGGAAGCGCTGGCCGCGCATTTTGGGCTGGAGAACGCGACAGCGGAGCAGTTGCGTGCTATTCCACCTGAGTCGTTCTGGCCGTTAACGGCACCGCTGAATATCGCCCCGGCCCCTGTTGCCGGAGATTGTGTTCTCCCGGAGCCGATGCTGGACGTCTTCTTTGCCGCCCGTCAGCAGCCTGTCCCCATCATGATTGGCTCCAACAGCGACGAGGCGAGCGTAATGGCGGTGTTTGGCATCGATCTCGCCGGACAAATTCAGAAGCTCCGCCGGGAGCGGCGCTTTGGTCTGGGGCTGATCAAGCTGCTCTATCCAGGCGTGAAAGGCGATGAAGAGCTGGGAAGGCAGGTGTGCCGGGATATGGCGTTCACCACCATGGGCTATGTGGTGATGCAGGCCCAGCAGCGCGTCGGCGCGCCGTGCTGGCGCTACTGGTTTGACTATGTGGCCGAAGCGGAGCACGCCACCTATATCAACGGTGCCTGGCACGGCAACGAGGTGCCGTATGTGTTTGATACGCTCGGAGAGGTGGAACCTTCACGGCAGTATGTGAACGCGCGTGATTTACAGTTCGCCGCCCACGTGGCCGACTATTGGGTGAGTTTTGCCCGCGATGCGGGGCATCGTGACAGCCTGCCTGGGCCGACGCACTGGCCAGCCTGCCGTAAAGGGCGTGACGTCCTGTTACGCATTGGTGTGAATAAGCATGCAGGTTTTAAGCTTGAAAACCGCTTTATGCGCGCCCGCATGAGCCTCTTTAAACGGGTGATGAAGCACCACGTTAACCTCGATTAAGCAAACAGGCGCGAAACGCGGCCAGGCCGTTTTCCGTGCCTGGCGCTTCGCGCAGCACCAGCCGGTAGCTCGCACCGGTTTTGATGCTGGTCGCAAAAGGCCGCACCAGCCTTCCTGCGCGGATGTCCTCTTCCACCAGCGTTTCATCGGCGATGGCGACGCCCAGCCCCTGAATGGCCGCCGTAATGGCGAGATCCATCGTGTCGAAGTGTTGATTTTTGTGCATAACAACGCCCGGCTCATCCTGTTTCGCCAGCCACAGTGACCAGTCGGTTTTATCCCGTGTCGGGTGAAGAAAGGTTAATGAACCCAGTCCAGTCCCCGCCCGCAGCGGGCTGAGCACCGGAGTTAACGCCTCTTCGAACAGCAGATCGCCCGCGCTCATGTGCGTGCCAAACACGATGGCGGCGTCGTAGGATTCGGTTTTAAAGTTGACGTTATGATCGGTGGTGGTGGTCAACGCGATTTGCAGATCGGGCTGCTCGCGCTCTACCTCCAGCAGGCGCGGCACCAGCCAGCGCATGGCGCAGGTAGGCGCTTTCAGCCGGATCACCGTATGCTGGGTGCGGGCCCGAACGGCCACGTTCAGCATCTGTTCGAAAGCGGATTGTAGCTCCGGCAGCAGGGCGCTACCCTGGGAAGAGAGGCGCAACCCGCGCGCGTGGCGCTCAAAAAGCGGAAAGCCAAACCACGCTTCCAGAGCGGCGATTTTACGGCTCACGGCCCCCTGAGTCAGACAAAGCTCTCTGGCGGCATGGGTGAGATTCAGGTGACGCGCGGTCACCAGAAAGGCGTCGATGGCATTGAGCGGGAGCGAACGGCGCGACATAAAAACACCTCAGCTATGCATTTTTCTCATGGCTATTATGACAACAATTCGATTGTCCCGGCAACGGCGTTGTTGTTTGAATAGTTATGCAATCCCCATGAGAAGGATAAATGATGACCCTGAAGACCGCGGTACAAACCCGTTCCAAATTACCGGATGTGGGTACCACCATTTTTACCGTAATCGGCCAGCTTTCTGCTCAGCACAACGCCATCAATCTTTCTCAGGGCGCACCGAATTTTTCCTGCGACCCGAAACTGATTGCGGGCGTAACCCGCGCAATGGAGGCAGGGCATAACCAGTATGCCGCGATGACCGGCCTGCAGCCTTTGAAAGAGCGTATCGCGGAGAAAATTGCCACCCTTTACGGCACCACGTATGACCCGGGGCGCGAGGTGCTGGTTACCGCCAGTGCCAGCCAGGGGCTCTATTCCGCCATCAGCGGGCTGGTGCATCCGGGCGATGAGGTGATCTACTTCGAACCGTCATTTGATAGCTACGCGCCGATTGTTCGCCTTCAGGGCGCCACCCCGGTCGCCATCAAACTCACGGTGCCGGATTTTGCCGTGAACTGGGATGAGGTCCGCGCGGCCATCACCCCCAAAACGCGTATGATCATCATCAACACGCCACATAATCCAAGCGGGCAGGTGTTCTCCGCGAATGACCTGCAGCAGCTGGTGGCCGTGACGCGCAATACCGATATCATTATTTTGTCTGACGAAGTGTACGAGCACGTCGTTTTTGACGATGAGCCGCACCACGGTATGGCTACACATCCGCAGCTGGCGGAGCGTAGCGTCATTATCTCTTCCTTCGGAAAAACCTATCACGTTACCGGATGGCGCGTGGGGTACTGTGTTGCACCGGCGGCACTGATGGAAGAGATTTGTAAAGTGCATCAATTTTTGATGTTTTCTGCCGATACGCCAATGCAGCATGCGTTTGCCGAACATATGACCGATCCGCAAACCTGGCTGTCGCTGGCGCCGTTTTATCAGCGCAAGCGCGATCTGCTGCAAACTCTGCTGGCTGAGTCGCCGTTTAAACTGCTGCCGAGTGCGGGCTCGTTCTTCCTGCTGGCGGATTACAGCCCATTCAGCGACGAGCCCGACAGTGAGATGGTGAAACGGCTGATCGTTGAGTGCGGTGTCGCGACCATTCCACTATCCGCTTTCTATACGGATGGTACGGACAATAAATTGATTCGTCTCTCTTTTGCCAAAGATGAGGCGACGTTACGGGCAGGTGCCCAGGCCCTGTGTCGGGTTAAACCACGCTAAGGAGTTTGAGATGAAATTACGCGCGTTAGTTGTCGGCATGGGACTGCTGTGTACGTTTTCGTCATTCGCGGCCACCGAACTGCGGTACGGGCTGGAAGCGGAATATCCACCGTTTGAGAGCCGCAATGCCTCCGGCGAGCTGGAAGGGTTTGACGTTGAATTGGGGAATGCCATTTGCAAAGCCGCAGCGCTGAAATGCACCTGGGTGGAAACATCCTTTGATGCGTTGATTCCGGGACTGGTGGCGAAGAAATTTGATGCCATCAACTCGGCGATGAACATCACCGAACAGCGGCGCAAAAGTATTGATTTTACCCAACCTATCTACCGCATCCCCTCGCAGTTAGTGGGCAAGGCCGGAACCGCAGTAGAGGCGACACCTGAAGGGCTGAAGGGCAAAACCATTGGCGTGTTGCAGGGTTCCATTCAGGAAACCTATGCCAAAGAGCACTGGGAAAAGCAGGGTGTCACGGTAGTGTCGTATAAAGATCAGAATATGGCGTGGGGCGATTTGCTGAATGGCCGCATCGACGCCTCGCTGGTGATGTCCGCGGCCGGGCAGGCAGGGTTCCTGAGCAAGCCGCAGGGGAAAGGGTTTGGCTTTATCGGCAAACCGGTGTCTGACGACACCATCCTCGGCAGCGGGATCGGCTTTGGGCTGCGCAAAGGGGATGAGGCCACCAAAAAGCAGCTTGATGCCGCGATTGATAAAGTTCGTGCCGACGGCACGATCGCAAAACTCGCTGATAAGTACTTCCCGGGTATCGATGTCAGCGTAAAATAACCACCTCATTTCGCCCCGGTTGTCGATGTCGCACCGGGGCATTTTTCTTCACACTTTCCAGGCTTTCTTTACACCACTTTCGGGCCGTTCTGGTCGACAGAAAATATTTCTCACTTTGCTCATATAATCACCGGCCAACAATTGGATTCTTAACCGTTTTTGTTTAGGCTGTGCGTTCTTTCTTGCCGTCATTTCGCCGAGCGCGAAACACATTCACACGACCATAAGGACGTTTTTCCAGGCATGAATCGCAGACGTTTTTTACAAGGTTCGCTGGCAATGGCAGCCCTGAGCGGCACTTCTGGCCTTGCTTCACTGTTCTCCAGAGCGGCCTATGCCGCTGACTCTGACATCGCTGATGGCCAGAGCCGTCGTTTTGACTTCTCCGTACTGCAATCCATGGCCCATGACCTGGCGAAAACCCCGTGGGGTGGTGCGCCGCGTCCGCTGCCGGAAACGCTGGCAACCATGACGCCGCAGGCCTATAACGCCATCCGGTACGATGAAAAGCAGTCCCTGTGGAACAACATTGAAGGCCGTCAGCTTGACGTGCAGTTCTTCCACATGGGGATGGGCTTCCGCCGCCGCGTGCGGATGTTCTCCCTGGACCAGTCGACCTCTCAGGCGCGTGAGATCCACTTCCGCCCGGAGCTGTTCAGCTACGGGGATACCGGGGTAGATACCAAACAGCTGGAAGGGCAGAGCGACCTCGGTTTTGCTGGCTTCCGCGCCTTCAAAGCACCTGAGCTGGCGCGTCGCGATATTGTCTCTTTCCTCGGCGCGAGCTATTTCCGTGCGGTGGATGACACTTACCAGTACGGCCTGTCGGCGCGTGGTCTGGCGGTGGACACCTTTACCGACACGCCGGAAGAGTTTCCTGATTTTACGGCCTTCTGGTTTGAAACCGTCAAACCGGGCGACACCACCTTTACCGTCTATACGCTGCTGGACAGCCCAAGCATTACCGGTGCCTATAAGTTCGTGATCCACTGCGAGAAGAGCCAGGTGATCATGGAAGTGGAAAACCATCTCTATGCGCGTAAAGACATCAAACAGCTCGGTATCGCGCCGATGACCAGTATGTTCAGCTGTGGCAATAACGAGCGCCGTATGTGCGACACCATTCATCCGCAGATCCATGACTCCGACCGTCTGGCCATGTGGCGCGGTAACGGCGAGTGGATCTGCCGTCCGCTGAACAACCCGCAGAAACTGCAGTTCAATGCCTTTGTCGATAAAAACCCGAAAGGGTTTGGTTTGCTGCAGCTTGACCGGGATTTCTCCCACTATCAGGACGTGATGGGCTGGTATAACAAACGCCCAAGCCTGTGGGTGGAGCCGCGTAACGACTGGGGTAAAGGTGCGGTTGGCCTGATGGAGATCCCGACCACGGGTGAAACGCTGGATAACGTGGTTTGCTTCTGGCAGCCGGAAAAAGCGGTCAAAGCGGGCGATGAGCTGGACTTCAAATATCGCCTGTACTGGAGCGCCATGCCGCCGGTGCGTTCCCCGCTGGCCAACGTCTTCGCGACGCGTACCGGTATGGGTGGCTTCCCGGAAGGTTGGGCGCCAGGTGAACACTACCCGAAAGTGTGGGCCCGCCGCTTCGCTATCGATTTTGTCGGCGGCGATCTGAAAGCGGCCGCGCCGAAGGGGATTGAGCCGGTGATCACGCTCTCCAGCGGTGAGGCGAAGCAGGTTGAAATCCTCTACGTTGAGCCGTTTGACGGATACCGCATTCTGTTTGACTGGTACCCAACGTCCGATTCGACGGAGCCGGTGGACATGCGCCTGTTCCTGCGCTGTCAGGGCGATGCGATCAGTGAAACCTGGCTGTATCAGTATTTCCCGCCAGCGCCGGACAAACGTAATTACGTTGACGACCGGGTAATGCGTTAACGATCGATTCCCTCTCCCTTTGGGCTGAGGGATCCCCATAAATCATGCCTGCACAGACGGCCCCCTCTCCCTTTGGGAGAGGGCTGGGGTGAGGGGCAATAACCGCAGCAAAATCCGAAATTATCCCGGTATCTTCCCCCTATAGCGCGCCCAGCAGGGGCGTGCGGGTGATTCGACTCTCGCCATTAACCACTTTTTCGCCGCGCAGATGAATGCTGTCGCCGTCGAAAGCCTCAATGACGGCATCGTCGGTGATTTCAACGTGGTGCTCAATCAGTACGTCGCCGCTGATCCGCGCCCGTCCCTGAATCACGACCTTATCATCAATCATGATCGGCCCGCCGCGTAGCCACGCCTGACCGCCAATCAGTACGTGGTGTTTAATTACACAGTTGCCTTCCACCACCGCATTCTCAGCCACCTGAGAGCTGTAGCGCTCGGTAGGGATGGCATCGTCGTCGAATCCGGCAATCAGGCGCGCGTTGCCGTACACTTTTGCGCAGTCGCAGACCCAGACGTTATTGATATCGTTCCCTTCAAGAATCGCCTTGTCGAACACCTCGGCACGGTGCTCGATAAACGCATAATTGACGATGGCCTCGCCGTAGATTTGCGCCTGATGCACCACGCGCGACTGGCTGACGGTCGCGTTGTCGTAGATTTTAAGGATCTGCTCCTGGTCTGGGGTTAAGCCTTTGGCGGCGATAATCATGCTGTTATGCAGCACCCGGGCATCACCAAAAATATGGCATTCCCCCCGTACGGTGGAGTTTTGAATGGTGACGTTGTCACTTATTCGCGCCCCATGGCTCACGTTTGCCCCGTCCAGCCAGCTGTTGCCGCTAATATGGGCATGGTCGCTGACGACGCACGGCAGGGTCAGACGGGCATTACCGGAGACGGTCGCACCGGCGAAGACCACGCTGTTTTCGTCGTAGATCCAGCAGTTCCCCTCCTGAGACAAGGCGCGTTCATCTTCAATCCAGCCGCCTTTCGTCCCGGCGACGACGTCATTAAAATCTGTCGTGGCGATAATCTGCTTTAACGTAGCCGAGTGGGGCGTTTCGCCGTTTTTCCAGTGCCAGAGCCGGGTTTCATCGCTGAGCCGATACTTTTTCATCGTGTTATCCCTGGTAAGCGTCTTCACTAAACGTAGCAAACTTTCAGCTTTGCGTTGTGCTGGCATCCGAGGCGGAAACACCTTAAAATGGCATTTCAAATACATTTTAAATTTTAAAATTAATGAATAAAAATGATGAAACCCGGCAGGTACTTAACCTGCCCGCAGGTTATTTTGGCATGGTCCTTGGCATTATCGGCATGGGGTTCGCCTGGCGATACGCCAGCACCCTCTGGCCAGTTACGCGCTGGCCGGGTGAGGGGCTGGTTGCCCTTGCGGTGGTATGTTGGTTTTTACTGACGGTGGCGTTTATTACGCGCGCGGTGCGTTTCCCGCGTAGCGTGCTGGCGGAAATGCGACACCCGGTGATGAGCAGCTTTGTCAGCCTTTTTCCGGCCACCACGATGCTGGTTGCCATTGGGTTTGTCCCCTGGTACCGCCCGGTTTCGCTGGTGTTGTTTGCCGTGGGCGTGGTGGTGCAGCTTGCCTATGCCGCCTGGCAAAGCGCCGGGCTATGGCGCGGTAACCATCCTCAGGAGGCGACAACGCCGGGGTTATATCTGCCTACGGTGGCAAACAATTTTATCAGCGCGATGGCGTGTGGTGCGCTGGGGTTTAACGATGCAGGGTTAGTCTTCCTCGGCGCAGGCGTCTTTTCCTGGCTCAGCCTGGAACCGGTTATTCTCCAGCGCCTTCGCAGCGCGGGTGAACTGCCCACCGCACTGCGTACGTCGCTGGGTATTCAACTGGCCCCGGCGCTGGTTGCCTGTAGCGCCTGGATTAGCGTCAACGGTGGGGAAGCCGATACCTTTGCCAAAATGCTGTTCGGTTATGGCCTGTTGCAACTGCTGTTTATGTTGCGTCTGTTGCCGTGGTACATGTCCCAGCCGTTTAACGCATCGTTCTGGAGCTTCTCGTTTGGCGTGTCGGCACTGGCAACCACCGGTCTGCATCTGGGGCACAGCAGCGCGTCAGGCTTTTTCCACGCCATTGCCGTGCCGCTCTTTATCTTCACTAACTTCATCATTGGGATGCTGTTGGTTCGTACATTCATCCTGCTGATACAGGGCAAACTTCTGGTGCGCACTGAGAAAGCACGGCTTATGCAATCTGAGGAACAATAATGGCTGTCGACGAAAACTACTTCACCGAGAAATATGGACTCACCCGTACCCATTCAGAGGTGCTGTACAGCGCAGAGATCGTTAAGCCCGGTAAAACGCTCGATCTCGGCTGCGGCAATGGCCGCAACAGCCTCTACCTGGCCGCTAACGGTTACGATGTGACGGCGTGGGATAAAAACCCCATGAGCATCGATAACATCGAACGCATTAAAGCGGCGGAAGGGATAGCGAATCTGCAGACGGCGATCAAAGACCTGAACAGCCTGAGCTTTGACGGGGAATACGATTTCATTCTCTCCACCGTGGTGCTGATGTTCCTTGAAGCGAAAACCATCCCTGGTTTGATCGCCAATATGCAGCGCTGCACGAAACCGGGCGGTTACAACCTGATTGTGGCCGCCATGGATACTGCGGATTATCCTTGTACCGTCGGCTTCCCGTTTGCATTCAAAACCGGCGAACTGAGCCACTATTACGAAGGCTGGGATCTGCTTAAGTACAACGAAGATCCCGGCGAACTGCATCGCACCGACGAGAACGGCAACCGCATCAAATTGCGCTTCGCGACCCTGCTGGCACGTAAACCCGCTTAACGGGCGGCCAGCATACAGAGTTGCAGGGCTGTGTGGTAAGAGGCCTCGAACGACGACAGCGGCAGAAACTCAAACCGTGAGTGGAAATTGTGCGCGCCGGTGAAGAAGTTCGGGGTTAACAACCCTTTGGCTGAAAGCGCCGCGCCGTCTGTTCCGCCGCGCATCGGGGTGGGTTTGGGGGTGATGCCAAGGGATTCCATTGCCGCAAACATCAGGTCAATGGCCCGGCGATCTTCCCCAATCGCATTGCTGATATTGCTGTAGGTATCCTCAATCTGGTACTCCACCTTTGCGGTGGGGTGTCGGGCGGCAATCAGCGCCGCGACGTCGGCAATCTGCTGCTTACGGGCGGTAAAGCTTGCCTGATCGAAGTCGCGGATATTCGCTCTCAGTATGGCCTCGTTTTGCCCGGCCTGAATGCCGTTGAACCAGATATAGCCCTCACGCCCCTCGGTGCACTCCGGGGTTTGCTGGCGGTCAAAATGGTTAATAAAATCCGTCGCCATCAGCAGCGGGTTCACCAGCACGCCTTTGGCAGACATGGGGTGCGCGGTGACGCCGGTAAAACGGATTTCTGCCGCCGCCGCGTTAAAGTTTTCATAGACAATTTCGCCCAGCTCACAGCAGTCAATCGTCCAGGCAAAATCAACGTCGAAGCGCTTCAGATCCAGCGCTTTTGCCCCCTTCAGGCCAATCTCCTCATCCGGCACAAACGCAACCACGATATCCCCATGCTGATGCGCCGACGTCAGGTTTTCCAGCAGGGTCATCACCACAGTCACGGCGGCTTTATTATCTGCGCCTAATACGCTGGTTCCATCGCTGAAAATAATCTCTTCGCCGGGATAGGCCAGAATTTCCGGATGCTCATTGACGCGAAGCCAGATCTCTTTCTCTTTATTCAGACAGAGGTCTTCACCATTAAAGGTTAATATTTGTGGATGAATATCCGGTGATAATCCCACGTCAACGGTATCAATATGGGTAATAAATCCAATCCGCGGCGCGCCGGGCACATTGCCTTTTTTTACCGCGGTGACCGTGGCAAATTCATCGATGACAATGTCGTCTAAGCCCAGCTGTGTCAGCTCTTTCGCCAGTTCCCGCGCCATCTCATGCTGGCCCGGAGTGGAAGGGAGAGTACTGACTTTTGCATCGCTCTGGCTGGTGATGGCGAGATAACGGAAAAAGCGTTGCGTTAATTGTCTGGAAAGCGGCGAGCCCATAGTGTTTTCTTCCTTATTTATTTTTCGGGTGTTTGCTCCCTCACTTTAATGTTATTTATGAAATGGCAAAAGAATTAATTAGCCGTCGAATTAAAAGACAGGAATAAATGATGAAAAGCAAACTCACAACATTAACCCTGGCACTCGCCGCGCTCACGGTCAGTTCCACCGTAGCCGCGAAAACGCTGGTGTATTGCTCCGAAGGGTCTCCGGAAAATTTTAATCCTCAGTTATATACCTCGGGTACCAGCGTGGACGCCAGCGCGGTGCCGGTCTATAACCGGCTGGTCGATTTCAAACCTGGCACCACAAAGCTGGTGCCGAGCCTCGCGGAGCGCTGGGAGGTGAGCGAAGACGGCAAGGTCTATACCTTCCATCTGCGCAAAGGGGTGAAATTCCAGAGCAATAAGTCCTTTACGCCAACGCGCGACTTTAATGCCGATGATGTGATTTTCTCGTTTATGCGCCAGAAGGATGCGAATCACCCTTACCATAACGTCTCTAACGGCAGCTATTCCAACTTTGAAAGTCTGGAGTTTGGCAGTTTAATCACCGCGATTGATAAAGTGGATGAGCATACCGTGCGCTTTACCCTGGCGCACCCGGAAGCGCCATTTGTCGCCGATCTGGCGTGGTATTTTGCCTCCATTCTTTCGGCGGAATATGCCGACGCGATGCTCAAGGCGGGCACGCCGGAGAAGGTGGACATGGAGCCCATCGGCACCGGCCCCTTTAAGCTGGCGCAATATCAGAAAGACTCCCGCATCCTGTTCACCGCCTTCCCGGACTACTGGCAGGGGAAATCGAAGCTGGATCGGCTGGTGTTTACCATTACGCCGGATGCGTCGGTCCGTTTTGCCAAAATCGAGAAAAACGAATGTCAGGTGATGCCGTTCCCGAACCCGGCCGATCTGCCGCGGATGAAGGCGAACAAGGATATCAATCTCATGAGCAAGGCAGGGCTGAATACCGGCTTCCTGGCGTTCAATACCCAGAAGCCTCCGCTGGATAATGTGAAAGTGCGCCAGGCGCTGGCGATGGCCATCAACAAACCGGCCATTATTGACGCCGTGTTCCACGGCACTGGCACGGCGGCGAAGAACCTGCTGCCGCCGGGCGTATGGGGGGCCGACAGCGAGCTGAAGGATTACGAATACGATCCCGAAAAAGCCAAAGCGCTGTTAAAAGAGGCCGGTTTTGCCAACGGCATCAGCATCGATTTATGGGCGATGCCGGTGCAGCGCCCCTATAACCCGAATGCGAAACGCATGGCGGAGATGATTCAGGCGGACTGGGCGAAGGTGGGTGTGCAGACCAAAATCGTCACCTACGAATGGGGCGAGTACCTGAAGCGGGTGAAGGGCGGCGAGCATCAGGCCGCGTTGATGGGCTGGACCACGGCGACCGGCGATCCGGACAACTTCTTTGGTCCGCTCTTTACCTGCACCTCGGCGAACGGCGGTTCAAACTCGGCCAAATGGTGCTACAAGCCGTTTGATGACATTATCGCCGAGGCAAAATCGATAACCGATCATGACAAACGCGTGGCGCTGTATAAGCAGGCTCAGCAGATGATGCACGATCAGATGCCCGCGGTGATGATCGCCCATTCCACGATTTTTGAACCGGTTCGTAAGGAAGTCACGGGGTACGAAATCGACCCGTTTGGCAAACATATCTTCTGGCAGGTTGATATCAAACCATGATTTTTCACTGCCCGTCGCATGGCGGGCAGACTTTTCGCAAATTGTGCTCCCGGCATCATTTTTTGTCACAACAAACCCGCCTGACTTTTGCTATAACTTCAAATGCATACTTGCAGATAACATGGAAAACCATCATGCGTACTCACACTTTTTTTAAAGTTGCAGTGCTTTCTGGTCTGTTGGCGCTGGCGGGGTGTTCATCCAAGGTCGCCGCGCCTGAACAATACTCCGGCTTTTTGAAAGATTACTCAGGCTTGCAGCAAACGACATCCGCAACGGGTAAACCAACCCTGCGTTGGGTCGATCCTTCTTATAACGAAGCAAATTACGACAGTATCATCTGGACGCCGATTACCTATTATCCGGCACCTAAACCGACCACTCAGATTGGTCAACGTACGCTTGATGAGCTGTTAAATTACACCAATAACAAAATGAAAACCGCGATTGGCCAACGCAAGCCAATTGTGACGACGCCGGGCAAACACAGCCTGATTTTCCGCGGGGCGATCACCGGGGTGAGCTCGCAGAAAGAAGGTCTGCAGTTCTATGAAGTGGTGCCTGTTGCGCTGGTGGTGGCAGGTACGCAGATGGCAACCGGCCATCGCACCATGGATACCCATCTCTTTTTCGAGGGTGAGTTAATTGATGCGGCGACGAACAAACCGGTAATCAAGGTTGTTCGTAAAGGTGAAGGCAAAGAGTTGAGTAACGAAAGTACGCCAATGACCTTCGCGACGCTGAAGCAGGTTGTTGATGACATGGCGACGGATGCCACCATGTTTGATGTGCATAAAACAGCGAAATAATCATGTACGGCCTGCAAACGCAGGCCGTTTTTTTATGCCGTACGCAGGCGTCTGAACCAGGTTTCCGGTCTGGTAAACATCACCATATTCCCGCCCAGAATCAGCAGTAACCCGATAATGCCGTTAATGTGCCAGACGTAGCCTTCATACACGGTGGAGATGGACAGCGCCACCAGCGGGAAGAGCAGGGTACTGTAGGCCGCTTTGCCCGGACCAATGCGTCCGACCAGGGTGAAGTAGGCACCAAAGGCAATCACCGAACCAAACAGGGCCAGATAGACCAGCGCCCCCATGTAGCTCATGGTCCATAGCGGCGCGAAGCTGTCGCCTCTGAACAGCGCGATGCAGCCCATTACCAGCGTGCCGTAGAGCATCGCCCACGCATTGGTGGTCATCGTCTCTAGCCCTCTGCGCTGATGCCGCATGCTGATCATGTTGCCCAGCGAGAAGCCGTAGGTCCCGAGTGCGGAAAGGCCAATGCCCGTCAGCAGCGATACGCTCCAGCCGCTGGCCAGCAGATCGTCCCAGAAGAGGGTGATGATCCCCACCAGACCCAGGGCGGCGGCTGTCCAGAAACGCGCGGGTGGACGCTGTCCGAAAAAAATAAAACTGTTGATGGCGTTATAGAGCACCGCCATGGAAAATATCACCGACTCCAGGCCAGTGTTAATATGCGCCGCTGCCGTGTAAAAGCACCAGAAGTTGAAGCAAAACACGCAGCATCCTTGCAGCACGCAGAACAGATGATCCCGCAGCGCCAGTTTACGCAGGCGACCAAGCGCCAGGAGCACCACCATCATCGTGGCGCTGGCCAGCGCAAAACGCCAGAAAATGGACACCGGGGCCGCCACAGGACCCTGCTGCAGGAAAATTGCAATCCAGGTGGTTCCCCAGATAACCACCACCAGTCCGTATAACAATGCGTTCATGTTGTCTCTCTTCTCAAACCACGGAAACCCACAGTATGGCGACGAGGGCGTTGACAGGCTTTCACCGTCCTGCGGCGGACTTGCAAAATCTTGCGCTTTTTTCTGTTCCGGGGTCTGGCAACGTGAAGCAACAATTCTTAGACTGACATTCTGATTCACAGACGCGCTAACGGTTATGTCACACGCTTACGATACCTTTGAAACGCTCCGCCAACAGAACGCCGTGCTGCGGGAAACCGTTGCGCTCAATTCCGGTATCCAGCTGGCGGCGTGGTACAACAAGCGCGACACGATCACCGTAAAAAGCAATCATCACACCCTGAGCCTGTACGTGGCGGATGGTTATGAGAGCTATCAAAAAACGCCGGGCGGCTGGAAAAACGGCGGCGGGCCGGATCGTTTTTGTCTGATGCCGAAAGAGAGTGAATCGACGTGGGATATTCGCGATGACCTGTCGTTTGTCCACCTCTACTGCACCGATGACCATTTGCGCGATGTGGGTGAAAAAATCTGGGACAAACGCCCGCTGTCGTTGACGCTGGATGAAAAAATCTTTGGCAGCGATGCAAAAATCACTGCGCTCTATCGTCAGTTTTTGCTCGGCTGTGACTGGCAGCAAAAAGCCAACCAGCTGACGCTCAGCACGGCCTCGACGCTGCTGCTGACCCATCTGCTGCAGAACTATTCGAATGTGCAGTGGAAACTGCCGGTGGTCACCGGCGGGCTATCGCCGTTTGTACTGCGCAACGTGCTGGCCTTTATCGAAGAGAACCTTGCTCAACCGCTCACGCTGGCTGAACTGGCGGCGCAGGCCGCGCTCAGTGAGTACCATTTTGCCCGCATGTTCCGCCAGTCGACGGGGCTGGCACCGCACCAGTACGTGATGCAGCGCCGCATGGAGAAAGCCAAAACGCTGGTGCAGCATACGGCGACGCCGCTGACGGATATTGCACTCGCCTGTGGATTTAACTCCGCCAGCCACTTCAGCAACCGCTTTCGCAGCGTGATGGGGATGACGCCTTCACAGCTACGCGCGGCGAAGGCGTGATAAAACGGCGAAGCACACGCCTCCCAGCACCAGCCCCCAGAATGCAGAGCCAATCCCGAGCAGCGTCACGCCGCTGGCGGTCATCAGAAACGTGACAATCGCCGCGTCACGCTCCGTTTCGTTATGCAATGCCTGATACAAACTCCCGCTGATGGTGCCCAGCAGCGCCAGGCCTGCCAGCGTCTGGATCCAGCTCGGCGGCAGGGCCGCCATCAGCCCGGTAAGGGATCCCCCGAATACGCCCGCCAGCAGGTAAAAGCCGCCTGCCGCCATCGCTGCCAGCCAGCGTTTACTGCCATCCGGATGCGCATCCGGGCTCTGGCAAATGGCTGCGGTAATGGCTGCAATGCAGATGGAGTAGACGCCGAAGGGCGAAAGCAGCAGCGCCAGCCCGCCGGTTGCAATCATCAGCGGAGATACCGCCAGCGGATAACCCGACGCTTTCATCGTGGCCACACCGGGCGCATTTTGCGACGCCATGGTCACGAGGAAAAAGGGCAAGCCGATACTGACCAGGCTGGTGAGGCTAAACGCCGGTGCAATAAACTGTGGCATGACGAGGGAAAGGGTGAGTCGATTTGTGACAACGTCACCGCCCGCCCAGGCCACCACGCTCCCTGTTATCAGAGTCGCCACAATGGCGTAGCGTGGCGCCAGCGCTTTGGCGACCAGCCATGCCGCAATCATGCTGCCGCACAGCAGAAAATGGCCGTCGAGGTGACTGAACGTCTGCAGGCCAAAGCGCAGCAATACGCCTGCCAGCATCGCGGCGGCAAGCGAATGGGGAATGAGTTTCATCAGGCGTGCGAAGAGGCCGGTCAGGCCGCACAGTAAGATCAGCCCATTGGCGAAAATGAAAATGCCGATGGTTTCTGCAAGCGTTATCCCGTGCAGACTGGTAGCCAGCAGCGCCGCGCCGGGGGTTGACCAGGCGGTGAGCACCGGGGCTTTATACCACCATGACAGGGCGAGCGTACTGATCCCCATGCCGAACCCCAGTGCGGTCATCCAGCCGGCGATCTGTTGTGCGCTGGCACCTGCCGCGGCAGCAGCCTGCCAGATGATGGCGGCCGAGCTGGCATAACCGACCAGAACGGCAACAAATCCGGCAAGAATGGCGGGAAAAAGAGGGGCTGACTGGCGCATAATATCTCCGTTGTGCGTTATAACGTCCGCAATAAGGTAGCACTGTGCGTTATAGCGTACAAGTGGTATGCTTACCCCCTCGGGAGGAAACATGGAAATCACACAACATCTTGCTACAACACTCAAGACGCAGCGCCAGGCGCGCGGCTGGAGCCTGTCAAAGCTGGCAGAAGAGACGGGGGTGTCAAAAGCCATGCTGGGACAGATCGAGCGTAATGAATCCAGCCCAACGGTGTCGACGCTGTGGAAAATTGCCACGGGGCTAAACGTCCCGTTCTCGGCGTTTATCACGCCGGAGGCAGATCGGCAGGCGGTGTTCGACCCGCAGCAGCAGGCGATGGTGGTGAAACCGCTGTTCCCGTGGGATGAGACGCTGAAGTTCGATCATTTCTCCATCACCCTGGCGCCCGGCGCACTGAGTGAATCCACGCCGCACGAGG
The DNA here is from genome assembly GCF_001605945.1 of Enterobacter sp. SENG-6. NCBI lineage: Bacteria > Pseudomonadati > Pseudomonadota > Gammaproteobacteria > Enterobacterales > Enterobacteriaceae > Enterobacter > Enterobacter sp. SENG-6. The sequence continues at coordinate 121,319 of NZ_LOMM01000077.1, forward strand.
CGGGGGTGATTGAACACGTGGTGGTGATAAGCGGTGAACTGGAGATGAAAATTGACGGCGAATGGCGAACCCTTTACCCCGATCAGGGCGTGCGTTTTGCCGGGGATAAACCGCATGCCTACCGCAACAGCAGCAGCCGACCGGTGCATTTTCACTCCCTGATTCATTATCCCCGCTAAAGGCTCGCAAAACTGTTTCGCTGATGCATACTTCTGACTACGATAGCCGCCATTTTGACCATAACGGATAACGACGAAGTATGCGCCTGCAATCCCATCATCTTGAACTATTAAGCCCGGCCCGCGATGCCGCCATCGCCCGTGAAGCGATCCTTCATGGGGCTGATGCCGTCTACATTGGCGGTCCTGGCTTCGGTGCCCGCCATAACGCCAGCAACAGCCTGAGCGATATTGCCGAGCTGGTACCGTTCGCCCACCGTTTTGGGGCGAAAGTGTTCGTGACCCTGAACACCATTCTGCATGATGATGAACTGGAGCCTGCGCAACGTCTGATCACCGATCTCTACCAGACCGGCGTGGATGCCCTGATTGTTCAGGACATGGGCGTGCTGGAGCTGGATATTCCGCCAATTGAACTGCACGCCAGTACCCAGTGCGATATTCGCACCGTGGAGAAGGCGAAGTTTCTCTCCGATGCGGGCTTTTCCCAGATCGTGCTGGCGCGCGAGCTGAACCTGAATCAAATCCGCGATATTCACCAGGCGACGGATGCCACCATTGAGTTCTTTATCCACGGTGCGCTGTGCGTGGCGTATTCCGGGCAGTGCAATATCTCCCACGCGCAGACTGGCCGCAGCGCCAACCGCGGTGACTGCTCTCAGGCCTGCCGTCTGCCGTATACCCTGAAAGACGATCAGGGCCGCGTGGTCGCGTTCGAAAAACACCTGCTGTCCATGAAGGACAACGATCAAACCGCCAACCTGGGCGCGCTGATTGATGCCGGTGTACGTTCCTTCAAGATTGAAGGTCGCTACAAAGACATGAGCTACGTGAAGAACATTACCGCCCATTATCGTCAGATGCTGGACGCCATTATTGAAGATCGCGGTGACCTGGCGCGCGCGTCTGCCGGTCGCACCGAGCATTTCTTTATTCCGTCGACGGATAAAACCTTCCACCGCGGCAGCACGGACTACTTCGTCAATGCCCGTAAAGGCGATATTGGCGCGTTTGATTCACCGAAGTTTATCGGTTTACCGGTGGGTGAGGTGCTGAAGGTCGCCAAAGATTATCTCGACGTGTCGGTGACCGAACCGCTGGCGAACGGGGATGGTCTGAACGTGATGATCAAACGTGAAGTCGTGGGCTTCCGTGCTAATACGGTGGAAAAGACCGGTGAAAACCGCTATCGCGTCTGGCCAAACGAGATGCCTGCCGATCTCTATAAAGCACGTCCTAACGCCGCGCTGAACCGTAACCTTGACCACAACTGGCAGCAGGCGCTGCTGAAAACCTCCAGCGAGCGTCGCATTGCGGTGGATATCGAGTTAGGTGGCTGGGAAGAGCAGCTGATCCTGACCATGACCTGTGAAGACGGCATCAGCGTCACGCATACTCTCGACGGTCTGTTTGAGGTGGCGAACAATGCAGAAAAAGCCCTCAATAGCCTGAAGGATGGCGTGGCGAAGCTGGGACAGACCATTTACTATGCGCGCAACATTGCGGTAAATCTGCCGGATGCGCTGTTCGTGCCAAATAGTCTGCTGAACCAGTTCCGCCGGGAAACGGCAGAGATGCTGGATGAGGCGCGACTGGCGAATTATCCGCGCGGCAGCCGCAAGGCGGAAACCGTGCCAGCGCCCGTTTACCCCGAGTCGCATTTATCGTTCCTGGCGAACGTGTATAACCATAAAGCGCGCGAGTTTTATCATCGCCACGGCGTGCAGTTAATTGATGCTGCCTATGAGGCGCACGAAGAGAAGGGTGATGTGCCGGTGATGATCACCAAACATTGTCTGCGTTTTGCCTTTAATCTTTGCCCGAAACAGGCGAAAGGCAATATTAAGAGCTGGAAAGCTACGCCAATGCAGCTGGTGAATGGCGACGAGGTGCTGACCCTCAAATTTGATTGTCGTCCGTGTGAAATGCACGTTATTGGCAAAATGAAAAACCATATTTTCAAAATGCCGCCACCGGGCAGTATTGTTGCCTCCGTGAGCCCCGACGAACTGATGAAAACCCTGCCGAAACGTAAGGGTAATTAATTAACGAAAGTGAGTACCCGGTTTGCGCGATTTTTGCCACAGGTGATGTTCGCGCAAACCCTCTGCTGATTCCTCCGCTGCGCTGCGTAATTCATCACTGTCTGCCTCGTGCCGAAGTTGATGATCAACATTCTTAACCCACAAATATTCATGGCCTTTGTGTCCTGCCATCAGTTGGCCGGAAAACAGGGCGCAGAACAGCATCATAAGCGTTAACCCCTTTTTGAACATGGACTTCCCCTTCAATAAAAATGCCACGCTAGCATGAACGTAGTTTCGTAGGGTTATTATTGGCATTTTCAAATTAGCGCAAAGAATATGTCATGTTGCGCGAACAGGATATATTTTGCGCGTAGTGAGATTTTTCCTAAAAAAGAATTATCTTTGTCATACCCTAAAATTTGGTATCAAAATATGGCAGAGGTTTAAGGATTAATCTTATATAATAAGATTTCTCTGACAAAGGAATGGATCTGATTCAATGAAAAAAGTCATGTCAATAGCGCTTCTGGTGGTTGCCGTTGGGGCTGTTGTAGGTATGAACGTTAACTGGAGTGGCGAACCGGATTATATTCAGTCAGCGGAAGCTCGGGTCGGTTCTTATTTAACCAGCGACTACGGACGCGTGGCGTGTAATAGCAAGCAAATTGATGACGAGCGTTGGGAATTAGGGTGTACCAATCCGTCGAAAAGTAAAACATTCCAGTTTGCTGTTTTCTCAGCAGATAAAGCACCGTATGGCGTCTCGCGTCCATTCTATCTGGAAGCGATTAACGAGGATGCAAAACAGAGCGCGGAACAGGGCCTGATGCGCTACCTGCAAATTAATACCAAAGCGGGTTAATGGCTCTGTTTAGCTTTCGTTGAGTTCAGGCATGTTAGGTTGTTATTGATCCGCTGCCCGGCATGGAGTGTCGGGACGTAGACATGAAAATACAAATCTATCCATGCAAGCATTTACCGCCAGATTATGGCGGTTTTTTTTGCCTGCGAACCGGCCATCAGCGTGGCGGGCGGGCAAACTGTTTACGGTACTGGGCAGGGGAAAGCGCGAACTGCTGGCGGAAATGGTGACGCAGGGTCGCTGCCTGACCAAATCCGGTTTGTTCAGCAATGCTGTCGATGCTGAGACGGCTGCTCTCAAGATAATCTTTCGCCCGTAACAGTCGTTCATTAAGCAGCCAGCGCGCAGGCGTGGTGCCTGTGGCAGCCTGAAAGCGGCGCAGAAAGGTGCGCTGGCTCATGCCGACGCGACGCGCCAGCGAATCCACGCTGTGAGAAACGCTCAGGTGATTGTGCAGGAAGTCGAACAACTGTCCCAGACGCTGGCTCTCCCGCAGTTGTGCCACCGGGCGACTCAACTGCTGCGGCTGGGAGCCATCCCGGTGGGGAGGGATCACCAGACGGCGCGCGACGCTGTTGGCGGTTTCCATACCGTAATCCCGTCGCACCACGTGCAAACAGAGATCGATGCCTGCCGCGCTTCCTGCAGAGGTCAGAATATCGCCTTCATCCTGATACAACACATCCTCGACCACGCCGATCGCCGGATAACGGGCTTTCAGCGCCTCAATATAGCGCCAGTGGGTGGTGGCTTTACGCCCGTTCAGCAGACCCGACGCGGCCAGAACAAACACCCCGGAACAGATAGAAAGCAGCTGGCAACCGCGCGCATTGGCCCGGCGTAAGGCCTCACAGAGCGCCGCGGGAACAGGCGCATCCATCCCTCGCCAGCCCGGCACAACGATCAGGTCTGCCGATTCCAGCAGATCAAGCCCCCCGTCGGTCAGGATGCGGATCCCACCGGTTGCCCGAAGCTCACCGTCATCAATGCCCGCCACCGCACAACGATACCATTCATAGCCCAGCTCGGGACGTGGCAAACCGAAGATTTCCACCGCCACGCCAAATTCAAAGGTACACAAACCGTCATAGGCCAGTACCACCACCAGCGGGCGGGAAACCTGTCTTAAGTTTGTCATCTTTTTGCTGTTTTCTGGCATAAGCGGACGCATTCACGTGATCAATTTCTGGATAGAGTAGTGTTAACACAAACGCCAAAGATGAGGAAGGATCATGAGTTATGTTACTGAATTTCCGGCTGCCGAGCCGCAGGAAGCCGTTACCCATTTTCTGCGTCGCCTGAGCGTCGAAACAGACTGTGCCGATGTGCACCATGCGCTGACGAATAACGAGCAGGACTTTGTGTTGCTGCATGTTGTCGGGAAACCTGAGCAGTTTGCCCGTCGTCATGTGCCTGGCGCGATACATATGCCCTGGAGCCAGATCACCGAGGCGCGCATGGCGCAGTGGCCGGCCGATACGCTGTTTGTGGTGTACTGCGCCGGGCCGCACTGTAACGGCGCGGACAGAGCCGCACTGAAGCTGGCGCGTCTCGGACTGCTGGTGAAAATCATGATTGGCGGCATCACTGGCTGGGAGGACGAACAGTACGCGTTTGCCAGTAGCGAAACCGCTGCCGCGTTGTGAACATGAATAAATTTCAACTATCGTGAAATTTTCTCGTTTGCCGGGATACAGCAGGTATGTCATCTTTTTTGGACATTTAGACATCCAGAAGTCTAAAGATTCAAGAGATGAATTATCACTGCTGGCAATTATCGCCGGCAGACAGAGGAGATTTCCATGCAGCGACAGCACGCCCCATACCGCGCCGATGTAGTCGGCAGTTTTTTACGCCCGGATGCCATCAAACAGGCTCGCCAGCAGTTTGCCCGCGGTGAGATTGATGCCGGGCAGCTTCGCGCGGTGGAAGATGACGCGATCCGCCAGGTGGTCGAACAGCAGTGCGCCTGCGGCCTGCACGTGGTCACCGACGGTGAGTTCCGTCGCGCCTGGTGGCACTTCGATTTCTTCGATGGTCTGCAGGGGGTTGAGCGTTACGATTCACAGCAGGGCATTCAGTTCAACGGCGTGCAGACCAAAGCGCACGGCGTGCGCGTCACCGGCAAGCTGGGTTTTGGCGATCATCCGATGCTGGAAGACTTCCGCTACCTGAAAAGCATCAGCGGCAACGCGCAGCCGAAAATGACCATTCCCAGCCCGAGCGTGCTGCACTTCCGTGGCGGTCGCAAAGACATTGATGCGACGGTCTATCCGGATCTGAATGACTATTTTGACGATCTGGCCACCACCTGGCGCGACGCCATCCGGGCATTTTATGATGCAGGCTGTCGCTATCTGCAACTGGATGATACCGTCTGGGCCTACCTCTGTTCGGATGACCAGCGTCGTCAGATCCGCGAGCGCGGGGAAGATGCCGATGAGCTGGCGCGTACCTATGCCCGCGTGCTGAACAAGGCGCTGGAAGGAAAACCAGACGATTTGACCATCGGTCTGCATGTCTGTCGCGGTAACTTCCGCTCCACCTGGATTTCCGAAGGCGGCTATGAGCCGGTGGCCCAGGTGCTGTTCGGCACGGTGAACGTCGATGCCTTCTTCCTGGAGTACGACAATGACCGTAGCGGTGATTTCGCACCGCTGCGCTTTGTCCGCCCGGGCAAGCAGCAGGTGGTACTTGGGCTGATCACCACCAAAAATGGCGAGCTGGAAAACCCTGAAGGGGTGAAGGCGCGCCTGGAGGAGGCGGCCAGATACGTGGCAAAAGAGCAGATCTGCCTCAGCCCGCAGTGCGGTTTTGCCTCCACCGAAGAGGGCAACACCCTGAGTGAAGCCCAGCAGTGGGACAAAGTGCGTCTGGTCACGCAGATCGCCAGCGAAGTCTGGTAATCCCGTCGTCACAGCGCTGCATTATAAAAGTGCAGCACTGTACCATTCTGAGTCGTTCTCTTTACATCCCGCGTTACACATCCTGCAATAGCACGTTATTCATCCTGGCATCCTTTTTGCTCCTGTTTCGCTGAGACATTTTTCCGCGTCCATGCCGTAACGGACGTCTTCGCACAGCGTTCTTTTTCAGGAGTGAAAATATGCACCGTCGTACATTATTAAAAGCCTTCGCGTTGTCTGCGTCAGTCGTTGCTATGGGGATGAGTTTTGGCGCACAGGCGGCCGATACCATCAAAGTGGGGATTATGCATTCGCTCTCCGGCACGATGGCGATCTCAGAAACGCCCCTGAAAGATGTCGCCCTGATGACGATTGACGAGATCAACGCCAAAGGCGGGGTGCTGGGTAAAAAACTGGAGCCAGTGGTGGTTGACCCGGCCTCTAACTGGCCGCTGTTTGCCGAAAAAGCGCGTCAGCTGCTGAGCCAGGATAAAGTGGCCGTGGTGTTTGGATGCTGGACCTCGGTGTCACGTAAATCCGTACTGCCGGTATTTGAGGAACTGAACGGTCTGCTGTTCTATCCGGTGCAATACGAAGGCGAAGAGATGTCGCCGAACGTCTTCTATACCGGTGCGGCGCCAAACCAGCAGGCCATTCCGGCGGTGGAGTACCTGATGAGCGAAGACGGCGGTAGCGCTAAACGCTTCTTCCTGTTGGGCACGGATTACGTCTACCCGCGAACCACCAACAAGATCCTGCGCGCCTTCCTGCACTCCAAAGGCGTGGAAGACAAAGATATCGAAGAGGTCTACACCCCGTTCGGACATAGTGACTACCAGACCATCGTCGCCAACATCAAGAAATTCTCCGCAGGCGGTAAAACCGCGGTGGTCTCCACCATCAACGGCGATTCTAACGTCCCGTTCTACAAAGAACTGGCTAACCAGGGACTGAAAGCAACCGATGTCCCGGTGGTGGCGTTCTCCGTTGGCGAAGAGGAGCTGCGCGGGATTGACACCAAACCGCTGGTCGGCAACCTGGCCGCGTGGAACTACTTCGAGTCCGTCGATAACCCGACCAACCAGGCCTTCGTGGCGGACTATAAAGCCTATGCCAAAGCCCATAAGCTGCCTAACGCCGATACCGTAGTCACCAACGACCCGATGGAAGCCACCTATGTTGGGATCCACATGTGGGCGCAGGCGGTAGAGAAAGCAGGCACCACCGACGTGGATAAAGTGCGCGCGGCCATGGCCGGACAGTCCTTTAAGGCACCCTCCGGCTTTACGCTCACCATGGATGCCACCAACCATCACCTGCATAAGCCGGTCATGATCGGTGAAATCGAAGGTAACGGTCAGTTTAACGTGGTCTGGCAGACGGAAGAGCCGGTACGCGCCCAGCCGTGGAGCCCGTTCATCGCCGGGAATGATAAAAAGCCCGATCAGCCGATGAAGACCGCCAGCAACTAAGCCATTACCGCAGGGAGAAAAGTCATGAACGCCATGCGCATGATGATCGCTATTGTATGGCTTACCGGACTGCTGCCAGGGATGGCGCAGGCATCGGATGCCGATCAATTTGTTGCCGCCAGCCGCAGCCAGCAGGCGGATATGCTGACCCGCTGGGCTCTCGCGCCGGATGCCGCAAGACTGCCGTTACTGCAGGCGCTGCAAAACGAAAATCTGTTTGCCGACAGCCAGAAACATGCCTTTGCGCGACGCAATGGCGAGATGGTGGCGCTGGGAGATTCCCCTGCTGCAGAAGGGCAAACCAAAGCCGTACGCCTGACCAACCGTCTGCGGGTGCTGGCCGCCACGGCCAACGCTACGCATCAGCTTATCAGTGACAACGTCACGCAGCGGCGTGCCGCCGCGCGCCAGTTACAGCGGGATGCGCAGCCGGAAATGATCGGCCTCCTGCAAACGCGGGTAAGCAGTGAAACGGACGATGTGGCGCGCCAGTCGCTGCTGCTGGCGCTGGCTAATCTCCAGCTCGCCAGCCCACAGGCTGACGTGCGTCTTCAGGCTATTGAACGGCTCGGGCAATCTGACGACCCGGACGTGCCATCCCGACTCATGCCATATACCCAGACGCAAACCGAACCGGATGCCCGCGTACGTGCCGCCGCCGGGGAGAGCCTGAGCCAAATTCAGCACCGTCTGATGTGGGGCGATCTCCTCGGGCAGGCGTTTATGGGGCTGTCGCTGGGCTCGGTCCTGCTGCTGGCGGCGCTGGGACTGGCAATTACCTATGGGCTGCTGGGTGTCATCAACATGGCGCACGGCGAGATGCTGATGCTGGGGGCGTACGCCACGTGGATGGTTCAGCAGATCATGGCCAGCGTCACGCCTCAGTGGCTGGCGCTGTATCCGGTCGTCGCGCTGCCTGTCGCCTTCTGCCTGACCGCAGGCATCGGGATGATCCTTGAACGCACCGTGATCCGCCATCTCTACGGTCGTCCGCTGGAGACATTACTCGCCACCTGGGGTATCAGCCTGATGCTGATTCAGCTGGTACGCATGACGTTTGGCGCACAAAACCTGGAGGTGGCAAACCCGGCCTGGCTGTCAGGCGGGGTGCAGGTGTTTGCCAACCTGACGCTACCGTGGAACCGCATTGTGGTATTGGGCTTTGTGCTGATGGTGCTGTTCTTCACCTGGCTGGTCCTGAATAAAACCCGTCTCGGCCTGAACGTGCGTGCGGTAACGCAAAACCGCAGCATGGCGGCCTGTTGCGGGGTGCCGACCGGACGTGTCGATATGCTGGCGTTTGGTCTGGGCTCCGGCATCGCCGGTTTAGGCGGCGTGGCGCTCTCCCAGCTGGGCAACGTCGGGCCGGAACTGGGCCAGGGTTACATTATCGACTCCTTCCTGGTGGTGGTTCTTGGCGGCGTCGGACAATTGGCAGGGAGCGTGGCGGCAGCGTTTGGCCTTGGGATCTTCAACAAAATTCTTGAGCCGCAGATGGGGGCCGTGCTGGGCAAAATCGTCATTCTGGTGGCCATCATTCTGTTTATTCAGAAACGTCCGCAGGGATTGTTTGCGCTGAAAGGGAGGGTCACTGACTGATGAGCCAGCCACTTACCTTAAAACTGGCGCGAAAAGCGCCACGCACAACGCAGATTGCAGGCAGCCTGCTGGTGGCATGTTTGCTGATATTGCCGTTCTTTGCGATGTTGCCCGCCACCCATCCGCTGGCGCTGTCGACCTGGATGCTGACGCTGCTCGGCAAAATCCTGTGCTACGCCATCGTTGCGGTGGCGCTCGATCTGGTATGGGGATATGCCGGTATGCTCTCGCTGGGCCACGGGATCTTCTTCGCCCTGGGCGGATACGCCATGGGGATGTACCTGATGCGCGAGGCCGCGGGTGATGGGCTGCCCGCATTTATGTCGTTTCTCTCCTGGAGCGAACTGCCGTGGTTCTGGTGGGGAACCCAGCACTTTGCCTGGGCGCTGGTACTGATTGTGATGGTGCCGGGGCTGCTGGCGCTGGTGTTTGGCTGGTTTGCCTTTCGCTCAAAAATCAAAGGGGTTTATTTCTCGATCATGACGCAGGCCCTGACGTACGCGGGAATGTTGCTGTTCTTTCGCAACGAAACCGGGTTTGGTGGCAATAACGGTTTTACCGGTTTTACCACGTTGCTGGGGTTCTCCATCACCGCGACCACGACCCGTATTGCGCTGTTTCTGGCGACCGTCATGTTGCTGCTCCTCACGCTTGGCATCGGCATTGCCCTCGCCAGAAGCAAGTTTGGCCGTATTCTCACCGCCGTGCGCGACGCTGAAAACCGCCTGACGTTTTGCGGCTACGATCCGAAGGGATTTAAGCTGCTGGTATGGACGCTTTCCGCCATGCTGTGTGGCCTGGCGGGAGCGCTCTATGTGCCGCAGGTCGGGATTATTAACCCCGGTGAAATGTCGCCGACCAACTCCATTGAGGCCGCCATCTGGGTGGCGCTGGGCGGCCGCGGCACGCTGGTTGGCCCGGTCATTGGCGCGGCGCTGGTGAACGGCGCGAAGAGTTTCTTCACCGTCGCAATGCCGGAATACTGGCAGCTGTTTCTCGGGCTGATTTTTATTGCGGTTACGTTGTTTTTACCGCGCGGCGTCTACGGCCTGTTTCGTAAGGGAGAGAAATAATGCAGCCAGCCGAAGGATTATTCACTCGACAGTTGCCCGGGGATCGCTATCGCGAGCAGACGGATCCGGTGCTGCAGCTGGATAAGATCAACGTCAACTTCGATGGGTTTCAGGCGCTGACGGATCTCACGCTGAACATCGGCGTGGGGGAGTTGCGCTGCGTGATTGGGCCAAACGGCGCGGGAAAAACCACGCTGATGGACGTGATCACCGGCAAAACGCGGCCAAAAAGCGGTAAAGCCGTTTACGACCAGTCGGTAGATCTGACCCAGCTTGAGCCAGCCGCCATTGCGCGCCAGGGGATTGGCCGCAAGTTTCAGAAACCGACGGTATTTGAGGCGCTGACGGTATGGGAAAACCTTGAGATCGCCATGAAAACCGACAAGTCCGTCTGGGCAAGCCTGCGGGCCAAACTCAACGGCGAACAGCGCGATCGCATTGATGAGATGCTGGTCCTGCTGCGGCTCGCCGGTGAACGCGACCGCCGCGCCGGACTGCTTTCGCACGGACAAAAACAGTTCCTCGAGATCGGAATGCTGCTGGTCCAGGATCCGCATCTGCTGTTGCTGGACGAACCCGCCGCCGGGATGACGGACGCGGAGACCGAGTACACCGCCGAGCTTTTCCGGACCCTGGCAGGCAAGCACTCGTTGATGGTGGTTGAACATGACATGGGGTTTGTTGAAACCATTGCCGATCGCGTGACCGTACTGCATCAGGGACAGGTGCTGGCAGAAGGCTCGCTGCGCGAGGTACAGGCCAACGAGCAGGTAATTGAAGTCTATCTGGGACGCTAAGGAGCCTTGATGTTACAGGTTAACGAACTGAATCAATACTACGGTGGAAGCCATATACTGCGCGGCGTGAGCTTTGAGGCCATCACCGGCGAAGTGACCTGCCTGCTGGGGCGCAATGGCGTGGGTAAAACCACGCTGCTGAAGTGTCTGATGGGGCTGATCCCGGCGAAAACGGGTGAGGTTATCTGGCAGGGGAAAAAGATCACCCACAGCAAGCCGCACCAGCGGGTGCAGTCTGGCGTGGCGTATGTGCCGCAGGGACGTGAGATTTTCCCGCGCTTAACCGTGGAAGAGAATCTGCTCATGGGGCTCTCGCGCTTCTCAGCCCGGGAAGCAAAACATGTCCCGGAGGAAATCTGGCAGCTTTTCCCGGTATTAAAAGAGATGAAGCATCGACGCGGAGGCGATCTCTCTGGCGGACAACAGCAGCAGCTGGCGATAGGTCGCGCCCTGGCGAGCCGTCCGCAGCTGCTGATCCTCGATGAACCTACCGAAGGCATTCAGCCCTCGGTAATCAAAGAGATTGGCCACGTGATCCGCCAGCTTGCAGACCGGGGGGACATGGCGATCCTGCTTGTGGAGCAGTTTTATGACTTTGCGGCAGCGCTGGCAGACAGCTATCTGCTCATGTCTCGCGGCACCATTATCCAGCGAGGACGGGGAGAAAACATGGTGCAGGAGGGCGTTCGCGGACAGGTTGCGATCTGAAATGTTATAATATAACATCTTCATTCCTATAAAAACGGAGTGAGGATACTGTTGTGGCTGCACATATTGGAAAATTTGCGATGACTCTGGGGACGCTGCTGGTCAGCGGCCAGCTGTTTGCCCACTCACACGGTCACCAGATGACCGAAGCGGAGCAAAAGGCGGCAAACGGCGTGTTTGCGGACAAAGACGTTAAGGACCGGAAACTGTCCGACTGGGACGGCACCTGGCAGTCCGTTTATCCCTTCCTGCTGGATGGCTCGCTGGATCCGGTTTTCAGAAAGAAGGCGCAGAAGGACAATAAAACGTTCGACGAGATCAAAGCCTATTACCGCACGGGGTACGCCACCGATGTGGAGGCTATCGGCATCGAAAATAACGTCATGGAGTTCCATAAAGGTAAAGAGGTCAGCCGCTGTCAGTATGATTACAGCGGCTACAAAATTCTGACCTACGCGTCAGGCAAAAAAGGTGTTCGCTATCTGTTTGAGTGTAAGGACGCGGGCAGCAAGGCACCGAAGTTTGTTCAGTTCAGCGACCACACCATTGCGCCAAAAGCCTCATCCCACTTCCACATCTTTATGGGCAATACCTCCCACGAGGCACTGCTGAAAGAGATGGATAACTGGCCGACCTATTATCCAAACGAGATGTACAAAGAGCAGGTGGTGGAGGAGATGTTGCACCACTAGGCTGTTGCTGTTGCCGGGTGGCGGCTACGCCTTACCCGGCCTGCGATCAGGGTTTTGTAGGTCGGGTAAGCGCAGCGCTACCCGACACGCAATCTTCACGCTTCACACTCATTCCACGCAGGATCATCAGCCAGGCAATGACGATAGCCGCCATCATAATCATAAACAGCGACCAGTGCGGCAAATGGGTCAGGATGATGCCGGTGATCATCGGGTTGGCCGCCGCGCCGAGCCAGCCCAGCGCCTGAGCGGAGAAGTAGCTTGCTTTCATACCCGGCGGGGCGATGTTGTCGATCAGCATATATTCACCCGGCGCATAAATAATCTCACCCAGCGTAAAGATGGCGGCGGCGATGCCCCAGTAAATCAGGTTTTCTCCGGAGATCATAAAGCCACCCAACCCCACGATAAAAAACAGGGTGGCGGCCGTCATCAACGGGCGAATATTGCTGGCAGAGATTTTGCGTCCGAGTGCGTACTGCAGCGTCACCACCACGGCGGCATTGACGGGCAGAACCACGGCGACCACCTTTTCGGCGAAATCACTGTCTGCATGTGCGGCCAGAACATACTGCGAAATACAGCTCGCGAACGACCCGCCGACGTATGACGCGAGCAGGCCAGAGAGCGTATACCAGAACAGCGCGCGGTCTTTCAGCAAAACCGACGGCTGCCACGTTGTCTTCTGCTCCGCGGCATCTAACGCAATGCTTTTTTGCACAAAGAAGTGGATAAACCCCAGTGGCAGAGCGGCACAGAACGCGGCCAGCCAGAACGGCAGCTGCAGGCTGTACATCACCAGAAACGTGCCAAGAGGCGGCCCGATCGTCCAGCCGATGTTCAAAAAACTGTAGTTCAGCGAAAAAACGCGGGCTTTTTCACTGGAGGTCAGCACGTCGGAGAACCAGGCTTTCAGCACCGTCGAGAACACAGAATAGGCACAGTTGATTAACGAAAAGAACAGCACCACCAGGGTGACGTTATTGACCAGCGGGATCGCCACAAAACCGGCGATAAACGCCACAATCGCGATCAACATGTAGCGCTTTTTATCGAACTTATCGGCCAGAATGCCAAACCCCAAGCTGAATACCACGCCGATGGTCAAGGCAATGGTCAGGGCATAACCAATATTCTCGACGCTCATGTTAAACACGCGCGTGAGATAAATAGTCATAAACGGCAGCGTGGCGCCACGACCGATGGTTAATAACAATGACGATGCCAGCAGCGCTGCGGTTGAGCGCCTGAGAGATGGTTTCATATTCCTGCCCGACAAATGCTTATGCTTTTTATAGTGTGTCCTAAAAGGAGTATCACGACATAAGAGGCTTGTATAGCGCCCAATTTATCCGTAAGTGCTTCAACTGCCTGCCAGAATTAATGATCTTCTCGCGACGCACTTTTTTCTGTTACCTTGAAGTGTTAACAAATTATTAATAAATCAGGGGCAGGGTATGACGCGTAAAGACGGATTGCTGGCACTGCTGGTGGTCATCGTATGGGGACTTAATTTTGTGGTCATCAAAGTGGGGTTGCATAACATGCCCCCGCTGATGTTGGCCGGTTTGCGCTTTATGCTGGTCGCCTTCCCGGCACTGTTTTTTGTTGCCCGCCCGAAAATCCCGCTAACGCTCCTGCTGGGTTATGGCCTGACCATCAGCTTTGGCCAGTTTGCATTTCTGTTCTGCGCCATTAAGTTCGGTATGCCTGCCGGTCTTGCTTCGCTGGTGCTGCAGGCGCAGGCGTTCTTCACCATCATTCTTGGTGCGTTTGTTTTTGGCGAGCGTTTACAGGGCAAACAGCTGGCGGGGATCACTCTGGCCGTGTTTGGCGTGCTGGTGCTGATTGAGGCCAGCCTGAACGGCCAGCACGTGGCGTTGCTGGGCTTTATGCTGACGCTGGCAGCGGGGCTGAGCTGGGCCTGCGGCAATATTTTCAACAAGCTGATCATGCAGCATGAAACACGCCCGCAGGTCATGTCGCTGGTGGTCTGGAGCGCGCTGATCCCGATTGTGCCGTTTATGGTGGCCTCGCTGATTTTTGATGGCCCGGCGGTGATGCTGACGAGTCTGGTTGAAATCGATCTCACCACTATTCTTTCACTGGTCTACCTGGCGTTTGTCGCCACCATTATCGGGTACGGGATCTGGGGTTCTCTGCTGGGGCGCTATGAAACCTGGCGCGTGGCGCCGTTATCGCTGCTGGTGCCGGTTGTCGGGCTGGCGAGCGCTGCGATTTTGCTGGACGAAAAGCTGAGTGCATTACAGCTGCTCGGCGCGGTGCTGATCATGGCCGGGCTGTATATCAACGTGTTTGGCTTACGCGTGCGTCGGGCGACGCGAGTGCGAAATTAGGGCAGAAAAAAGCCCCGCATCGGCGGGGCAAAACGAATCAGAAGCCGTGCTGATTATAATAAGGCACGCCTAATTCGTCGGATTTGTCGCTACCAGACCCCATGTGGTTGAAATCATAAGGGGACTGGCTATGTGCTGACGGCAAAATCATCGTGTCATGATTATTTTGCTGCGTTGCACGAGGGGGTTGCTCCGCGAAGGTCTGGCTGGAAAAGAGCACCAGCAAGGCGAGGGCGGCGGAGGCGGTAACGTTCATGATTTCCTCGGTTACGTCTTTACAGGCGATGATTAACTACAATGTTTTAGCGGATAAAGGTATCGGGATTCACCCGGCACGCTGGTGATACGATACTTATGAGGCGGCACGTCGAAGTAGTTCTTAAACGTACGCGTCAGGGTCTGTTGCGATTCAAACCCGTATCGCTCCGCCAGATAAAGGATCGGTTCATTGCTTTCTTTCAGTTTTTGGGCAATTTCCGTCAGCTTGCGGCTGCGAATATATTGACCTAATGAATGACCGGTCTCTTTTTTAAACATCCGTTGCAGGTGCCATTTGGAGTAACCTGAACGCTCAGACACTTTTTCAAGGGAGAGCGGCGATTCCAGGTTATCTTCGATCCAGTCCAAAATGCTATGAATAGTGATAGCGTCAGTATTGCGTCTGGACATCGTCATACCTCTTTTTCTGTTTACGGCAGTATTTTCTTAAGCAAAAGCTCAAGCGTTGCCACTTCCTCTGCCGTTAAGTTTTTTGTTAGTTCCTGATGCAGTGTTTGTCCTACTAATTGATGACATTGTTCACACATATCCGCACCGTCGCTGGTGAGTGTCACCAGGACGCCGCGCTTGTCATTCGGGTTAGGGCTTCGTTCTATCCATCCTTTACAGACGAGACGATCCAGCATGCGGGTCAGCGCGCCCAGATCGACAGAGAGCACCTTTTTTAACTCAACCGGGGTGATACACACCTGGCAGCGAATGGAGCACAGCACTTTAAACTGCGTTGCGGTGATATCCAGCGGCGACAGATAGTCATTCAGCAGGCGGTCTTTTTTCTGATTAACCAGATGAATAAGACGACCCAGCGGAACAACGTCGTTGAAGATATCACTGGTGCTTTTCACAATGGTTGCCCTGGCAAGTAGTTTAATCACGGCAGATATTATTGCTCAGGCAAGTATAAGTCAACTGAATGGATCTGCGGATGCCACGAATTGCTAAAACGTTTCATTCATGTTGCGGAGGAGTTGACTGACACCCCTGGATGCCAGTCAACGAGGGAGGTTATACGTCTGCAGGATAGGGTAGACCAAGCCGCTCAAACTGCTCAGCAGGCGCGTCGTTTTCAATAAGCAGACGAATGAGCAAGGCTATCATTCGCGCTTCCGTCGTGGGATCGTCCAGGGGTGACTCTTGCTGCGGGTCGGTCTGTAGATCGAACAACAAATTTCCGCTTTGGTTAACACCTTTGTATTTTTCTTTTGCCGGGATCCGCAGCGTTTGCAATCCCTTCGTGAAGCTGAAGGGGGCGGCAAGAGAAAGGTGCTTGAGTTCTTCTATATTGTAACGGGTGTTCATCTTAGCTGGCATCAGGGTGTAGTTGGCAATTCGATCTTCAAGGCCAGGCACGGCCGCTCGCATATACACATAGCGGCCATCAGTTACGTTCACATGACCGCTAAAGACGCCAAACAACGCGGCTTCTCGCACTGGTTTATCAGTATCGACTGTCTCAGCAAGAGGTAAACCCTGCATATCTTCAGGGATGGGGAGATTGAAATAATCCAGCACAGTGGGTGCCCAGTCGATCATCTGTACCAGCGCATCGCGTTCAACGGCCTGTTGCCGGATGCGTGGATCCCAGATAAACAGAGGATTGTTTGCCACTTCGTTATAATACGGCATCTGATTCTTCGCCCACCAGCCGTGTTCTCCCAGCAGGAAACCGTGATCGGTACCCACAATCAACAGTGTGTCATGCCAGAGATCGCATTTATCCATCATATCAAGCAGGCGCCCCAGGTTGCGGTCGCACATAGAAAGCAGGGCACGGTACTGGCATCTGATATGCTGAACGGCTTCTGGACTCTCCTCAACTTTACCCCGCGGCCAGTCGTAATGCGGACCAGTCCATTCATCCTGATAAAGTGCCAGGTACTCATCGGGGCTATGAAACGGTTCGTGAGGATCGAAGGTTTCGATTTGAAGTAACCAGTTATCCTGATGTTGGTTTTTCTCGATGAAATCGCAGCCCGCATCAAAGACCCGTGTTTGCGGGAAATCTGCTTCCTGCTGAATATACTCCCGATTAGCCCAGTCGTGACGCCACAGGCCTGAAACACCACCGCCGGTCTGTTTCTGAGGAACGCGCAAAACGTCAGGTATGGCGGGGGCGCCG
>NZ_LOMM01000077.1:138473-170060 GCF_001605945.1 Enterobacter sp. SENG-6
CTTCCTGACCGCGAACAATCTCCCATGAGCTGTAACGATTGTGATAGTTACCGCCACCGTCTTCCCAGTAATGAAGATGATCGCTGATTAAGTGTGTATAAATTCCCGCTTCTTTAAGCAGTTCAGGCAGAGAATCGTCAAAGGGCTCAAGCGGTCCCCACTCCCGGTGGAGAAAATTATAACGTCCGGTATGCAACTCACGGCGAGCAGGCATACAGGGCATACTGCCAACGTAGCTGTTGTTGAACATTGCGCAGTGCTCAGCCAGACGCTGAAAATTAGGTGCCTGGGTTACCGGATCGCCATAAGGGGGAAGATAATGTTTGTTAAGACTATCGAAAAGCAGAATGATCGCTTTCATGTTGATCCTTTAACTGGCCTTGATGAGATGGGGAAAGTGCTTTTCAATGACTTCGGTAATTTGTTTACCTATGGTTTCACCATCCATAATATTTTCAATCGGAATAAGATATTGGCCTTCTGATGGATCAAGACTTACAACATCCACCAGTTTTTTGGAAATAGCATAAATATCTGCCCATTCTGCATAGCCGCCGACCTCACCCGCCGCTGTATGTTTCATTTCGTATTCAAAATGACAGTTAGCCAGAGCTTTTTTAACGACGATTTGCAACATGACACTACTGCCAACGCCATAGCCACACACGAACAGAATGTTGATTTTACTTTTCATATACACGTCCTTTCAGGAGGGGGTTAGGCCGCATAGGGGCCAAGGTTGAATGTGAGTGCGATATATTTCAGAATTTCACAGATAGCTGGCCATAAGGTTGCCCAGTCGAAAATACCTGTCCAGCCAACGCCTTCCGCTGCTAAACCCGTCAGCGGAATAGCCCATACGGTGCCAAATGTTTGAATTATGCCAAGCAGGAAGGTGCTGATTATTACGGAGCGGTATCCCCCCATGCGGTTTGCTAATACACCAATAGGGCCGCCTGAGAAAAAGAGCGGAACAAAACCCGGTAGTACCATGATGGGACTCTGCGTGAACAGCAAAACGCCCATCGCGAAAATTGTGCCAAAGGTACAAAATATAAAACCCAATGTTGCAGCATTCGGAGAGAAAGGAAGCAATGCAGCAACATCCACGGCGGGGATTGCATTCGGTATAAAACGATCCTGCCAACCTTTAAAGGAGGCATTGATCTCACCGACCATCATTCTCACGCCTTGCAGCAGGATCACCATATACATAGAGAACTGAAGGCCAAGGTTGATAATATAAATATACCAGGGTTTACCTTTCGCCATGATCTGTACGTTCTCAATACCCGTTGACAGCAGGAAACCGCCAACAAAAAGGGTCATGACAATCGCAATTGCAGTCACGTTATGGTTAAAAATAGCCAGCCAGCCCGGAAGTTTGAGATTCTCGGCGTCATGTTTTTCTGGATCGCCAAACTTATGTGCAAATAACGAGAAAAACCAAATACCAAGCATCTGGTTGTGGGCAATGGTAAAACCGGCATTGTTAGTTATTTTTGCCACCGGTTTCACAATCAGGGTCGTCGCAAAAGCCCAGAACAAACCCGTCAACAAACCAGCGATTATGATGGAGGGTACCCAGCCCAGACCGAGCCAAAATACGATAAGCCAGAGTACCGCCTGAGAGTGTGAAACCCCGGTATTTCCGGTTAAGAATATCCCCTTAACACGGGTGTAACGGCCAAATAAAACGAGAAGAAGGTTTGTAAAAAAAGCCAGTACGAAAACATACCCCACAAAGCCAAAATTATCCCCAAGGGCAATTTGGGTTGCCGCTTTCATGGCATAGGAATCCATTAAATAGCCATGAATGCCATACGATTGACTCACGGCTTCTGCGACGGGTTTAAACGTTGCGGAAAACTGAAATCCGCCAAAAAGCACCATCATCAACCCCACCATGGCACTGATCATGCCGGTAATGATTTTGATCGGCGGCTTTTTATCTAAAATATAGCCGAGACCCACAAGGAGCCCGATCAAAATAGCAGGTTCAGTAAGAAAAGATTGTATTACGTTAATCACGTCTGAAAACATAGTCGGGTTAGCCTCCATGATATCGTCTGCTCAATCTGGGCAAAGCGATACACGTTAAAAATATTATTTTGCAGAGCAGCCACTTTTGAAACCCGCGACACTCATCCGATGAAAACATAATCACTCTAGTAATCATAAAAACTCATTTGAAGATCGTTTTTGATTTTATGTGATTTAATTTGCAAAAATAATGAGTATTTTTTTGTGATTATTAATCAGCGCATGAGATTTGTTGTTTAAATTTTATTGTACGCGTGAATTTATAGTGGTTTTTACATATCAAAAATCAATTGATAACGATCATAAAAGCGGCTGAAATATATGGTTGTTGTATGTTTAATGGCTTGGTTATTGCGCATTTAAATGTGTTCTTTTTTGCGTGTTGGCTCACGTTATCTCCTAATGTAGCGGTATAGGGTACATATTCATTTTTTATTATTTAATGTGATAAGGAGTTAACAATCATGGAATATGAGATAATAGTAAACCCTTATGGGCAAAATATGCTGAGTGCATTACTGAAGACCGATATTTCAACTGCTGTTCGCTATAACTATACTGTTTTTGGAAAAACGGCTAATGCAGATTTTAGCTACAGCAATGAAGAATATTGTGTTTCACCTGAAATTATCATTGTCGGTTTATATGCAGACTATATTAACAATGTAAAATTAACGGTCACTACCGAAACGGGTGAGAGCGAAACGATCTCGTTAACGATTGATACAAGCGAAATGGATTATGGTAATGTTCCACTGAAACTGACGGTAAATATTTTTGATGAGGTAATGGCGAAAAATACTCTTGGTTCGGGGTGGTTTGTTACAAGTTCCTGGAATGGCTATGATATTAATGGCGATTTGCGTATTACAGGATTGTTTCCCTGGATGTATGGAAATTTAAAAATCATTGATGGTTCGCTCTGGTCTGCGCGCGCCAGTGAAACATATGATCCTGATAAGCATGCATTTGCGCCTAATCTGTATCGCATTAATCTTGCGGGAAAAATAAGTCAGACGCTTGTTGCCCCTGAAGGTTATGGCTTCCATCATGATATCACGACGGATAACAAGGGTAATCTCTTTATCCTTGGGTCAATTCTGGATAACTGGGATGATGAGCATAAGCTAGAGTCTAAAATATTTAAATATGACCTTGCCAGTGGAACATTACTCTGGCAACGAGATTATTCTAAGGAGTTTGCCGGAGCGACGGTACTCGATAACACAGACACCAACGATGTTCATTTTAATAGCCTTGAGTATGTTCCTGAAACTAATCAGTTGATTGTTAATTCTCGTTCAAGTTGTACGATACTGGGACTTAATATTGAGTCGGGCGATCTCGAATGGATTATCGATAACCCCGCCTTTCCGGTCCTCGACAGCGAAATTAACCTCAAGGTCATTAATGAAGAACAGTTTAAATACACAAATGGAGAACACGCTGTGTTTTTGACAGCTAATAAGAAATATGAGGCTTTTCGAGGAGATAATAAGTTCGTAATTTCCATGTTCAACAATAACTCATGTGCTGATGCGCAAGGCAATGAACTGGTCAGAATCATTGAATCAGAGCCCGTTACCTACACCTCTGCGGCACTCGATTCTCTGCCTACTGTTTTTGCAGTTGATCTAAACGAATTTAGCGTTCAAAGATTAGACCAGTTCTCATTTGAGGGGCAACGCAGCGAATTAACATCCTCGGTTTTCGATACCGGTAATGATTACTACAACGTTTATTTTGGTGCTGAGCAGTCATTTTTTGTTTTTGATACGGATAACAATACCGGCGTTTCGATTTATAACATTGATACAGGTTTAGGCTATCGTGGCAGGATATTTAGCCACGAAGAATTATGCTCGCTTATCTGAGTGTCGCAGGCTTACCCATGCCTGTGCATGGGGTAAGCCTTTTAAAATGCATAACATTTTACAGGGAGTCGTTAAATGTTGGGATGTCAGGTTATGACCAAACCAGCCAGCTCACGTTGTAATCTTGATTGTCAGTATTGCTTTTATATTGCTAAACCACCGCGTCCAGTAATGAGTGAAGCGACGTTAGAATGCTTTATTAAACAGTACATCAGTGCGCAGACCGGGCCTGATGTTCATTTTGCCTGGCAGGGAGGGGAGCCAACCCTGTGTGGTCTGGATTTCTTTCGCTTGGTGGTGGAATTACAGCGACGTTATGGTGAAGGCAAACGTATTACAAATGCCTTTCAAACCAACGGGATGTTGCTTACCGATAACTGGTGTCGTTTCTTTCAGCAGCATCACTGGCTGGTGGGAATCTCGCTGGATGGACCTGAGGATTTACATAATGCGTTGCGGGTAAATCGTCAGGGTAAAGGGACGTATCATAAGGTGATGGCGGCAATCAAAAGGCTGCGTTGCCACCGTGTTTCATTCAATATTCTGACCGTGGTCAATCGATGTAACTGTCGACACCCGGAGCGGGTGTACAGATCCTTGCGCAGTCTGGGGACGCCGTTTCTCCAGTTTATTCCACTGGTTGATAAAGAGAACCCGCAGGCCATTTCCGGCCCTGAATGGGGGCATTTTTTGAAGCGGGTTTTTGATATCTGGGTTCAGGAAGATATTGGCCAGGTTTTTGTACAACTTTTTGATTCAACACTGGGGGTCTGGAGAGGGTATCCATCCCAGCTGTGTGCACTTTCACAAACGTGTGGACATGCTTTTGCTCTGGAAGCGAATGGCGATGTTTACCAGTGCGATCACTTTGTTGAACCTGCCCATCTGTTGGGCAATATTCATCGTAAGCCGCTGTCTGCGCTTAATAGCCATAAGGATGCTGTCGCTTTTGGCAGACAAAAGTTAACCACCCTGGCAGAAGAATGTCATCGTTGTTCGGTGCGTGCTTTTTGTCACGGTGACTGCCCACGGCATCGCGAGGAGGGGAAAAGCGTGCTATGCAGCGGTTATCAGGATTTTTTCCGTTATTCAGCCCCTTATATGCAGGCGATGCGCAATTTGATCCAACAGCAACGCTCACCCTCAGAGCTAATGCGCCATCTGAAGCGACAATAATCCTTACGATGTGCTGATGGCTGAAACGCGTCGTTTCACCCTATAATTCTGGAGTTGAAAAAGGATAAGGACAACGACGCACTATGTTGGATTTGATAAAAGCAATTGGTCTTGGGCTGGTGGTATTGCTGCCGTTGGCCAACCCGTTAACGACGGTAGCGCTTTTCCTCGGGCTGGCAGGGAATATGAACAGCGCAGAGCGCAATCATCAGTCGATGATGGCCTCAGTGTATGTGTTCGCCATCATGATGGTGGCTTACTACGCCGGTCAGCTGGTGATGAATACCTTCGGGATCTCCATCCCTGGCCTGCGTATCGCCGGGGGGCTGATTGTGGCCTTTATCGGTTTCCGCATGCTGTTTCCGGCGCAAAAAGCGCATGAATCGCCTGAAGCAAAGAGCAAATCCGAAGAGCTGGAGACCGAACCGAGTGCGAATATCGCCTTTGTACCGCTAGCCATGCCGAGCACGGCAGGGCCAGGGACCATTGCGATGATCATCAGTTCTGCCTCAACGGTACGTGAGGGCACTACGTTTCCGGACTGGGTTGTGACCGTAGCGCCACCGCTGATATTTGCACTGATCGGCATTATTGTGTGGGCATCGTTGCGCAGTTCCGGGGCAATTATGCGCTGGGTCGGCAAAGGCGGTATCGAGGCGATTTCCCGTCTGATGGGGTTCTTGCTGGTATGTATGGGCGTGCAGTTTATTATTAACGGCGTGCTGGAGATTATTAAGACTTACCACTGAGGTCATTGCCGGGTGGCGGGGCTGACGTTATTACGGGTTTGTAGGCCGGGTAAGCGCAGCGCCACCCGGCACAAACAGACGTCACCCGTGCTGCCCCTGTTCCTCCAGCGCCACCGGCCATTTACGGAAGATCAGCACCGACCAGATAAGCGCCACCAGTGCCGGAATGGCCCCCAGATAGCCAATCGCCGACATGGATACATGCAGGATCACCTGATTGCCCACCAGCGCACCCGCGCCAATGCCCAGGTTAAAAATGCCCGAGAACAGCGACATCGCCACGTCTGTGGCATCCGGCGCGAGGGCCAGCACTTTCACCTGCATCCCGAGACCGATAATCATGATCGCTACGCCCCAGAACAGGCTGAGGATCGCCAGCTGGCTTTCACTGCCCGCGGCGGGCATCAGCAGCAGCAGACACGCCAGCAGCAAACCGATGGCGCTGCTCACCAGCGCTGAAGCATGCTGATTGCCAAGCTTGCCGAAAAGAATACTGCCAATAATGCCCGCCCCGCCCAGGAGCAGCAGGAGAAGGGTGGCAAAATTGCCGCTAAAGCCGGCCACCACCTGAACGAACGGCTCGATATAGCTGTAAGCCGTATAGTGGGCGGTGACCACAATAACGGTAAGCAGATAAATGCTCAGCAGCGCCGGGCGACGCATCAACAGCGGCAGGCTTTTCAGCGAGCCGGAATGTTCGCTTGGCAGCTTTGGCAGCAGTTTTACCAGACACACCAGGGTAACCAGCGCTCCCATGCCAATGGCGAAGAACGTGGTACGCCAGCCGAAGTATTGCCCCACGATACGGCCAATCGGCAGGCCCAGCACCATCGCCAGCGCGGTCCCGGTGGCAATCAGGCTCAGCGCCTGGGCGCGTTTCCCCGCCGGTGCCAGTCGGATAGCCAGCGACGCGGTAATCGACCAGAAAACGGCATGCGCAAAGGCGATCCCGACGCGGCTTAACACCAGCACCGTAAAATTCCACGCCAGGAACGACAGCACGTGGCTGGCGATAAACAACGCAAACAGCCCGATCAGTAGCTTACGCCGCTCCATCTGGCTGGTCAGCAGCATAAACGGCAGCGACATCAACGCCACCACCCAGGCGTAAATGGTCAACATAATGCCCACCTGCGCCGTTTCCATCTGGAAACTCGCTGCGATGTCAGACAACAGCCCAACCGGAACAAATTCTGTGGTGTTGAAAATAAACGCGGCAATAGCCAGCGTGACCACGCGTAGCCACGCAACCCTGCGGGAAACTGTGTTCGTTGTCATAGGGATGTCGGAGATTCGTTGCAAAAGAAGAGGAGACGATCTTAAAGCCTTGCACGGCGAAAACTCAACCATTATGTGATGCAGATCTCAATATTTACCTTATGAAAGCGGTAGCCGGAGGCAGGGTTTTCATTGAATATAAAAGAACACTCCAACAAAAACAGGCGGTAAGACAGTGCAGGAGATTGATTTTTATCTGGTCGATGCGTTTAGCAATGTGTCATTTGGCGGAAATCCGGCTGCCGTTTGCCCGCTCAAGGCGTGGCTGCCGGACGAAACGTTACTGAAAATGGCGCAACAGCATAATCAGTCGGAAACCGCATTTTTCGTCTGTACGAAAGGGGGCATTGAGCTACGCTGGTTTACCACGCTGACCGAAGTTAATCTTTGCGGTCACGCCACGCTTGCTGCGGCGTACGTTCTGTTCAATGAGCTGGACTATCCTGACTCGCGGATCCACTTCGAAACGGCCTCTGGCCGCCTGACGGTGAGCCGGGAGGGGGAGTGGCTGACGCTGGATTTCCCGGCATGTCCAACGCATGAAGAGACGCCCCCGCCGGAGATGCTCGCGGCGCTCGGTATCCGCCGCTACGTTGAAGCCCGCAAAGGCCGCGCATGGGTGGTGGTGCTGGAAGATCGCCAGCAGGTTGAAGCACTCGCACCGACAATTTCAGCCATGACGCCTGGCGAACATAAGGTTGCCGTTACGGCGCGGGGCGACGGGGATTACGATTTCGTCAGCCGCTTTTTCTCCCCCGGCGTTGCCGTCTGGGAAGATCCGGTGACCGGCTCTGCACATACCATGCTCATTCCTTACTGGAGCGAAAAATTGGGTAAAACGACGATGTTTGCCCGTCAGGTTTCCGCGCGGGGCGGCGACGTGCGGTGCGAGCTAAAAGGCTCGCGCGTGCTGATGAGCGGACAGGCGTCATGCTATTTGAAAGGCACAGTTTTTCTGCGCTAGATACCTATAACAACAGAGGAAAAGACAATGCAGGAAATTGATTTTTATCTGGTGGATGCCTTCAGCGATAGGGCGTTTGGCGGCAATGCAGCGGCGGTATGCCCGCTGGAGGAGTGGCTTTCGGATGAGACGCTGCTCAAAATGGCGCAACAGCATAACCAGTCTGAGACGGCGTTTTTCGTACGCACCGACACCGGGTTCGAGTTGCGCTGGTTTACCACGCTGCATGAAATCAACCTCTGCGGCCACGCGACGCTGGCAGCGTCACACGTGATTTTCGAATACCTCGATTATCCGCATACCGAAATCACCTTCACCACGCGCTTCGTGGGTGAGTTGACGGTGAAACGCAGCGGCGACTGGCTGACGCTCAATTTCCCTGCGTGGTCGACCGAGGTGGTTGACAATCCCCCGCCGGGCCTGTTCAGCGCGCTGGGGATAGCCCAGGCTAAAGAGGTCCGCGTCGGACGGGATTACATGGTGGTACTGGAGAGCCAGCAACAGGTGGAGGCCTTAACCCCGGATATTGCAGCGATGGCGCCGCTCGGGAAAATGGTCTGCGTGACGGCACCAGGAGAGGAGTATGACTTCGTCAGCCGCTTCTTCTGCCCGGGCGAAGGGGTACCGGAAGATCCGGTCACCGGATCGACGCACAGCATGCTGATACCGTACTGGAGCGAGAAGCTGGGCAAAACGTCGATGAACGCCCGCCAGGTTTCATACCGTGGCGGGGATCTGCGCTGCGAACTGAAGGGCGACCGTGTGCTGATTGGCGGCCAGGCGACGCTCTATCTGAAAGGGCGTATCTTCCTGCGCTAGCTGAGCGAGGCGCCGCCGCATATCACCATCTCCTGGCCGGTGATGGCGGCGGCTTCATCGCTGAGCAAGAAATTCACCAGCCCCGCGACCTCTTCTGGCGTGATAAGACGGCCGATGGGCGGACAGGTAGGCGGTGAGCTTTCTCGCCCCGGTGCGTTGAGCATCGGCGTTTGGGTGGCGCCCGGCGCGACCACGTTCGCGGTGATCCCACGCGGGGCCAGTTCCGCCGCCCAGCTTCTGACCATCCCTGTCATCGCCGCCTTGGTGGCAACATACTGCGAACGACCTGCCGCCCCGCGGGAGGTTCTGCTGCCAATCGCCACAAATCGTCCACCGGCGGCCATAGCGGGCGCGAAATGGTTAAACAGGGCTTCGCAGGCCTGAACGTGCAGTTGCCACAGTGACGCGCCAACCCTGCTTTCCAGTTGCCCCAGTGGGGCGGCGGCCATCATCCCGGCGGCGTGGATCACCGCCTGCGGTGTCGCGATGGCGTGCAGGGCGCTGTTCAGCGCCTCAGGGTCGGTGATATCCACGCGTAACCCCGTAAAGCCAGGGGTATAGGGGTATCCGGCATCACGGCGCGGCGGCTGAGTCCGGTGACCTGCCAGCCTTCCGCCAGTAAACGCTTAACGATGGCCTCACCAATTCCGGAGCTGGCTCCGGTCACGACGGCGTGACGCATGTCAGACCTCCAGCATTGAACGAGGAACTTTAAACACCGCTTTGCGCACGGTCATCGGCGCGCCGCTGGCGCACAGCGCCTGGTGTGGTTCTCCGGGAGAAAAGACCGCAAAGTCACCCGCGCCAAGGCGGATCCCGACGCTGTGTGCCGATGAGCTGGCAATGAACAGGTCCGCTTTACGCTCTTCGTCATCCGGCTTGCCAACAGGGCGCGCGCCGGCATAGATGAGTTCTTCTCCCGCCAGCACAACCTGAATATCCGCCCACTGGTGATGGTACTCCGTATGCCGCTCCGCGCGCGGCTGCGTCTGCGCCGGACCAATCTGGCAAAACCAGGGGGCATTGTCCGGCTGCCAGCGGCCGTCATCGCGTTCGCTAAGCGCCTGCAGCGTGCAGTCCGGGCGGGACAGCAGGGCATACAACACCGGCGGTAACCCTGCCAGCGGCAGGGCGTCGAGATGTCCGATAATCATGCTGACTCCTTGACCCACTCTGGCGTCACCCGCACGTATTTTATGGCCTGTCGAAAGTAGGTGTAGGCGATATGCAGGCTGCCATCCGGGCTCTGTTTAATGCTCGGATAGGAAAACTCACGGTTCAGTTTCTCCAGAGAGTTGTTAGTCATGCAGTAGCCATCTCCCTCGTCCAGATGCCGTTGCCACGGCCAGCTTTTGCCTCCGTCCGGCGAAATGGCGACGGTCATCGGCGCACGCGGGGCACCCCAGAAGGCGGCCCGACCGTGGGTTACAACCGGCTCTTTACGGCCATCGCCATCGTCAATTTCATCGTACAGCGAGGTGCGACGCTCCTGCGCCCCGGCGGCGCTCATGAGGTTAAACACCAGCGCCAGCTCGCCACTGGCAAGCGTTGTCACCTGGATAGAGGAATTGTTGTTAGGTAATACCGTGGGCTCCGGCACGGACCAGCTTTCGCCGTTGTCCGTTGACTGGCTGTAATAAATGTTATCCGCCCAGCGGCTGCGGAACAGGGCAACCAGGGTGCCATTGCGCAGCGGGGTGATATTCATATGGACGCAGCCCAGGCTGTCCGGCACCTCGACATCACGCCAGGTTTTGCCCCCGTCTTCGGAGATTTTCACCGCGCTGATGTCATCGTTACCGACCCATTTCTCACCCGGCCGGGTGCGGCAGTAAAACACCGGCAGCAGCCAGTTCCCATTCTCCAGCACGACAATCGGCTGACGAATAAAGGTGCCGGGTTTATCGAGCAGGGTCGCGATGTCCCCCCAGGTTTTACCCAGATCCCGGGACTGGCGATAGCGCACAATAGCGGTGTCCTGGTTGCCGGACATTTGCGCGGTCCACAACAGCCACAGCACGTTATCGGGTGCCAGGAACAGAACCGGGTTCTGTTCGGAGCGCGTGGCATCATCCGACAGTTTTTCTGCCTCACTCCACTGCTGGCTTCCCGGTGACAGGCGCGAACCCCACACAGAGATATCCGCAATACCCTCCTGGGTACCGCCAAACCAGACGCACATCAGCGAACCATCCGGCAGCGGCAGCAGATTTGCCGCGTGGTTTTGTGGGCAGGCGGAAGGCAGCATGGCCGCCTTCACGCGCGTATCCTGTTGTGGGCGAATAATCCCGTCGCGGGTTACGGTTACAGACATATCAGACTCCATTGTTTTCAACGGGGGTTGGCGCTTTACCCTGTGCCTTTCCCGGAATGAGACGGTCGATGACCATGATGACCGCAGGGGTCAGCAGGGCGATGTACATATTGTTAATGCCAAACGGATCGCCCAGCAGATACCAGACAGAGGTCACGACGCAGGCGCCGATCAGCCCAGCATTGGCTCCGCGGGTACTGCGGAAGAACGGGGCGTAGAATGCGATGACCGCCACGACGGAAATCGACAGACGAATGGCACGGGTAAAGAACGACAGCTTCAGGACTTCAGGCACCAGCAGAACAAAAATCAGCGGCAGGAAACCAATCAGCAGGGAGATCCAGCGGGTAGCTTTAAACTCCTGCTCGGGCGTCGGGTTGCGCATCGGCACGTAGAAATCTTTGACCACCAGGGAGGCAATGGCGAGCGCCACGGTACTGACGCTGACGAAGATGGACGCCACCAGAGAGGTGGTGACCAGACCGGCCAGCCACGGGTTCATATCCTGCAGGAAAATCGGCATCGCATACAGGCTGTCGATCTCCGGATGCAGGTATTTTGCCGCCACGCCAATCACCGCAATGGCCAGCGCGATCGGCAGGCAGAAGAAGAACGCGACCCAGGTGGAGCGTTTAGCCGATTTAACATCTTTGGTGGAGGAGATGGCCTGGATCACAAACTGAGTGCAGAAGATGGAGCCAATGGTGCCGATAAGCCACGCGAAAATGGTCGACGCGCCGATGTTGCCATCCCAGGTCCAGTAGAAGTCCGGCATGTTTTCGATCATCGGCGTGAAACCGCCGGTTTTGGATAACGCAAAGCCCATGATGGCCAGAATGCCGAAGTATTTCAGCGCACTGTGCAGCACGGTTACCCACGCCACGCCTTTCATGCCGCCGAAGGCGAAATAGAAGGTACTGACGATAGCCGTAATGAAAGCGGCAACGGGCAGATTGACTTTCAGTACGGTAGAAATGGCTGCTGCGCCGCTGACGTAATTCCCCACATTCACCAGCAGCAGGGCGTAGATCATGATGAGGGAGATAATGTTTTTGGTGCTGTTACCGTACTTTTCAGCAATCGCACCCGAGATGGTGATTTTCCCGGTGTTGTATATGCGTTTTACCAGCAACAGGCCAAAAAGCGGGAAGCCAATTGCGGCCCCGATGACGGACCATGACGCAGCAAACCCGTCCTCGAACGCCGCCTGCGCGGTGCCGATGGTGGATTTAGCGCCGATATACTCAGACATCAGCAGGATTCCGACAATAAACGCCGGCATCGCGCGGGAGCCTTCCATAAAGTCCCCGGAGTTTTTACTGCGGATCCGGAAGGTCAGCCAGGTGGTGAACAGGATGTAGGCAATGACTATGCCCACAATGATCAGGGTATCTTCAGCGGTAAAATTATTCATCTTTGCCTCTCTTCAGGGCGAGTGAATCCTGGGCACCTCAGGTACCCGGTATTCTTATTGACGAAACCAACGCCGTTTAGCTAAGTGACGTTGTCACTATCTGGCGAATCTGTTGGCACTGCTGCTCGCTAAACGCCACGGCATAGCGACTTTCTCCGACATCCTCGCCCATGATTTGCAGGGCCTTTTTAACAGCGGCAGGGGAAAACGCCGCGCTGTACAGCTCGGTGCGGAGCCGGGTGACGCGCTCCTGCGCCTGCCGGGAACCTTCAACATCACCCGCGTTAAAGCGTGACCAGATGGCGTTGATCGCCGCTGGCGCCACGTTTGCCAGCCCGGAAATACAGGCTGAACATCCCTCGACGAAGCCCTGATGGATCAGTGAATCCGGTCCGTTCAGCACGTCGAACCCGTCAATGTCGCTTACCGCGTTGAGGAAACCGCGCAGACTTTCATAGCTCCCGGCACTGTCTTTAATACCTGAAATGTTGGGGTGTTCGGCCAGCGCCCGTACCGTGGCGGGCTCAAGGGTGTTGCCGGTCCGCGCCGGAATGTTGTACAGAAAGACCGGTACGGTCAGCGCGTCAGCGACGGCGGTGTAGTGTGCGATGAGCTCAGACTGTTTCAGCGGTACGAAGTAAGGGGTGATGACGGAAACCGCATCGACACCCAGCGCGGCGATCTGTTTTCCCAGCCGGATGGTGTCGCGGGTGGAGATTTCGCCAATATGCGCCACGACGGGCGCGCGTCCGGCGACGGTTTCCACACAGGTCCGGGTGACCGCGATTTTTTCCGCTTCGTTCAGGACAAAGAACTCGCCGTTGGTTCCGCCGCAAAAAATGCCGTTTCCGGCGTCCAGCTGCCGGGCAACCTGCCGCGTTAAGCCGGGAAGGTTGAGTTCGCCTTCCGCGTCAAAGGGGGTGACGATGGCCGTCAGCACGCCCTTGATGTTGTTACGCATTTCTTACTCCTTGACTATGCATGTTCAGGAAACAGTGTCCGGTAAATCGCCTGCACCTCGTCGTGATTCACCTGACAGGGGGCATTGTTCATTAACCGTTTAACGTTCAGGGCGGCATCGCTCAGGGAAGCGATGTCTTCGCGCGGCACGCCCAGGGACTCAAGGTTGTCCGGCAGGTTGAGCCGACGAACCAGCGCGGCAAAGTACTCCACCAGCGCGTGAGATTTTTCGTCATCGGACAGGCTGCCGTCCGCGCCTGGCACGAGATCCCAGACCTGCGCAAATTTTGTCACGCAGTGGGGACGAACCACCCTCATGCAGGGCGCCAGAAGAATGGCGTTGGCCACGCCGTGCGGCAGGTGATATTTCCCGCCAAGCGGATAAGACAGGGCGTGAACCAGGTGTGTGCCGGCATGCGCAATCGCGACCCCGCCGTAATAAGAGGCCCACAGCATTTCCAGCTTTGCCAGCAGGTTGCCCGGCTCAGCGCAGGCCGTTTCGATGTTCTTCAGCAGCTTAGCGAGCCCGGTCAACGCCGCGTTATCGCTGACCGGGTTGGCGACCGTGGCGGTGAAGCACTCAATCAGATGACACAGGGCATCGATGCCGGTGGAGGAGGCAATATGCGCGGGCATGCTGGTGGTCAGTTCCGGCAGCAGGGCGACGTAATCGGGCAGCAGGACCGGAGAGATAATACCGACCTTCGTGTTTTGCTCCGGTATCGCCAGAATAGCGTTCGGCGTGGCTTCTGACCCGGTTCCGGCGGTGGCGGGGATCAGAAGTGAGGAGATGCGTGCCACCGGTTTTACCCCTGCCAGCAGGCTGTCCAGCCCCGGTGACAGCGGGTGACAAAGCACGGAGAGCAGTTTCGCCACATCCAGTACGCTGCCGCCGCCGATCCCGACCACGACATCAAACGATCCGCTGTTTAACCCCGCGAGCAACTGGCTGACATCGTGGTGGGAGGGTTCAGGCGGCACCGTGTCAATCACCGTGACGCGGCGGTTGCCCTCTTCAAGAATTGAACGGATCTGTTTTGCCGCCTCCAGACGCGCAATGTTGCCGTCCGTAACCAGCAAGAGCTGCGCGTTATCGGTGAGTAATGGTCTGATGGCGGCGAGCGCATTTGCGCCGCTAATAATGGTGCTGTTGAGGGTAACCACGCTTTTCTCCTGTCTTTGTGTCCATGATTAAATTCGCTCAATTAAGACGCTTCATGGTCATCGTGTGGCTAAATTTATAATTTATTCGCAAACTGATTAACTTGATCTTGCTCACATATAATCAATCATGATTGAATATAATCATTAACAGGAAAAACGAGCCCGGAGTGGGAATGAAAGAAAACAACCTGTTCAGAGACGTCGTTGTCGTTGCAGATGACTTTACCGGGGCAAACGATGCGGGTGTCAGCCTGGCGCTGAGCGGTAAGAAGGTCAGCGTGGCATTCCACACCCCCTTTACCCAGCCGGTGGATGCACTGGTCATTAATACCGATTCCCGTGCACTGCGGGCAGCAGAGGCGGCCGAAAAAGTGGCCGTACTGGGGGCGGATCTTGCGGATGCGCACTGGCTCATCAAAAAGATTGATTCCACGCTGCGCGGCAATGTAGGGGCAGAAACAGGCGTCCTTAAGGCAGTAAGCGGCAAACGGCAGGTGATTGTGGCGCCAGCGTATCCCGCGGCAGGGCGGATCACACGCCACGGCAGGTGTCTGGTGAACGGCATTCCGGTGGATGAAACCGAATTCGCCAGCGATCCGAAAACGCCCGTCCCGTCTGCCACGATTGCTGACCTGTTTACCGACGTGAGTTGTCAATCCGTAACGGTAAACACTCTGGCAGCCGAACTGGCGCAGGGAACGGAGTGGCTCATCGTCGATGCCCAGTGTGACGAGGATCTGGATGCCATTATTGCCGCCGCGCTGACCTGCCCGCAGACACCGCTGCTGGTCGGGTCGGCCGGGTTATGTGATGCGCTGGCACGCCATCTCGCCCCCGTGAAGCGTCAGCAACTGCTGGCGGTGGTGGGATCAATGAGTGAGATCGCTCAGCGTCAGATTGCGCTGGCCGCTGCAGAGCCTGCGGTTTCGTCGGTGTTTATTGATGTTAATGATGTGCTGAAGGGGGAGACGGCGAACGCGCTCATGCGCATCACGCAGGCCCTGAAGGCGGGCCGTCACTGCATCGTTCATACCTGCCCGGACCATGAGGCGCGACATCAGGTTGAACGGCTTTGCGCGCAGTATCAAATGACCCGGACCGAACTGGGTGAAACGATCTGCGCCTTCCTGGGAGAGATTACCCGAGAGGCACTGACGGCATGTCCGCCGGATGCGTTGTATGTCTCAGGCGGCGATGTGGCAATGGCCGTCGCCAGCGCGCTTGATGCGCAAGGATTTGAAATTACAGGGCGCGTCGCAGGATGCGTCCCTTACGGCAAATTTCTGGGTTGTGCCTGGCACCAGCCGGTAATGACCAAAGCAGGGGGCTTCGGAAAAGAAGAGACGCTGCTTGAGGTGTTGCATTTTATCGAGGAGAGACTGAGTGACTAACATTATTGCTGTAACCATGGGTGACCCGGCGGGCATTGGCCCGGAGATCATTATCAAATCCCTCACCGGGAGCGAATTAACGGGAGCCCCGGTTGTCGTGGTGGGCTGTGCCCGCACGCTCAGGCGGGTGCTGGATGATGGGATTGTGGGGCAGGCTGACATCCACATCATCAGGCAGGTCAGCGAGGCCCGTTTCGCCCCCAACGTGATTAACGTGCTGGACGAACCGCTGGCCGACCCTGATGCCCTGAAGCCTGGCGTGGTCCAGGCTCAGGCGGGGGATTTAGCCTATCGCTGCGTGAAGCGCGCGACGGAACTGGCGATGGCGGGGGACGTAAAAGCGGTTGCCACGGCGCCACTGAATAAAGAAGCGCTGCATCTTGCCGGACATCACTACCCCGGGCATACCGAGCTGCTGGCCCATCTGACGCACAGCAAAGACTACGCTATGGTGCTGTACACCGATCGGCTGAAGGTCATTCATATCACGACCCATATTGCGCTGCGTAAATTCCTTGATACGCTCAATCAGGATCGGGTAAAAACCGTCATCGGCATTGCGGATACCTTCCTGAAACGGGTGGGCTTTAGCGCACCTCGTATTGCGGTCGCGGGCGTGAACCCGCATGCGGGAGAAAATGGCCTGTTTGGCGATGAAGAGATCACGATTGTTGGCCCGGCCGTTGCGGCGATGAAGGCGCAGGGGGTCAACGTCACCGGACCGTGCCCGCCGGATACGGTATTTATGCAATGCCACGAAGGAATGTATGACATGGTCGTTGCGATGTATCACGATCAGGGGCATATTCCGCTAAAATTGCTCGGCTTTTACGACGGGGTGAATATCACCGCCGGATTGCCGTTTATCCGCACCTCTGCAGACCACGGAACCGCGTTCGATATTGCATGGACCGGTAAAGCCAGGTCGGAGAGCATGACGGTGTCTATTCAGTTGGCTATGCAAATTACACGGGAATAATATGAAGGGATATAACCGGTTAGAGCAGATAATGGATTACCTCAAAGGGCACAACCTGGTCACGGTGGATCAGCTGGTGGCGATCACCGATGCCTCACCGGCGACGATCCGCCGCGACCTGATTAAGCTTGACCAGGAGGGCGTCATCAGCCGAACCCACGGCGGCGTTACCCTTAACCGGTTTATTCCTTCCCAGCCGACCACGTCCGAAAAAATGCAGCGCAGTCTGGCAGAAAAACATGCCATCGCCAGCGCGGCCGCGAGCTTTGTGAAAGCGGGGGATGCCATTGTGCTGGACGCCGGTACCACAATGATTGAACTCGCGCGTCAGCTCACGCATCTGCCGCTTCGCGTCATCACCAGCGATCTGCACATTGCGCTGTTTCTCTCTGAGTTTAAACAGATTGAAGTGACGATCATTGGCGGCCGTATCGATGATTCGAGCCAGTCCTGTATTGGTGAGCACGGGCGTCGGCTGTTGCAGAATGTCTGGCCTGATGTGGCGTTCGTCAGCTGTAATGGCTGGGATATTACCCGCGGTATCACGTCGCCTACGGAAGAGAAGGCCGCGCTGAAGCGGGATTTAATAGCCAATGCAAAACGCCGGGTGCTGCTGGCAGACAGCTCTAAGTACGGTGCCTGGTCGCTGTTTAATGTGGCGCACCTGAACACCCTGACGGATATCGTCACCGACAGCAGGCTGGATGAGGCGGCCCGGAACCAGCTGGAACAGCTTGAGACCCGCCTGACGCTGGCGTCATGACATAAGTTAAAACTATGAAGTCCGAACAGATGGCAGACGCTATGTTGAAGCCTGGCCTCACAAAAAAAAAGCAAGGAGCCTGCCATGTATTCCATTACCTCTGAATCTGCCCGTCATCCGGACATCCTCAAGCTGATCGCGGCGCTTGACCGTTATCAGAGCGAACTCTATCCCGCTGAAAGCAATCATCTGCTCGATCTGGCTGCGCTGCCTGAAGCCTCGCTTATCCTGATGATCATTCGCGACCCGCAACTGCAGGCCGTGGGATGTGGCGCCGTGGTGCTTAATGGCGACGGTACCGGGGAGATGAAACGGGTCTATATCGATCCGACCCATCGCGGGCAACATCTGGGCGAGAAGCTGCTTGCTGCCCTTGAGGATGAAGCCCTGAGTCGTCACTGCCACACCGTGCGCCTGGAGACAGGGATCAAGCAACACGCCGCCATTCGCCTGTATGAACAGTGCGGATATGAACGCCGTCCGGCGTTTGCGCCGTATGTCGACGATCCGCTGAGCCTGTTTATGGAGAAGGCTCTGGTTGTCGACGTTCGTTTAGCAGCGCTATAAACGCTTCGAGCTGGCGGGTCATCGCCCCACGACGCCACACCAGCCAGGTGGTTAGCCAGCGCCAGTTCTCCGCCAGCGGCCACGCCTCTACCTGATGATGCCCCGGCATGCTCTCCAGCATGGAGCGGGGCATTAACGCAATACCCGCCCCTGCAATCACGCAGGCGAGCATACCGTGATACGACTCCATCTCATGGATCCGCCCGGGCGTGGCGCGGTCTGCGTGAAACCAGCTTTCCAGATGACGTCGATACGAACAGTTTGCGCGAAACGCGTAGACGTCGCTGCCGCTTACCTGCGCGGCGCGCGTCACCTCCGCATGTCCGGCGGGGGTGACCAGCATCATCTCTTCCCGGTAAACCGGCATGCCTTCCAGCTCCGGGTGTGAAAGTGGCCCGTCGACAAACGCCGCGCTTAAGGTGCCTTCCAGAACGCCGTCAATCATCGTTCCGGACGGGCCGGTAGAGAGCGCGAACTGAATGCGCGGATAACGCTGGTTAAACGCCGCCAGACTTTCCGGGATCCGCACGGCGGCGGTGCTCTCCAGGGCGCCAAGGGCAAATAACCCCTGCGGCTCATCACCGGCGACGACCATGCGCGCCTCGTCAACCAGCGCCAGGATCTGCTTGCTGTAGCGCAGAAAGTTGTGCCCGGCGGGAGATAAGCGCAAACGCTGGCTCTCCCGGATAAACAACTCAACGCCGAGATCGGCCTCAAGCTGGCGGATGCGGGTGGTGAGGTTAGACGGAACGCGATGCACCTTCTGCGCCGCCTGGGTAATGCTGCCGGTCAGGGCAACGGCGTTGAACATTTCAAGCTGAGTTAAATCCATAGCATTCTCGATTCGTGAATAAGGTGGTTAGTATTATTCATTTTTAAGAAATAGCAGAGTGGGCCACAATCAATCAACCGATATTACGTGGAGAACATCATGACTTATTCATCAGCTACGCATGCCCTCTCTGTTAACCCGGCGACAGGCGAGACGCTGGCCGCCTATCCCTGGGCCACATCCGAAGAGGTC
The DNA here is from genome assembly GCF_001605945.1 of Enterobacter sp. SENG-6. Lineage (NCBI taxonomy): Bacteria > Pseudomonadati > Pseudomonadota > Gammaproteobacteria > Enterobacterales > Enterobacteriaceae > Enterobacter > Enterobacter sp. SENG-6. The sequence continues at coordinate 157,953 of NZ_LOMM01000077.1, forward strand.
GAACAGGCAATCACCCTGGCTGATGCCGGTTTTCGCCAGTGGCGAGGAGAAAGCGTTTCTCACCGGGCACAAAAGCTGCGCGACCTGGGGGCAGCACTGCGCCAGCGTGGGGAAGAGATGGCGCAAATGATCTCCCGGGAAATGGGCAAGCCGATTGTGCAGGCGCGGGCGGAAGTGGCCAAATCTGCGGGTCTGTGCGACTGGTATGCGGAACATGGCCCGGCGATGCTGCGTGCGGAGCCCACGCTGGTGGAAAACCAAAACGCGGTCATTGAATACCGTCCGCTGGGGCCGATTCTTGCGGTGATGCCGTGGAACTTCCCGCTCTGGCAGGTACTGCGCGGTGCGGTGCCGATCCTGCTGGCAGGTAACAGCTATCTGCTCAAACACGCACCGAACGTCCTGGGTTCTGCAGAGCTGATTGGGCAAATCTTTGCTGATGCCGGTATTGCGCAAGGCGTCTTTGGCTGGGTGAATGCGACCAATGATGGCGTGAGCCAGGCGATCAACGATCGTCGTATTGCAGCGGTCACCGTCACCGGTAGCGTGCGTGCAGGTGCGGCGATAGGGGCTCAGGCGGGAGCGGCGCTGAAAAAATGCGTTCTGGAGCTGGGCGGCTCCGATCCGTTTATCGTGCTGAATGATGCCGATCTGGATCTGGCCGTTCGCGCGGCCGTCACGGGACGTTATCAGAACACCGGGCAGGTTTGCGCGGCGGCAAAGCGCTTTATTATCGAAGAGGGTATTGCCGATGACTTTACCCGGCGTTTTGTTGCGGCGGTTACGGCGCTGAAGATGGGAGCACCGGATCGGGAAGAGAATGATATTGGCCCGATGGCGCGTTTCGATCTGCGTGACGAACTGCATCAGCAGGTGCAGGCCACGCTCGCGGAAGGGGCCACCCTGCTGCTGGGCGGCGAGAAAATCAGCGGGGAGGGCAACTATTACGCGCCAACCGTGCTGAGCCATGTCACCCCGACAATGACCGCCTTCCGTCAGGAGCTGTTTGGTCCGGTTGCGGCGATTACGGTGGCGAAGGATGCGGAACATGCCCTGCAGCTTGCCAACGACAGCGACTTTGGTCTCTCTGCCACGGTGTTTACCGCCAACGAAGCGCTGGCCGGAAAATTCGCCCGCGAGCTGGAGTGCGGCGGGGTGTTTATCAATGGCTTTAGCGCCAGTGACGCGCGCGTGGCCTTTGGCGGCGTGAAGAAAAGTGGTTTTGGCCGTGAGCTTTCCCACTTTGGTTTGCACGAGTTTTGTAACGTGCAGACGGTGTGGAAGAACAGAGTGTAACCGCCATCCTTACAGAGGCCCTGACGACGAGGGCCTCTGTCATTTCTCTGCAATGGTTCTGTCATTTTCGTTTCGTAGACTCGCACGCGTCTAACGTCTTGTTACTGAAGAAAATTATGAACCTAACGCAAATTTATCGTCGTATTGCGCAGCGCATTATCCCCCGCCAGTTTGGCCTGCTTACCGGTATCTTTTGTATTATCGGCCTCTTTTCCGCCCTGCAACTCTCCTCGTCGTTCCTGCTCAATGCCTCCCTTAAGGAAGCGCAACGCAACGAGCAGCAAAACCTGCTGGCGTACCAGCAGCAGAGCAAGCTGGATCTGGCACGCGTTTCCCTGCTGGCCGCAAGCGATCTGCTTAACCGCTCCGGCGTCTGGTTTATGCAGGATAAAGAGACCGGCTCCGAGGGCAGCTGGCACAGCCTGATGGACGACGCGCAAAAGGCGCTGGCTGTTTCGCAGCAGGCGTGGAATGCCTGGCTGGCGCTTAATCCGCCAAAAGATGACGCCCTGGTGAACAGCTATCAGCTTTTTTACGGCGCGATAAAAGAGCAGGCGGAAGGGCTGGTGAAAACCAACACCATCGATGCGTTTTTTGCCGTGCCGGCGCAGGCGTTTCAGACCGACTTTAATGACAACTATGCCCGCTATCAGCAAGCAAGCGAGAAGCAGGCGCTTAAAGGGCGTCAGTCGTTGATTGCGCAGCTCTCCGGTCTGCAAACGCTGTTTCTGCTTGCGCCTGTTCTGTTGCTCGCTATTGCGGTTGCCGTCTGGTTCGGGATGTCCCGGTGGGTGATTACCCCGTTGCGGCGCTTGATTGCGCATATCAACCGGCTGGCCGCGGGCGATCTCTCCGGTACCCCTCCTGGCGTGATGCGTTTTAACCGTGAAATTGCCCAGCTCAGCGACAGTATTGCCACCATGCAGAACGGGCTACAGCAGCTGGTGACCCAGGTCAGCGATGCGACCACCGCCATGGTGGAAAATATTGGCGCACTGGCGCAGGGCAATCAAAAGCTGTATCACCAGTCGGCACGTCAGGCCAAAGAGCTGGAAGACGTGACGGCGCATATCGCGACTCTGGAAACCCACGTAGAAGGCAACACGGGCTATGCGAAGCTTGCCAGCTCGCGGGCGGATGAGGCGCGCCAGGCCGCGGCGGGAGGGGATCAGATGATGTCGACCGTCAATGCGTCGATGCAGGCGATCGTCGACCGATCCTCAGAGATGCGGGGGATCGTGGCCATGATCGACAGCGTCGCGTTTCAGACCAACATTCTGGCACTGAATGCGGCAATTGAAGCGGCTCACGCGGGAAACCAGGGGCGCGGGTTTGCCGTTGTCGCTCGTGAAGTGGGGCTGCTGGCGAGGAAGAGCAGCCATTCGACGCAAACCATTCAGGAGCTTATCAACCGTTCCCTTCAGGGGATCGAAGACGGGTCACGGGCCGTTAACCGTCTGGAAGATAACCTGGAGCAGGTGACGGGGCTGGTGGGAACATTAAGCAGTTTGCTGAATGAGATCTCCGCAGCCACGCTGAGTCAGGGGGAGAGTATTCATCAGATGACGCGCCAGCTTCAGGCGCTCAATCAGGTGTCGCGGCAGACCGACAGCCTTGTCTCTGACGCGTCCGATGCCTCTGAGCGCCTGCACAAACAGTCGGATCTTTTATTGCAGGCGGTTTCGCGTTTTCGTCTCAGTGCCTGACGCAACACATAAGCGTCTGTTATACTCGCAGCCCGTTTTAGCCTGAGGGCAAGGAGCAAAGAGAGTGGCTGCGGTCATCCATAATGAGATGCTGGACGAGATTCTGGCGCAGGTTCGTCCGTTACTTGGAAAAGGAAAGGTTGCCGACTATATTCCGGCCCTTGCCTCGGTCAGCGGGAATAAGCTGGGAATTGCAATTTGTACGATAGACGGTCAGCGTTACCAGGCCGGTGACGCCACGGAACGTTTTTCCATCCAGTCTATTTCGAAAGTGCTAAGTCTGGTTGCGGCCATGCGACAGTACGAGGAAGAGGAGATCTGGCAACGGGTGGGTAAAGATCCCTCCGGGCAGCCGTTTAACTCTCTGCTTCAGCTTGAGATTGAACAGGGTAAACCGCGTAACCCCTTTATCAACGCGGGGGCGCTGGTGGTCTGCGATATGCTGCAAAGTCGTCTCAGCGCGCCACGCCAGCGCATGCTTGAAATTGTTCGCCAGCTCTCAGGCGTTGACGATATTGCTTATGATTCAGTGGTCGCTCGTTCAGAGTTCGAGCACTCTGCGCGTAACGCCGCCATTGCCTGGTTGATGAAATCGTTCGGCAATTTCCATAATGATGTGGCGACCGTACTGCAAAACTATTTCCACTACTGCGCGCTGAAAATGAGCTGCGTGGAGCTGGCGCAGACCTTCCTGTTCCTTGCCCACCAGGGGCACGCACCGCATCTCGATCAGGAGGTGGTCTCACCTATGCAGGCGCGTCAGGTCAATGCCCTGATGGCGACAAGCGGGATGTATCAGAACGCGGGCGAATTTGCCTGGCGCGTCGGTCTTCCGGCCAAGTCGGGCGTCGGGGGTGGGGTGGTTGCCATTGTACCGCATGAGATGGCCATTGCTGTCTGGAGCCCGGAGCTGGATGAGACGGGTAATTCACTGGCCGGTGTGGCGGTTCTGGAGAAACTGACCCAACGCCTGGGACGTTCCGTTTACTGATGTCTGACCTGGATCCTCTTTTTTCTCGCCTGGCGCGTTCGACCTTTCGGTCGCGCTTTCGCTTAGGCACAAAAGAACGACAGTACTGCTGGGACAAAGGTGCCGATACCATTGACCAGCATGCTGCCGACTTTATTGCGAAGCGTCTTGCCCACGCGCACCCCGTCAACGACGGTAAACAGACCCCCATGCGCGGCCATCCGGTGTTTATTGCCCAGCACGCGACCGCCACCTGCTGTCGCGGCTGTCTGGCGAAATGGCACAACATTCCGCAAGGTGTTCAGCTCACCGCGCAGCAACAGCACTATATCGTCGGCGTGATCCACCACTGGCTGGTGTTGCAGATGAACGCCTGATGTTGATGGGTGCTGATCCTGTTGTAATTGTGTTATAGATGCACGCTATGAGATCCCCCGCGTGGTGACGGGTCAGTTAGTTGCCATAAGTTATTATATGGAATGATATTTAATGCGTTCAGACCCCGCTGCCTTCACGCTTTTTCGCCCTGAATCGCCGCTGCGTAATGCGGCGGGTATCTTTATTCTCACCACCTTGTTCTACTTTATCGGTGCGGAATTACGTCTGGTCGAAGCCTTGTCGCTGTTCTGGCCGCTGAATGGCGTGATGGCGGGCGTCTTTGCCCGTTATACCTATCTTAATCGCCTGCATAACTACGCGGTGTCGTATGTCGCCATGCTGATGTACGACGCGGTCACCACCAACTGGGGAATGGCCTCGGTGGTCATCAACCTGTCGAATATGGTCTTTATCGTTGTTGTCGCATTGCTGGTGGTGCGTGATAAACGGTTGATGAAGAAAACCCCCGATCCCATTAATGCGCTGCGGCTGTTCAATTATTGTCTGATCGCCGCCTTATTATGTGCGCTGCTCGGCGCGACCGGGTCGGTGGGGATCGACAGCCATACCTTCTGGCCGCTGTTTGCCGACTGGTTCAGCGAGCAGTTCTCAACCGGCGTGCTCATTTTACCCTGCATGCTCACGGTCAGTATGCCGACGCGGGCATTCAAGCTGCGTCTGGAGCAACTTTTACCGGTCATTGCGCTGATTGTCTCGGTGATGGCATCGGTGGTGATTGGCGGGGCGGGAAGCCTTGCCTTTCCGCTGCCGGCGCTGATCTGGTGTGCGGTCCGCTACTCCTTGCCCGCGACCTGTCTGCTGACGTTTCTGACCGGCGGTCTGGAGATTGTTCTGGTCGCTAACTCCATTATCAATATCGCCGTGGGCACGCCGCTCTCTACCCCGATGATGTTCTCCGCCCGGCTGGGGATTGCCACCATGGCGATCTGTCCGGTTATGGTCTCCGTCAGTATGGCGGCCATTAATTCGCTCATCCGTCAGGTGTCGTTGCGCGCGGATTATGATTTTCTGACCCACGTTTATTCACGCTCAGGGCTCTATGAGGCGTTAAAGCGGGAAGAGGCGCAGCGGCAGACACGTTTTCTGACCGTGATGCTGCTGGATATCGATTACTTCAAAAGCATCAATGATAACTATGGGCATGAGTGTGGCGACCGCGTGCTGGCCGCGTTTGCCCGCGAGGTTCACCAGGTTGTCGGAGACGACGGTATGGTGGCGCGTATGGGCGGAGAAGAGTTCGCGGTTGTGGTGAACACCGGTGACGCGCAGCACGGCTTTGCGCTGGCGGAACGTATCAGACTCACCATTGCCGCTCATCCGTTTACTTGGCGCCAGCAAGCGCTCTATCTGACCGTGAGTATTGGTCTCGGGAGCGGGAAGGCGGCGTCGTGGCAGTTGACCGAAGTCTTCAACAGGCTGATGGCCGAAGCAGACGATCATCTCTATCGTTCCAAAAAAGCGGGGAGAAATCGCACCAGTGCGCGTGTGTCAGACGATCCCATTACCCCGACCCCGGAGAGTGAAACCTGAGCGCAGCCTGCATTCTGCCGGGGATGAATCATAACGAATAGCAGATAAATTGCTTGCTAGGTATTTTTAACGTCAATAAGATACCGCAAGAAAGCTATCGGAAAATTCGCAGAATGAATGCAGCTGACAAACTCAGTAGACCCTCTCGTGTACCAGGAAGCCGGTTTGTCAAACGTATGTATCTGATGCGTATTCTCGGCACGTTTCTCTGTTTTGTTCCCATCCTCTCCGTGCTGATTGAACAGAATCGTTCAATCTGGCTGATGTGTTTGCTGGCGTTGAACGCGTTTATCTGGCCTACGCTTGCCTGGTATCGGGCGCGAAATTCGGCCATGCCGCTGGTGACTGAGCATCAGAATCTGGTGCTGGACGCCGGGGCGGGGGGATTCTGGATCGCCATGATGGCGGTTAATCCGCTGCCGTCGGTGGTCATTGCCACCATCATTCTGACCGACCGGCTCTCGGCAGGGGGCGTTACGCTGATGAGAAAGGCGGCCATCACCATGGTGGGCGTTTTTCTGGTGACCTGGCTGACGCAGGGAATGGCGGTGGATATGTACGTTTCGCAGCGCACCATGTTTGCCACGCTGCCGCTGATTGCAATTTATCTGCTGGCACTGAGCATATTAACGGACAGCATTGCGCTGCGCCTGCGGATCAAGAGCCGGGAGCTTGAGCGGATCGCGATGATGGATCCGCTACTGGATATCGCGAACCGACGTCTGCTCGAAAAGCGCATTGACCACGAACTGAATAAACTGCGCCAGACGTGCCGGGAATCGGCCCTGATGTTCATCGATATCGACAATTTTAAAGACGTTAACGATCGTTTTGGTCATAAGGTTGGGGATGCATTGCTGGCGGCCGTCTCGCAAATACTGCATTTGTCGACACGCCCGAACGATACCCCCGCACGCCTTGGCGGCGATGAATTTGTGGTGTTGCTGCCGGATACCACCCTTGAAGAGGCGCAAGTTGTCGCCAGACGCATTATGGATGCGGCTGCAATGAAAAAGGAGGTGGCTCAGGAGACGGTGCATTGCACGCTCAGCATCGGTATCGCCTGTGCCACGCGAGAAATGATAAGCGTAACCGACTGGCTACAGGCCGCGGACAACGCCCTGTACCGCGCCAAGCGGGACGGTAAGAACAGAATATTCGCGCACTGACAATGTCTCTGTTTAGGCTACGCTTTGAGTAACGCTTTGCGTCAGGAGACGTTATGAAAACACCTGCAACCCCAGCAAATGAAATGGAACGTCTGAACTCGCTGCGCGAGTCAGGCCTGCTTGAGATCGACAGTTCCCCGGCGTTTGACCGACTGACACGTCTGGCAAAACGCTTCTTCCAGGTTCCCCTGGCGATGGTCAATCTTATTGATGAACACTCGCTGATTGTGAAGTCGGCCGATGGTCAGGCGCCTGACACCGTTCCGCGTAATATCTCGTTTTGCGGCCATACGATCCTCAGCGAAGCGCCGCTGGTGGTTGCCGATATGCGTCAGGACGATCGATTTGCCGATAACCCGCTGGTGGCCGGTGAGCCTGGCGTAAGGTTCTATGCCGGTTTTCCACTGCGTTTACGTGACGGGGCGAGCGTGGGATCGCTGTGCCTGATTGATTATTCTCCTCGTGAATTTTCCGCAGCCGATCTTGCCGTGCTGGGCGACCTGAGCGCGCTGGCGGAAGACGAGTTTGCTGCCGTCAGCGCGGCGACAACCGATGAATTAACCGGTCTGTTTAACCGTCGGGGCTTTAACCAGCTGCTCCGGTTCACGCTCTCCGTAGCCAGACGTCGGGCGGAGCCGTTAAGTCTGGGCTGGTTGGATCTGGATCGCTTCAAAGAGATTAACGATCGCTACGGACATGAAGAGGGCGACAACGCGCTGAAAGTGATGGCGGAACTGATGCGCACCTCTTTCCGTGAAGCGGATTTGCTGGTTCGCTTTGGCGGCGATGAGTTTGCCGTGCTGTTTGCCGATACCGACGAGCAGGGGGCCTGGATTGCCATGCAGTATCTGGCCGAGCAGGTTGAACAGTACAATGCGCGCAGGCTGCATCCCTGGTCACTCCATTTTTCCTGGGGGCTGAGCGAGTTCGATCATAACGGCAACGATCTGCAGCAGTGGATGAAAGAGGCGGATGAAAAAATGTATGCCATGAAGCAGCAGCGCAAGCGCGCAACATGACATCACAAAAGCCTATATCTGAGGTGATTGCGTTACGTAAATGTTAAATGCACAGTGAGCGTATTCAACGTAAGGAAAACCCATGAATACCTCACTGCAGATCAAAACCCTCACCCGGGACGATATTCTCACCCACCTCGATGCGCTGGCCGATATCCTTGAAAATTGTGTCAGGGGCGGCGCTTCCGTCAGTTTTATGTTGCCATTCAGTACCGATAAAGCTCGTGCTTTCTGGCAGGATATTGCCGGGAGCGTAGGGCGTAACGAACGCGTTGTGCTGGCCTGCATCGATTCTCAGGATGGCGTGATTGGCACCGTGCAGCTCATTACCGATCAGCCGGAAAACCAGCCGCATCGTGCCGATGTGGCAAAGCTGCTGGTGCATGAAAAAGCGCGTCGTAAAGGTGCCGCGATGGCGCTAATGGAGGAGCTGGAAGTGCAGGCCAGAGCAAGAGACATCTCGGTGCTGGTGCTGGATACCTCAACCGGCAGCGGAGCGGAGACCTTCTACCAGCGTGCTGGCTGGCAAAAAGTGGGGGAGATCCCGCGTTATGCGCTGATGCCGGACGGCGCGATGACTGCCACATCGGTCTTCTATAAGTTCTTGTGATTATTTCCCTCAATGACGTGATGAATTGATCAAAAGCGGGGTTCTGGTCGAAAACCTTTGGTAAGTTATCATACCAATTTAATCAGGTTGTACGACTAATCATAAAAGGACCCCATTGTGAACACACTTAACCGTCGTGATTTCCCCGGTGCTCTCTACCCCGAACGAATCATTCAGTTTGGCGAGGGCAATTTCCTGCGTGCGTTTGTCGACTGGCAAATCGACCTGTTAAACGAACATACCGATCTCAATGCCGGTGTCGTGGTCGTACGCCCAATTCAAAGCGACTTCCCGCCGTCATTAAGCACTCAGGATGGCCTGTATACCACGATCATTCGTGGTCTGAATGAGCAGGGCGAGGCGGTCAGCGAAGCGCGTCTTATCCGCTCGGTGAATCGGGAGATCAGCGTCTACAGCCAGTACGATGAATTTCTGAAACTGGCGCACAATCCGGAGATGCGTTTTGTCTTCTCCAACACCACCGAGGCGGGGATTAGCTGGCACGCGGGCGATCGTTTCGAAGATGCGCCAGCGGTGAGCTATCCAGCGAAGCTGACGCGGCTGCTGTTTGAGCGCTTCAGCCATTTTAACGGCGCAGCGGACAAAGGCTGGATCATCATTCCGTGCGAGCTAATAGACTATAACGGCGAAGCGCTGCGCGAACTGGTGCTGCGCTATGCACAGGCATGGGCACTGCCAGCGGAATTTATTCAGTGGCTGAATGCGCATAACAGCTTCTGCTCCACGTTAGTTGACCGCATTGTAACGGGGTATCCGCGCGACGAAGCGGCGACGCTGGAAGCCGGGCTTGGCTATCACGATGCGTTCCTGGATACCGCTGAACATTTCTACCTGTTTGTTATTCAGGGGCCTGAATCCCTGGCCAGCGAACTGCGTCTGGACAAATTCCCGCTAAACGTGCGGATTGTGGATGACATTAAGCCGTACAAGGAGCGCAAAGTGGCGATTCTCAACGGCGCGCACACAGCGCTGGTGCCGGTGGCGTTCCAGGCGGGGCTGGATACGGTGGGCGAGGCGATGAATGATGCAGACATATGCGCGTTCATCGAAAAAGCAATCTATGAGGAAATCATTCCGGTCCTGGATTTGCCGCGTGATGAACTGGCCTCTTTCGCCAGCGCCGTTACGGGTCGTTTCCGCAATCCGTATATCAAGCATCAGCTGCTGTCGATTGCCCTTAATGGCATGACCAAGTATCGCACGCGCATTCTGCCGCAGCTGTTGGCGGGGGTGAGGGCATCTGGCACGTTGCCCGCTCGCCTGACGTTCGCGCTGGCCGCACTGATCGCGTTCTACCGTGCAGAGCGTAACGGGGAGAACTATCCGGTGCAGGATGACGTGCACTGGCTTGCTCGTTACCAACAGCTGTGGGCGCAGCATCACGATAAACAGATCACCACCCGCGAGTTGGTCGCCTCCGTTTTAAGCGTTACTGAGCACTGGGAGCAGGATTTAACTCAGGTAGAGGGTCTTGTCGGTCAGGTTTCGCGCGATCTCGACGCGATTCTGCAACAGGGGATGCGGGCCGCAGTAAAACCGCTTTGTTAACCCATGCCCGGCTTCGGCCGGGTATTTTATATCTCATTAGTTACAACATACTATGGACTCGTTTATGTAAAACTGGCTCTAGCACCGTGCGGTTTATTGCTTATCAGGTGATAAAATGCAATCTCTTATTAACAAGCTTGCAACCGTGACAGGGATCACGTTTAATAACGCGGCTCTTTCCTTTCCTGAAGCTGACTATGATTGTTCGTCCCAAACAGCACTGGCTACAACTGATTTTCGTCTGGCACGGTTCGGTACTTCCTAAAATCTATACCCGGTTGTTACTTAACTTCCTGCTATCCATCGCCGTTATTCTGATGCTGCCGTGGTATACCTCGCTGGGCATCAAATTTACCGTTGCGCCGTTCAGCATCCTGGGTGTGGCCATCGCTATCTTTCTGGGGTTCAGAAACAACGCCTGCTATTCGCGCTACGTTGAGGCGCGCCAGCTGTGGGGGCAACTGATGATAGCGGCACGCTCGTTATTTCGCGAGGTTAAAAACACCTTGCCGGATGATAAACATCTGGGTGAGTTCGTCCGCCTGCAGATCGCCTTTGCCCATTGTCTGCGCATGACCCTGCGTCGTGAAAAGGGGGAAGGGCAACTGGCGCGCTATCTGGCGGCGGAGGATTTACGCAACGTCATGGCCGCCAATTCCCCGGCGAACCGTATTCTGCTGATCATGGGTGAATGGCTGGCCGTCAGACGCCGTAACGGAGACCTCTCTGACATTCTGTTCCACAGCCTGAACAACCGTCTCAACGATATGTCGATTGTCCTGTCAGGCTGCGAGCGCATCGCCACCACGCCCGTGCCGTTTGCTTATACGCTTATCCTGCACCGTACGGTCTATCTGTTCTGCATCATGCTGCCGTTCGCGCTGGTCGTTGACCTGCACTACATGACGCCGTTTGTCTCTGCGCTGATTTCGTATACCTTCATTTCGCTGGATACGCTGGCAGAAGAGCTGGAAGATCCGTTTGGTACCGAAGACAACGACCTGCCGCTGGACGCCATCTGCAACATGATGGAACGCGATCTGCTGCAGATGAACGATGAAGAGAACATTCCGGAAAGGCTGATGCCGGATAAGTATTATCAGCTGACCTGACGGGCGTTCCACTCGTCCCGGGTGATTTCCCACAGCTCAGAATCGAGCATACCGCTGACGTACGCTTTCTTTTCCGTTCTGATAAGCCGCATGCCGCTACTGTCTGAAATACGACGGGAGCGGCTATTGGCGGCCGCCTTCGGCGCGCGCAATACGGGTTTGTTCAGCGTGTTAAACCAGTAATCCGTTGCCGCAATGCTGGCTTCGCGCATATATCCCTTTCCCTGAAACTCCGGCGCCAGCCAAAACCCGCGGTTGTTATCTTCCACATCGTACAGGCAGATAACCCCCATCAGTTCGTCCGGCGCTTCACGACGGCGGATGCTCCAGAACCAGGCAATCCCTTTCGCCATATCCGGCAGCGCCACGTTGTTGACATAGTTTTCCGCGCCGTTATCCGGGTAGGGCCAGGGCACGGAAGAGACCAGATAGCGGACGATCTCCCAGCGCGGATAGCGCTTTTGTATCTGAACGGCATCTTCGGCAACCAGCGGTTTTAGCAGCAAGCGTTCTGTCGTGAGCGTCGGTATCGTCATCCGCAGATCTCCATATTTAAGCGTTAAGATTTTGTTTGCGTTCTGGTATTTTGTAAAGAGCGGTCTAAAGGGCGCTTGAGGTTGCTGATTTCTTGCCGGGTGGCGCTGCTGTATGACCGGATACATAGGTGACAGATCAGACCGGGAACATAGGTAACACTTTTAGTCTATCCGGAGCACACTCTCGGTTTT
>NZ_LOMM01000078.1:0-169022 GCF_001605945.1 Enterobacter sp. SENG-6
ACGCTTCTTCATGGGGATGTCCTCATGTGGCTTATGAAGACATTACTAACATCGGGGTGTACTAATCAACGGGGAGCAGGTCAGCACGGCTTCATGTGGGTAATATAGATGTGAAATGATCTGGAATACTTTCAAGGAACTTTTATGGGGTAATTTATACTAAGTTATAAGTTCACCAGTTGCCCACAGACTAATTCATCTCCTGTAATTTATTTCTGATTATTTTTATTTTTTTTCTTTTACGGGTAAGGTATGTATCCCTGGCACGCTTAAACTGGTTATATAGTTCGGGTTCCAAGAAAGTTCCTCCAACATAGAAAATCCAGACTGCATGGATAGCTAAATATGTTTCTCTTGGTGTCGATGGCTGAATGATCTCAAATGCATCATGCCAGCCAATTCTGTTAATACTGGATAGAGAACTGCCGTTTTCCGGAGAAAGGTCTATGGTTTTGTAACTCACCTTTTTTATGCCACTTTCATGCTCTGAACTCTTGTCATTATCGGCGTCATTGTTAGCTGATTTATTGTAATCCTCCTGTGCCGTACTTTCTGACATATTCTTATTGCAGATGCCATCTTTGTCATCAGCAGAACGTATTGAGAGTGAATAATCTTCACCAGATAATTTAATGCCCCCCTCTGGCGCTTCTGTGCCTTGAATGTAAACACGCTTCCTCATGGATGGTTTATTTTTCATATAGTCCCAGGCCCACTGGCATAGACCTGTATTTTCCACGGGGATATTTAACTTACGTTTTGCTTTAAACTTAACATCCCATTGAGACCTTATGTTTTTTATAAATGATAATTTATCAATGAAGTATGATGGAACCAGATCCATGAAATACAGGATAGAGTTATAACGTTCTTTGTGTGATGCGGGATGTACATGCAGCGAGTTTATTTCTGAAAGAAAAGGTTCTGATGCAATTGCATGCTGAATATTTTGGCTAAAATTATCAAGACCTGACAGGCCAACCAGAGAATGGACATTGCTAAATTTTTGTGGCGCAACCTCCTGTTGAATATTGAGCATTTCAGAAGATAGTTGAGGGTAGTGTTTTTTAATACTTAGCCAAACAAAATAACAAGCATGCTCATTTTTCCTGAACCATTCAAACTCTGATTCTGGAAGAAGTGAGTCAAGAAAAATTTCTATTTTTCTTTCATAATGAAGTATCGCGTCAAGGACACCTGAATAATAGTCGCTGACAATTTCAGATAATAGTAAAGAGGCATCCCGTATATTCATTCGGTAAATTGAATTTATTCTTTTCATGTTTTTTAGAGGTGAGGAACGGTAGCGATCGATCATAGATTTATTTTCCATTACAAACCAATAAAAAACGGATAATTCTCTTTTCGTTTTTATTTTTAGCCTGTAATCCTCATTCTTTCCTTTGCTTAAATTCATCTTTTACCTCTTTGAGTGCCGGTCTCAACTTACAGCATATCCATTATTTTTATACTGATACTAGATGTAGTGTATCACGTAGTCAACAAGTAGATTTTTCGTAGTTTTTTTGTAGTGTTTTTTTTGATGAAACGTCCAGCAATACTGACAAATTACATAGAAAGTGGCTTTTTATAGACAGAGATGTAAGGAGAGTTTCCTTATCGCAATAGTGAAAGGCCGTAACCTGTCCCTGCATGCTTTCAGTAATGACTCTTCAACCACTATGGAGACTCTCCATAGAAATGTAAATCCATACATACCTGACCTATCCATTTGAAAGGATGCCCCCCAGCGTCCTCATGTTAAATTCTTTTGGAGAAGTCATGAAAGAGATTGATATTTATAAAGACCGGTTCGTTGATATGGTTTTCATTACCGAGCTGACCAATCTGTCTGATAAGTGGTTTTATAAAATGGCACAGCAAGGGAAATTTCCAAAACCTGTAAAGTTTGGCCGCAGTTCCCGCTGGATTGAACGTGAAGTAAAAGAATGGTTAGAAGCCCGCATTAATGACTCGAGAGTATAAAGAAAATTAAATATAGTGATAAGAAGGTCACTAACTTTACACCATGCTTTTATACTTCCGTGCCTTGTTGCACATGGGTTTTATGTGATTTATAAAGGCGGTTTATTTATTATTGTATTTAATTCATTATCAATTATTCATTAATACACTCAATCATCAAACAATATCACCCCATTTAAACACTTTATACCCATCTCATTGAGGTGTTATACACTTATACTTTGTTATTACACAGATGCTACCTCTGATATAACTATTCATACTGAATATTAGACAAAGACACTCATCCAATAACCACACTAATACATTGCCGGTCAGCAATGGCTGACCGGTCTCAGAGAAATACATTATGGCCTTACCAGAATCATTCCTGTTATCTCATGCTGAATATCACATTGAGAATAACACTCCCTATGTCACCATATCCGATGACAATGAATTCAGATTCAGATTAGAACAACTGGACAGTTGTCTTAAAACTATCAGCAGAGGACGTAAGTTACCTTTCGCTATTCTGTATAACCGTTCAGGATACAAAGAGAGTGCTGAGTCAGTCACCATTCTTGATGCCATCCGTTATCTCAATATGTTGCCACAAGATGCAATGAAAGTACGAATAGCTAATCCACGTATAGCTACCTTCCAGCGTTTATTTACTAGCGCCGATTTATACTCGCGTGTCCATAACGGGAAAATAGCAGGGGCAGACACTGTTACCACAGCAGAAATGCTGAATAAGCTGATACAGGATTACCGATTTACTGTGAGCCAGGCAGGATTTAAAAAAGCATGCAGAAAGTACCAGAGGGCTTCGGTTAAAAATCTGAAAGGAGTGATGAATTACATCAGACATCTGCAGGAGCGTCATTCCCGGCTGCTGGTCTTGCGGGTTGATTTATCATGGGCAAATGAGCACAAAGCTGATATCACTGCTGATGATGCCCGTAAGCACCGTCAGCAGCTGTTTCGCAATATGCAAAAGAATCCAATCTTTCGCCATGTCCTCGGGACGGTATGGAAACTGGAATATGGCTCACAACGTAAATTTCATTACCACATGCTATTTATCTTAAATGGTAATAAGGCACAACAGGATGGCGTGATTGCTCATGCTTTCGGGAGATACTGGAATGAAACTATTACTAAAGGTAAAGGCATGTTCTACAACTGCAACGCTTACAAAGAGCGTTATGAGGACTGCTGCCTCGGCAAACTGAAACGCGGTGACAGTAGTAAGGACAAAGGGTTACTTAAGGCGCTAAGTTACATCACCAAAATCGATGCCTGTGCACGTCTGGTTCTTCCGGGTAATGCCAGAACCTTTGGTCGCGGAGAAGTACGTTCATTGAAAAAAGGAAGAGAGCATAAATAGGCCGGTAAACCTAACCTGTTGTAATCGTCGATAATGCTGCCTTCCCCCCTTCTATCTACAAAGCCAGCTAACCATGCTGGCTTTTTTCATTTGTTACGGAGTTCATGATGAATTACTTCGTCTTAGCCACTCACGCCGTCACCGTAGATGGTGAATGGGTTATACCAGAATCTGTTCAACAGGTTGATTTTGATTCATTGCTTTGTATTTACTGCAAACTGCAGATCGGTGTTCAGTTTGATCCTCTGACATCTACAAGAACGTTTGTGCACATACCGAGGCATATCAACAATGTTGCTCGGCTTAAAACATGTCGATTTAGCAAGCTCCAAACAGTACCAGAACAAAACTCGCCAAAAACTATCCCGCCTTCAGAAATGCGCCTTCGACCTACTAGGGGTCGGTTTGGATATCGAAAATTATTGTACGTTAAGGGTGTTTTTTGGCCTTACTACTTTAGCTGGCCTTAGCCGACGAAACGTCCGTTGTGGGCTGTAAGTTCAATGGGTCAACGCAACACTAAACTTCAATTCCTGTATCTCTCATGTCAGGCATATTGAAATGACCGGCAATACCTGACAAAAGGAAGCGAAATGGTGCTGATTTATACCGGTTATAGCGTGCTTTGTGGGCATCCTTTATCTTCCGAACATTGACCCCGTTTACGTTTCGTGTAGAGTAAAAAGGCTTTTAGCCGGGGAATGTCTGATTTTTATCAGCCCGGCGGGCATTCGTGACCAGTGCTGAAAGCTCATGCAGCCGGTCTTTCTGGTTCCTTAAGGTGCATAAGCCCCCCGTAAAGGAGTTATAAAAAAACCATCATGCGTATTACGCCACCATAAGTCGTCCCCCTCTCTGTCGCACTGAGTGACCTCAGTCGCGCACTCAAAAGCATCCCGTCTGCGGATGTGCTTTTTCGTACATAAACTTTGCCTTCACGGGCTGACTGTCTTCAAAAACTGAGAAACTACTATGTTGCTGTCCTCGACGCGTAAGGACTGGCTGGGTAACGTCCGTGGTGACGTCCTCGCCGGTATTGTGGTCGCGCTCGCGCTTATTCCGGAAGCGATCGCCTTTTCCATCATCGCTGGCGTAGATCCGCAGGTCGGTCTCTACTCCGCCTTCTGTATTCCCCTGGTTATGGCCTTCTTTGGTGGCCGCCCGGCGATGATTTCGTCCGCCACCGGTGCGATGGCGCTGTTGATGATTACGCTGGTAAAAGACCACGGCCTGCAGTACCTGCTTGCCGCCTCGGCACTGACCGGCGTTCTTCAACTGATTGCCGGCTACCTGAAGCTCGGCAGCCTGATGCGCTACGTGTCCCGCTCGGTGGTCACCGGCTTTGTGAACGCGCTGGCGATACTGATATTTATGGCGCAGCTGCCGGAACTCACCAACGTAACCTGGCACGTATATGCTCTGACCGCTGCCGGTCTTGGTATAATCTATCTTTTCCCGTACCTGAATAAAACCATCCCCTCTCCCCTGGTCTGCATCATCGTGCTGACCGCCATTTCCATGTGGCTGCACCTCGACGTGCGCACCGTGGGCGATATGGGCAAACTGCCGGACAGCCTGCCGGTATTCCTCATTCCTGACATCCCGCTTAACCTTGACACGCTGCGGATTATTTTGCCGTATTCAGCCGGGCTTGCCGTGGTGGGGCTGCTGGAGTCGATGATGACCGCAACCATCGTGGACGACATGACCGACACGCCAAGCGACAAGAACCGTGAGTGCAAGGCGCAGGGTATTGCCAATATCTGCACCTCGTTCATCGGCGGCATGGCGGGCTGCGCCATGATTGGTCAGTCGGTGATTAACGTGAAGTCCGGCGGACGTGGGCGTCTTTCCACGCTCACGGCGGGCGTGGTGCTGCTGTTAATGGTGGTATTTCTGCGCCAGTGGGTGTCACAGATACCGATGGCGGCCTTGGTTGCGGTGATGATTATGGTTTCCATCGGCACCTTCTCCTGGCGCTCCATCAGCAACCTGCGCTCTCATCCGTTCTCAACCAGCGTGGTGATGCTGGCAACCGTGGTGGTGGTGGTGGCCACCGATAACCTGGCATTTGGCGTGCTGACCGGCGTGCTGATTGCCGCGCTGAACTTCGCCACCAAGGTCGCCCGCTTCATGGCAGTCTCCTCTGAGCTGAAGGGCGATACCCGGACCTACACCGTGACTGGCCAGGTCTTCTTTGCCTCGTCTGACCGGTTTACCAGCCACTTCGACTTCCGCGAGGCGCTGGAGCGCGTGGTGATCGACGTGACGCACGCCCACTTCTGGGACATTACATCGGTCAGTGCCCTGGACCGCATCGTGATCAAGTTCCGCCGCGAGGGCACGGAGGTGGAAATCAGGGGCATGAACGACGCAACCCGCACTATCGTTGACCGCTTTGGCGTGCATGACAAGCCCGAAGAAGTTGAAAAGCTGATGGGCGGCCATTAATCCACAGGAGAATTCATCATGAATAACACCGTTATTGCCTGCGTGGACGGTTCGCCGTCAACCCGTTCGGTCTGTGAGTATGCGGCCTGGGCGGCCGGGAAACTGGACGTGCCCCTTGCCCTGATGCACGTGCTGGAAAAAAATGACCCTCCCGCTGTGTCCGACCTGACCGGCACCATCGGTATCGACAGCCGGGAGCAGCTGACTGAAGAGCTGGTCCGCATCGAGGGCGAGCGCAGCCGCCTGATGATGGCACAGGGAAAGGCCGTGCTGACTGACTGTGCGGCGCTGCTGAAGCAGGCCGGACAGCCGGAGGTCCAGCTGATGCAAAAGAACGGCGCGCTGGATGAGATCCTGGCAGAGCTGGGCGATATCCGTCTGATGGTGCTGGGCCGCAGAGGCTCCCGGAATCCGGTTGGCAGCCACCTGGAAAGCGTCATCCGGCTGCAGAAGCGACCGGTGCTGGTCGTGCCGGAAACCTTTTCGACGCCGTCACGGGTCATGTTTGCGTATGACGGCAGTGAGGCGAGCCGGGAAAACCTGATGCGCCTGACCGTCAGCCCGCTCCTGAGCGGTCTGACCTGCCATCTTGTCATGGTTAACGGCGAAGCGTCGACGCTGCAGGATGCACAGGCGATCCTGCAGGAGGCTGGTATCGTCACGGCAGCCCAGCTACTGGAGGATAAATCTGTCACCGGCGCGTTATGCCGGTATGCCGATGAGAATGGCATCGACCTGACGGTGATGGGGGCTTATGGGCATTCACGGTTGCGGCGATTCTTTATCGGCAGCCACACCACTGAGATGCTCTCAGAAAGTCGCCAGGCTCTGCTGATGCTGCGATGAAGCGCACGGGCCTGTCTTTCAGGCCCGTCTTATGCCATCTGAAAGAAGTGCGGCGCAGCCCGCTGCGCCTGCGTTAGCTATCATTCAGGCTCTGTAAAAGCCGCAGTAATCAGGCTGGCTGGATCAGCGTGCCTGATTAATACGCGGGCTTTACGGGATAAGAGCCAGTACACAGGGAAAATATGCGTCAGCTATTTCGTTTTATGTTTCAGCACGGCAGCCATCTGATTTTTGGCGCGATCCTGATGGCCATGTCGAGCTTTGGACAGACCTACTTTATTTCGCTTTACGGTCAGGAATTCAGGCAGACTTTTGGACTCAGCGATGGCGGACTGGGCGGGCTGTACGCCATCGGCACCGTGATGAGCGCGGTGACGCTGACCTGGGCAGGCAGGCTGATTGACTACACGACCACCCGGCGTTTTACGCTGGCCGTTACTCTGCTGTTGACCATTGCCTGCCTGCTGATATCAGGTGCGCAGGCGGCATGGATGCTCGGCATTGGTTTTTATTTTCTTCGTTTTGGTGGTCAGGGCCTGATGGTGCATACCGCGCTTACGGCGACGGCGCGCCAGTTTCCACTCGATGCAGGCAAGGCGCTCGGGGCCATTGCGCTGGGATTATCGCTGGCGCAGGCTGTTTTCCCTGTCGTGGCGGTGCAGATAAGTAATCTGACAGGCTGGCGTCTCGCATGGAGCCTCAACGCCGCCATTCTTATCGCCGGCATCGCGATCGCGCTGATGTTCCTGCCGCGCGGTCGGGAAGCCCCGCTGCGAAACTTCAGAAATCGGGGCGAGGCGGTGATAAAGGAAGCGTCCATATGGAAAAACCGCAACCTCCTGCTGGCGCTGCCGGTCGTTCTCGCCTCGCCATTTATCACCACCGGCTTCTTTTTTCATCAGGCCAGGCTTGCAGAGGAAAAGGGCTGGGCACTGTCGTGGGTGGCAGTGTGGTTTATCGCCTACGCTCTGACTCAGGCCGTATCGCTGCTCTCTTTCGGACCTATGATCGACAGACTGACGCCGCGCCGGCTGCTCCCCTGGTTCCTGATGCCGCAGGCGGTCGCCATGTCTGCGCTCTGGCTCAGCAACGGCCAGTGGGTGACGCCTTTTTACCTCATCATGACCGGCATATCCTCGGCGATCGCCTCAACGCTCGCCACCGCGCTCTGGGTACAGCTCTTTGGTCCGGCGCAGCTGGCGAGGGTGCGATCGGCGGTTGAAGCCGGGATGGTAGTAGTCAGCGGGGCATCACCGGTAATTATGGGCGTGCTCATTGACCACCAAGTGACGCTGCGACTGCAGGCGATGCTCTGTCTGATTTACATTGTCAGTGCCAGCCTGCTCGCAACCCGCATCAAAGCAGATGTGCCGGATATAAACTTCTAGGCCGACGCGGTACATGAGACCAGTGAATTCAGTAAAATTCGATTCTGAATAAGGTGTAAATCGCATGGATAATCCAGGCACTCCAGAGCTTGATGGAATATCCGAACGTCCGCTTTTCGCGGTGAGTTTAACGTGATCAAGCCCCTACCACAGCTCAGGAGTACAAAAAATCACCTTAACGTACAATAATTTTCGATATCCAAACTGACCCCTACTAACACGACGATACGGCAATGGCGATGCTGCTGGTGAGATATTGGCTGGCATGGGGACAAGGTTTGTCCGAAATGTAGCGACTTGATTTATGTGTTAGACGTTTAAGAGACAGTTTCGGTCGGTAGAGTTCGTAGATTAAATCTGAGCGTGCCGACATCGACCATTGCCCCTCTTTTACCAGGGAAGGAAATTAGATATATTTCTACAATTCCGGAAATATAGAAATGAGATACAAATGGAGCTTTCAAAAGCAGCAGATACCCTGAAGGAGCTGGGGCATCCTACGCGCCTGAGCGTGTACAGAGAATTGGTTAAAGCCGGACATGAAGGGTTACCGGTTGGTGAACTGCAGAAGCGGCTCGAAATCCCAGCGTCTACGTTGAGCCATCATCTTTCCTCGTTGATATCAGTTTCTTTGGTACGCCAGGAACGTCAGGGCAGAACGCTTTTTTGCCACGCTCGATATGAAAACCTTGAAGCTCTGATTACCTTCCTGACAGAAGAATGCTGCTCAGGGACTGACAACTGCCTCACCATGCCCCAGAAAACGGAGAAGTAAAATGACAGGTGATCTTAAGAATGTTGATGCGGGTTTGTTCGACACCTCAATCACAGAAGCAAGATTCGGTGTTCCTGCCGTTCCTCATCCGCCGCGAATCCTCATGCTATACGGCTCTGTACGTGAACGCTCTTACAGCCGATTGGCAACGGAAGAAGCGGCAAGATTGCTGACAGCCATGGGCGCAGAGGTTCGGATCTTCAGTCCCTCAGGCTTGCCTCTTCCTGATGATGCGCCTGACTCGCATCCTAAAGTCATGGAACTGCGCGAGCTGGTTCGTTGGTCCGAAGGGATGGTGTGGTGTTCCCCTGAACGCCATGGTGCGATGACCGGCATCATGAAAGCCCAGATTGATTGGATACCGTTATCAGAAGGCGCTGTTCGCCCTTCGCAGGGTAAGACACTGGCCGTTATGCAGGTCTGCGGTGGCTCTCAGTCTTTCAATGCCGTAAACCAGATGCGAATTCTTGGCCGCTGGATGCGGATGATCACCATCCCGAATCAGTCCTCTGTGGCAAAAGCCTGGCAGGAATTTGATGAAGATGGACGAATGAAACCGTCGTCTTATTACGACAGGATCGTGGATGTGATGGAAGAACTGGTGAAATTTACTCTGCTGACCCGAGGTAACTCCGCCTATCTCGTTGATCGCTACAGCGAACGAAAAGAGTCTGCAGAAGAACTTTCACGGCGGGTTAATCAGAGCAAAATTTGAGGGCTGGTATGAGTGATGTAACGGCATTCAACAACTGCATGAGCGTGTTCTGGCGGCTACATGAAGCAGAACTATCTCGCTTTCTGACATCGAAGACAGGTGATAGCGAAAAAGCAGCAGACCTTCTGCAAGAGCTATTCCTGCGTGCCCGCGCTCATTCAGACAGTTTCTGCGAAATGGAGAATCCGCGAGCCTGGCTGTATCGGGCGGCGAGGAATCTGCTGATTGATGAGTACCGCACCACCAGGGAATTCGTTGAGCTGGAAGATGATGCCCCATTAACTGATGCATCCCCTGATGCAATCTCAACGCTGGATATTTGCCTGCCTGAAACATTGCAGGCATTACCTGAAGATGAGCGGTGGTTGATTGAAGAATCCGACCTTAACCGGCGTCCCCAGCAGTCCCTGGCCGATGAACTGGGAATCACGCTTACGGCGTTTAAATCCCGACTACTTCGGGCCAGAAAACACCTGAAAGAGACGATGACAGAACTTTGTCAGATTGAGGCGGATGACACGTCTTCCGTCTGCTGCCACAAAAAAATGAATTAATCGCGCATCTTTTCCCCACCACCTTCGTTTACCTCAGTGTAAAGCCAAATGACTAAACACTGAGGTAAACAGTCCATGTCAAAAATTGAGATCTTTGAAGCAGCAGGCTGCTGTGCAACCAGCAGCGTTGTAGTCAGTGACGAAGCCGTCAAATGGAACGCCAGCGCCGAATGGGCGAAAAAGAATGGCGTTGATATACAGCGCTACAGCCTTGCGAAGAACCCGCAGCAGTTCCTGAATTCGCCGGTCATTAAAGAGTTTCTGAACACATCAGGGATGGAGTCTCTCCCTGTCACATTGCTCGACGGCAAACTCGTGATGGCAGGCAAACTCCCGACTCGTGAAGATATCGCCCGTTGGGCAGGTATTCCGCTTAGTCAGGACTGGAGTGAAGACAGCACGCAACCACGCTGCTGCAGCATTCCACGTATGCCTTAATTCCAGAGGAGCAATCACTGATGAATATGCCATTTTTGAAAGACATTCCCCCGTTCATCTTCTTCACTGGCAAAGGTGGCGTGGGTAAAACATCCCTGGCCTGTGCTACTGCGGTATGGCTGGCCGATCAGGGTAAGAGAACGCTTCTGGTGAGTACCGATCCGGCTTCCAATGTCGGCCAAGTCTTTAGCCAGACTATCGGCCACCGAATCACAGATATCAGTACCGTAGAAAATCTTGCCGCGATGGAAGTTGATCCGATGGCTGCAGCACAGGCATATCGTGACCGAGTACTCGACCCGGTTCGCGGGCTGATGCCAGCCGATGTGGTCAGCAGCATTGAAGAACAGCTCTCCGGTTCATGCACTACGGAAATCGCGGCATTTGATGAGTTTACTGGTCTTCTTACCAACCATGAGTTGCGGGAAAAGTATGACCATATCGTATTTGATACTGCGCCAACCGGTCATACCATCCGTATGCTTGAGTTGCCGGGGGCCTGGAGCGGTTATCTCGAAGCGAACCCTGATGCCGCCGCTAACCTCGGGCCGCTGGTGGGGCTGGAGAAACAACAGCACCAGTACTCAGACGCGGTTAAGGCGCTGTCTGATGCAGCTCTCACGCGCTTGGTTCTGGTTGCCCGAGCCCAAGCTTCAACACTGAAAGAAGTCTCTCATACGCACGATGAGCTTTCTGCTATCGGTTTGCAGCATCAACACCTTGCCATTAATGGCGTGCTGCCGCCGTTTGCGGGTGAAAATGATCCACTGGCGCAAAGTATTCTGGCTCGAGAAGAAAAAGCATTACAGGCAATGCCAGAGAACCTGGCGAACCTTCCCCGCTCGCAGCTGTATCTGAAGCCATTTAATCTGGTCGGTCTGGAAGCCCTGCGTCAGTTATTTACGGAGAACAAAGCCTCGCTGCCGCTCCCTGCTACCACGCTGGATACTTTGGATTTACCGAAACTTGCCTCTCTGGTAGATGAACTCAGCCTGGCAGGTAAAGGTCTGGTAATGACGATGGGTAAAGGCGGTGTGGGCAAAACGACTGTTGCAGCATCGGTGGCTGTATCGCTGGCAAAACGAGGCCATAAAGTTCATCTGACCACGTCCGATCCGGCAGCACATCTGTCTTATACGCTGGATGGCTCGTTACCAAACCTTCAGGTCAGCCGTATTGACCCGAAAGTTGAGACAGAACGCTATCGTCGCTTTGTTCTGGAAAATCAGGGGAAAGGGTTAGATGCAGAAGGGCTGGCGGTGCTGGAGGAAGATCTCCGCTCGCCATGTACTGAAGAGATCGCGGTATTCCAGGCATTCTCGCGGATCATCAAAGAGGCAGACGATCATTTTGTCATTATGGACACTGCGCCAACAGGTCACACTCTTCTGCTACTGGATGCAACAGGAGCCTATCACCGGGAAATGGTGCGCCAGATGGGGCAAACGCATGACCATGTGTTGACGCCAATGACGCAATTGCAGGACCCGGAGAAGACGAAGGTGATTATCGTGACGCTTGCCGAAACGACACCTGTACTGGAAGCGGCAAATCTGCAGCAGGATTTGCGCCGGGCCGGAATTGAACCATGGGCATGGGTAATCAATAGCAGTCTGGCTGCTGCGAAACCGTCCTCACCGTTCCTTGTAACCCGAGCCAGTCGCGAACTGCCGCTGATAAATGAAGTTACAGAGCAGTATGCAAAGCGTATTGCATTAACGCCACTGCAGAATGAAGAGCCCGTGGGTACGGCTTTGCTGGCAGAAATGGCGGGCTAATAGATGGGGCTGCGGCCCCATTTACTGCAGCCAAACTTTTGCTTATACAGATTATAAGTTTAAGTGCTTAACCTGCTGTCGCGAATTCCGGTAGTTTGTAAAACACCATTACTGGAGCAATTCGATGCACATTATTAAAGCTGAAGAACAGCACATTACCGCGATACGCAATATCTATGCTCACCATGTTATGCATGGTACAGGTAGCTTCGAAACCGAACCTCCGGATACGCAGGAAATGCTTAACCGGCTGAGGAGCATTCAGTCTCGGGGATTCCCTTGGTATGTCGCTCTACAGGGCGATACGGTCATCGGCTACTGTTATATTTCCCGTTACCGCGAACGCCATGCCTATCGGTTTACTGTCGAAAATTCGATATATATTGATCCGGCTTATCAGCGACAGGGCGTCGGAAAAGCACTGCTCGATCATGCATTAAAATGGGCCGAATCTCAGGGATATCGTCAGATGATTGCTGTTGTGGGTGACAGCGCTAACGTCGCTTCTGTTGCGCTGCATATCCGCGCAGGATTTACTGAAATAGGCACATTAAAGGACATTGGTTTCAAACATGGCCGCTGGCTTGACACGGTTTTGCTGCAAATGAAACTTGGTGAAGGGAATGGTACTCTGCCAGAAGATTCAGATCTTATGCTCTGAGGCAGGAATAAGGGGGCGTCTGCCCCCTTTATGTTTATTTCAATCGCTTACCTGTTTCATCAACGACTTTCTCGCCGTCTTCCTTAGCAAATGCGCCTTTTTGCGCATCCGGAAGAATATCCAGTACCACTTCGGAAGGGCGGCAAAGGCGCGTTCCCAACGGTGTCACCACAATCGGGCGGTTAATCAGGATCGGATGCTGAAGCATAAAATCGATTAACTGATCGTCAGTAAACTTGTTTTCGGCAAGCCCCAGTTCTTCATAAGGCTCGACATTTTTACGCAGCAGCGCCCGTACTGTAATCCCCATATCTGCGATAAGTTTGACCAACTCATCGCGTGACGGTGGATTTTCAAGGTAATGAATGACGGTCGGTTCATTACCGCTGTTGCGGATCATCTCCAGCGTATTACGCGACGTGCCGCAGGCTGGGTTGTGATAAATGGTGATGTTGCTCATATCGGTATCTCATTACAAAGTGAAAGAGAGACGTAGCGCCAGCGCGGCTAGCGTTACAAACAGCACAGGCAGAGTCATGACGATCCCGGTGCGGAAATAGTATCCCCAGGTGATGGTCATATTCTTCTGTGAAAGAACATGCAGCCAGAGCAGCGTTGCCAGGCTACCAATAGGTGTAATTTTCGGGCCCAGATCGCAGCCAATCACGTTGGCGTAGATCATCGCTTCTTTGATAACTCCTGTTGCGGTGCTTCCATCGATAGAAAGAGCGCCAACCAGCACGGTAGGCATGTTGTTCATGATGGAAGACAGGAAAGCCGTCAGGAAGCCAGTACCCAGCGTCGCAGCCCAGAGCCCTTTATCCGCCAGTACGTTCAGCACACCGGAAAGGTATTCGGTTAGCCCGGCGTTGCGCAGACCGTAGACCACCAGGTACATCCCCAATGAGAAGATGACGATCTGCCATGGCGCACCGCGCAGCACTTTGCCGGTGTTAATGGCATGGCCTCGTTTAGCTACTGCAAACAGGATCACAGCTCCAACAGCCGCAATCGCGCTAACGGGAATACCGAGCGGCTCGAGGACAAAGAACCCAACCAGCAGTAAAATTAAAACTATCCAGCCGGTTCTGAAGGTTGCCAGATCTTTAATCGCCTTTTCCGGTGCTTTCAGGAGAGCCAGGTCGTAAGTCGGTGGAATATCTTTGCGGAAGAACAGATGCAGCATCACCAGCGTGGCGATAATAGCGGCAATATCCACCGGCACCATTACCGACGCATACTCAGTGAAGCCCAGTCCAAAGAAGTCCGCCGAGACTATATTCACCAGGTTCGACACGATAAGCGGCAGGCTGGCCGTATCGGCAATAAAACCGGCAGCCATGACGAATGCCAGCGTGGTGCCTTTGCTGAACCCTAATGCCAGCAGCATGGCGATGACTATCGGCGTCAGAATAAGTGCCGCACCATCGTTGGCAAACAGTGCCGCCACCGCCGCACCGAGCAGAACGATATACGTAAAGAGCAAACGTCCACGACCGTTACCCCAGCGGGAAACGTGCAGCGCTGCCCATTCGAAAAAACCGGACTCATCAAGCAGCAGGCTGATAATAATTACGGCAATAAAGGTCGCCGTCGCGTTCCAGACAATATTCCACACCACCGGAATATCGCCCACATGCACAACGCCTGATATCAGAGCCAGTCCCGCGCCCAGCATTGCACTCCAGCCGATCCCTAATCCCTTCGGTTGCCAGATAACCAAAACAATGGTCAGGACAAAAATAGCGCCTGCCAGTAACATAAAACCTCCTGACAGGGCGACTTTGCCGCCCTGTATATGCCAAAAAATTAATTCATCAACTCTCTAAGCTTTTCAATACCGGCGGGCTCTGACGCCAGCACCGGAACAAGCGCTATACGCTCAGCGTGCTGATTCTTAACAGCCTCAATCTGAGGCCATTCCTGCCGGGCGCGCTGGCAAAGCAACGGAGAACGCGTATCCGCAATGGAAAGGCTGTTATTGATAATCCAGCCCCACGGATCAATCCCCGCTCTTTCAAGGTCAACCTGCAGGTTTGCCGCTTCCAGAACCGGTGTGGTTTCAGGAAGCGTAACAAGCAGAACTTTGGTTCTATCCGGATCCTGAAGCTGCATCATTGGGGTAGTAAAATGACCTTTATTCCCCATTTTTTTGGCAATCTCTCGGTGGTAAGCCCCGGTCGCATCCAGCAGCAACAGCGTGTGTCCGGTAGGGGCGGTATCCATGACAACAAACCGTTTACCCGCTTCACGAATCACCCTGGAAAAGGCCTGAAACACGGCAATCTCTTCAGTACAGGGAGAGCGCAAATCCTCTTCCAGTAGCCGTTTCCCTGCTTCGTCCAGATCTCTTCCCTTCGTCTCAAGAACATGCTGGCGATAGCGTTCGGTTTCATCGTGAGGGTTGATGCGGCTGACCTGAAGGTTTTTGAGGCTGCCGTTCAGCGTTGTACTCAGGTGCGCAGCAGGATCAGAGGTCGTGAGATGCACGTCAAATCCCATGTCTGCCAGCCTTACGGCGATGGCAGCAGCCATTGTGGTTTTCCCTACGCCACCTTTGCCCATCAGCATAATCAGGCCGTGTTCACTGCGAGCGATATCATTGACCAGGCCAGAGAGCGATAAGTTTTCAGGCGTGTATTGGATGTTCGTTACCGGGATCGGTAATGCCTCAGAACCGGTATCCAGCAGTCCCTTCAATGCTGAAACACCAACCATATTGACTGGCTGTAGTAATAGGGTATCTGTCGGTAGCCCAGATAAACCGGCAGGAAGATTTGCCAGTGCCTCCTGCTCACGTTGCCATATCGCAGCTGCCAGGGCGTCATGTTCAGCTTCGGCTTTAGGCAGCACACCATTAATGACCAGATATTGGTTTTTCAGGCCAATTGCGGCGAGTTCTTCATGAGTGCGGGCGACTTCCTGCAGCGTAGATTTTTGTAGTCGCGCAACCAGAACCAGGCGGGTACGTTCAGGATCGGATAACGCCTCTACCGCATGAGCATACTGCTCACGCTGCTTTTCCAGCCCGGCCATTGGGCCAAGACAGGAAGCACCATCTGGATTGCTTTCAATGAAGCTACTCCAGGCACCGGGAAGCTGGAGAAGGCGAATCGTGTGGCCCGTCGGCGCTGTATCAAAAATGATGTGATCGAAGCGGGTCAGCAGGGAAGCGTCTGTTAGCAAGCCAGTGAATTCATCGAACGCTGCAATCTCAGTGGTACAGGCTCCTGAAAGCTGCTCGCTGATACTGTTAACAACGTCATCAGGCAAAAGACCTTTGATAGGATCAACGATTCTGGAGCGGTATTGTTTGGCGGCTTCCTGCGGGTCGATTTCCAGAGCGGAAAGTCCATGAACTGCTGCCACAGGGCGAATGGTGTTACCGATAGCCTGTTCGAATACCTGGCCGACATTGGAGGCTGGATCGGTACTGACCAGCAAAACCCGCTTACCCTGTTCAGCAAGGCGGATTGCCGTCGCGCAGGAAATAGAAGTTTTTCCTACGCCTCCCTTACCGGTAAAAAACAGGTAAGGCGGGATATTCTGTAAGAATTTCATATGTCCTCCTGACATACTCAGCAACAGGAAGTATTACCACCACTACAGCAGCTGGTGGGAGCTAACCCTACCTTCTCCAGCGGTATACCGAACCAGCGAGCCAGCTCAGCGCGTTTTGGGTATCGCCCTGCCATCACCGTTTCACCGTCCAACAGCAGTAGCGGAAGCCCTTCTGCTCCAGATGCTTCGAGGAATGCTTTCGCTTTCTCATTCTGAACAAAGCTCATGGGCTGCTGCGCCAGGTTGTAACGTTCAACCTGTACACCACGTCCTTTCAGCCACTGCACATCAGCAGAAAAATCAACCAGAACCTGATCGACATCTGAGCCACATACGCCGGTACTGCAGCACATTGCCGGGTCAAACACCTTTAACGTTTTCATTCTGAATACCTCACATTCGAAAAATCATATATATTCAGGCAAATTTTTTAGATGCAAACAGCCTTACCGCTACCTGAGCAGTTTGACGATGCCAGCTTACGGGCGATGGCCTGTACGTCGTCCTGTTGGCTTAACCAGGCCTGCTCAATCACCTGAGCGGCCCAGGAAGGAATATGCGGGGATAAGCGGTAGTGAACCCACTTGCCCTGTTTACGGTCCAGCAATAGACCACTTTCCCGGAGCATTGCAAGATGACGGGAGATCTTGGGCTGCGACTGCTCCAGCGCCGCGCAGAGATCGCACACGCACAGCTCTCCCATCTCCCTGAGCAGAAGCACAATGCCCAAGCGGGTTTCATCGGAGAGATTTTTGAACAGTTGTAATGCTATGATTTTCATTAAATTTAACGAGGCCTTGAAATTGTGTTGCTTAAAGAACAGAATCAATGCATATGGTAAATCATATATTTATAATCATAGTAGACCCTTCGTTTCACCAAATCAACTAATAGATCTGCTGCAAAAAATGAGCAAAATTAGGTTGCATACTTTACGTGAAACCTCATTATAAATATGATTTTTTACTTTAAAGAGGGATTTTAAGTTGGAAATATCATATCTGAAACTTAAAGGTTTTAGAAATTTTAAAGATGCACATATCAATTTTAATTCGAACACTCTGATTATCGGAGCTAATGATGTTGGCAAAAGTAATATGCTGCATTCGCTAAGAATGCTATTAGATAAAAGTGTATCAGATTCAGGAATTGAACCAAATGAGCTTGATTTCCATTTAGAAAATGGAAATTCATGTGAAGAGTTTGAGATTATTCTTCATTTTAAAGATATCAATGAAGATGCGGTCCTTTCAATTTTGAAAGGTAATGTCAGTGACTCTGGTGAATCTTTTATCAAGTATGTTGCACAAAAATCTGATCTCAGCTACAAACTTTTTATAGGTGACTCTTTAGAGTCTTTACAAGAAATTAACTCTCGTTATTATCTTAAGTTCGTTAATCTAAAATACATTCAGTCACAACGAGATTTAGAAAGATTTATCCGCAAAGAAAAAAGACAACTCTTAAAAATTGCCCAACAATCATTGAACTCTGATGAAAGAAAAGAAGATGAAGATTTATTAGGAGAGATAAGTACAGATTTGCAGTTGATCAATGATAAGATATCTCAGCTTGTATATGTAGAAAGAGCTACAAAAGAAATCAACGATGAGTTGAAAAAACTTGCACATCATTATTCAGAGTATTCTGTGCAACTAGATACTGGGGCAATTGGAATAAATGATTTTATTGATAATCTACAACTTGGAGCTAATACAAATGGTTCTAACGTAATGCTTGGAGGAGACGGACGGAACAATCAAATATTATTAGCATTATGGAAAGCGAAAAGTATTAAGGAACATGATATCGATAACGAAGTCATCTTCTATGTTATCGAAGAACCTGAAGCACACCTACACCCTCACCAACAAAGAAAATTGGCTGATTATTTGATAGCTGAAATCCCAGGTCAAACGATCATTTCATCACATTCTCCCCAAATAGCGGTAAACTTTGAGCCAGACTCTATAATAAGATTGCTTGACCGTGGGGGACACACTGTAGCCGCAAGTGAAGGATGCTCAAAAGGTATTTCAGATGGCTGGGAGGATATGAGCTATCGGATGAGTATATTACCAGCAGAATCATTTTTTTCAAATGGCGTTTTCTTAATCGAAGGGCCATCCGAAATTTTGTTTTATCATTCCTTAGCTAAAAGTTTGAATATTGACCTAGATTATTTGAATATTTCATTGATTTCAGTTGATGGAATATCATTTAAAATATACGCAGCAATTCTAGATGCTTTAGAAATTCCATGGGTAATGCGCACTGATAACGATGTATCAAAGCTAAAAGATAAAGAAAAGTGGCACTATGCAGGTATTAATCGATGTTTAGATATAGCTGGTATAGAAAAGTTTGAGCATAGCGACAAAAAAATATCTTCTCAAGATACTCTTGCTAACGGTGATTGGCAAAGAGTTTCTGATGAAGTGAATAGATCTGGAATATATTTATCAAAAATTGATTTGGAAACTGATCTTGTAGAAGAATTAGGTGCTTCAATATTAGATGCACTAGATAAAAAAAATAACCAAAGCGCAATAGAATATTTACAAAAGAAAAAAGCAATAAGAATGCGCATACTTCTTAAGAAAATTAAAAATGACCTTGATAAACTTAGTATGGGTGATTTGGTTAAACCGTTACACCATCTTGTAAAAATAGTTAAAGGTGAATGAAATGAGCGTTTTTTCACCAACCACTCAGCAAGCATTAGCCATTGATTACCCTAAAAGTATGGTAATAACAGCATGCCCTGGTAGCGGTAAAACTACAGTTATAAAAGAGAAAATTAGAAATATTACTGGTTGTCTTCCTGAGCATAAAGGAGTCATTGCTATTACTTTCACAAGGAAAGCAAGTGCAGAACTGGAGCGTAGATGTAAGGCCGATGGGCACGATATAAAACATAGTTTTTTTGGTACGATTGATAGCTTTTGCTTAAATGAAATAATCATTCCGTTTCTTCCCAAAATATGGGGTGGCAAACTAACAGAATGTAAAGTACTTAAGAAATTAGATTCTCCATATAAATATTACTTAAAGGAGGATTTTTTTGGAACACCATCAATTGTTAATGTCAATGAAGACGCTGGCTATAAGAGACTGTATGATGAGGGAATGCTGTGGATGAGTTCATTTGCTGCCTTATCTTTAAAAATACTTAATGAATCTCCTGCAGCACAACGATATATAAAAGCGAGATATAGCCATATATTTATAGATGAATATCAAGACTCATCCTTATCACAGCATCAATTATTTTTAAAAATAAATGAGATCGGTTTATGTTCTATTGCTGTTGGTGATGTTTGGCAATCAATTTATGAGTTTCGAGGTGGAAATGCAGAGTTGTTACTTGACTTGGTTAGAGATAAAAGTATTTTTGAACATTTTGAGATAAATTTAAATCATAGATGTCATTCATCAATAATTAATTATGCATCTCGACTACTAGATTCAAATTTCGTATTATTGCCAAGTGAAAGTATTAATGTTTATAGGAAGAGATTGCCTGGAAATCTTAAAGATGTTTCGATGACATTATCATCATGGATTTCAAAATGGTTAAATGTAGGTCAATGGGGCGTGGACCAAGCAAGCCAAATAGCTATTTTTGCAAGAAAAGAACAGTCATTACTATTGCTATGCTCGGGATTGACATCAAATTTTAGGGTTTATATTGATACGCCATTAGATAAATTGGGCACAGAATGTTCAGATTTATATAAAGATCTTCTAGCGTATAGATACAAGGCAATAGGTACTGCGCAAGAATTAATTAATAAAGTATTTGATGGCTTAATCATGAATGACAACCATCAGTTTTCATTAAGGAAAAAAATTAAAATTCTCAGGAGTAATCTAACAGATGAGGAACTAATTAATTACTTCCATGAAATCGCTGGAATGCTAAACATTCAGTTTACTGAATCTAATGATAATGCAGTTTTGGAAATTATATCAGATAGTATGTACTTAAAGCAGTTTATGCCATTAGATAAAAATGAAGTTCAAGTAATGACACTTCACAAGTCTAAAGGACTTGAATTTAAAATAGTATTACATTTGGATATGGATGAATGGTCTTTTCCATATAGATTAGTAAATGAGGTTGATAGAAATATAGCACTTTATCCCAGTCTTCCACAAGAAATAAACCTTCATTACGTTGGTATTACAAGAGCTGAGAAATGCTGCGTATTAATTAATGCAGAGTTACGCCAAAACTCGACTGGTGCATTTAAGAAGTCTGAAGCATCTTACTTTTTTAAATTGCCCCAACTAGAGGGTCTTTATCGTTAGGAAATACTGGTGCATATTTTAATATGCACCATATTTGTTCTTATCTGCTTTAAATACCCACAATGGCTTATACATTAATAAAGATAATTAACACATTACATATTAATGGTTTTTAGGTCTGGAAAGTATATTGAACTATCTCTATCAACAATAAGGTTGTCAAGATAGTTCCCATACCACTGCATCATCTCCCTACGTCCCTCCAAATACTGAGCATGGTTGTAAGTCCCACGTATCGCATTCTTATCCACATGCGCAAGCTGCGTTTCAATCCATGCCGAGTTAAAACCTTCTTCATGGAGGATGGTACTCATCGTGTGGCGGAAACCATGTCCTGTCAGCCTTCCTTTATATCCCAATAACTCAATAACCTGATTAACGCTTTCCTTTGAGATCGGCTTCGTTCGATCGTTACGTCCGACGAATACCAGTGGGTATAGCCCGGTAATAGGTTTAAGTGACTCAAAGAGCTCGACAACCTGATCCGACATCGGAACGATGTGTGGTCGTTTCATCTTCATCACTTCAGCAGGGATCTCCCAAAGCCGCTTTTCAAAATTGATATCCCCCCAGCGGGCAAAACGTAATTCCTGAGTTCGTACCCCTGTAAGCATGATGATTTGAGTCGCAGTCTTGGTAATAACGCTACCGGTGTAACCGGCAAGATCCCTAAGAAAGTGAGGGAGTTCTTCGGCTGTTAGGAATGGAAAATGTGTTTTCTTTGGTGTTGCGAGGGCTGTGGCGAGATCGGGTGCTGGATTGTATTCAGCGCGTCCGGTCACAATCGCATGACGGAATACTTCACCGCAGCGCTGTCTGACTTTGCGCATCTTTTCTAATGCACCACGCTTTTCCATACGACGAAGGGTTTCCAGCAATTCCATGGGCTTAATTTCAGCTATAGGGCGCTTACCGATGTAGGGGAAAATATCCTTTTCAAAGGTATCAATAATTTCATCGCGATAGCGTAATGACCAACGATCCGCTCTCAACTGATGCCATTCACGTGCAATAGCTTCGAAGGTATTTTCATAGTTAAGCTTTTGGGCAATTTTCTCTGCTTTCTTTACTTCACCGGGATCGCTTCCAGCAGACAGCAGCTTTTTCGCAGCATCACGCTTTTCGCGCGCTTGGGCGAGAGAAACCTCGGGATAAACGCCGAAAGCAAGACGCTTTTCTTTACCTGCGTAGCGATACTTTAAACGCCAGTAACGTGAGCCGTTGGTAGTTACTTCAAGGTAGAGGCCTCCACCATCAGATAGCTTATACGGCTTCTCTTTAGGCTTGGCTGTGTCGATTTGTCTGACTGTTAGCTTCATTGGGGGCATCTCAAAATGGGACTATAAATCATGCCCCCCATTATGCCCCCAGAATGCACTTGATTCTGGTAGAGACAGTAGACCTCGGGAGAACATAATCAGCTTTAATTGCGGGTATTATAGGGGATTTACTTGAGACAGTGGAGTTCAGTAGAGGCTAATTGGCGGAAGATCACAGGAGTCGAACCTGCCCGGGAACGCTGGCGTCCCCAACTGGATTTGAAGTCCAGCCACCTCACCGGAGATGACGATCTTCCGCGCCTGCATTGCTACATGGAGGCGGGGCGCATTATAGCTACTTTCAGACATTTACCACATACCCCGACACACTTTTTTCACCTCTCTTTTGACCTGAACACCCCCATTTCAGTTAATTCTTAAGAAAATCCTCAGGTTAGCATTTCGTGCTCCGCGACATTTACCCCGATCACAAAAAACAAGAAACGTAATTTGCTAACCAGAAAACGCAATACTCGCTCCTGAAACAATGGTTTAAAACCTCTGTAACCGGTCTCAGTGCCCGTATCGCCACACGGCAGGCACCTGACGGCCAGCAAAGGATTACAGAACCAGGAGGACGAAAGTATGAAAATCAGTGATGGAAACTGGCTTATTCAACCTGGCCTGACCGTGACGTATCCGGTCCAGGTGTTCGATGTGGAGCAGCAGGGCAATGACCTGGTGGTGTATGTGGCACCGCGCGACGTCCGCGAACGCGCGTGGCAGCTCGATACGTTAATGTTCACCGTCCGGCTCTTCGCACCGCAGGAAGGGATTGTCGGGGTGCGCATCGAGCACTTCCAGGGGGCGCAGGACAAAGGCCCGCACTATCCGCTCAACGTGCTGAAGGACGTAAGGGTCGAGACGGTAAATAACGCCGAATACGCCGAGCTGAAAAGCGGAAATCTCAGCGTGCGCGTCACCAAAGGCGAGTTCTGGGCGCTCGATTTTCTGCGTAACGGCCAGCGGATCACCGGCAGTGAACTGAAAAACAACGGCTACGTGCAGGACAGCAACACGAATCGCAACTATCTGTTCGAACGTCTGGATCTGGGCGTCGGGGAAACGGTTTATGGCCTCGGTGAGCGCTTTACCGCCCTGGTGCGCAACGGTCAGCAGGTCGATACCTGGAACCGCGACGGCGGCACCAGCACCGAGCAGTCCTACAAAAATATTCCGTTCTATCTCACTAACCGCGGCTACGGCGTGCTGGTCAACCATCCGGAAAATGTGTCGTTTGAAATCGGCTCGGAGAAGGTCTCCAAAGTACAGTTCAGCGTGGAGGGCGAATATCTGGAGTATTTTGTGATCGACGGCCCGACGCCAAAAGCGGTCCTGGACCGCTACACGCAGTTCACCGGACGGCCGGCGCTGCCGCCAGCGTGGTCCTTCGGCCTGTGGCTCACCACCTCGTTTACCACTAACTACGACGAAGCGACGGTGAACAGCTTCATCGACGGCATGGCCGAACGCGACCTGCCGCTGCACGTCTTCCATTTTGACTGCTTCTGGATGAAGGCCTTCCAGTGGTGTGATTTTGAGTGGGACCCGGTGACCTTCCCCGATCCAGAAGGGATGATCCGCCGCCTGAAAGAGAAAGGGCTGAAGGTCTGCGTGTGGATCAACCCGTACATCGGCCAGAAATCGCCGGTGTTTAACGAGCTGAAAGAGAAAGGCTATCTGCTGAAGCGCCCGGATGGCAGCGTGTGGCAGTGGGACAAATGGCAGCCCGGGCTGGCGATTTACGACTTCACTAACCCGGACGCGTGCCGGTGGTACGCTGACAAGCTGAAGGGCCTGGTGGAGATTGGCGTGGACTGCTTCAAAACCGATTTCGGCGAGCGTATCCCGACGGATGTGCAGTGGTTTGACGGTTCCGATCCGCAGAAGATGCACAACCATTACGCCTTCATCTATAACGCGCTGGTGTGGAACGTGCTGAAAGAGACGGTAGGCGAGGAGGAGGCGGTGCTGTTTGCGCGCTCGGCGTCCGTCGGCGCGCAGCAGTTCCCGGTGCACTGGGGCGGCGACTGCTATGCCAACTATGAATCCATGGCGGAAAGCTTGCGCGGCGGGCTGTCGATTGGTCTGTCCGGCTTCGGGTTCTGGAGCCACGATATCGGCGGGTTCGAAAACACCGCCCCGGCGCACGTCTACAAACGCTGGTGCGCGTTCGGGCTGTTCTCCAGCCACAGCCGCCTGCATGGCAGCAAATCCTACCGGGTGCCGTGGGCGTACGATGATGAGTCCTGTGACGTGGTGCGCCACTTTACGCAGCTGAAATGCCAGCTGATGCCGTACCTCTACCGTCAGGCGGCGCTGGCACGGGAGTGCGGCACGCCGATGCTGCGGGCGATGATGCTGGAGTTCCCGGACGATCCGGCGTGTGACTATCTCGACCGTCAGTACATGCTGGGGGATGCCTTGATGGTGGCGCCGGTGTTCTCCGAGGCAGGTGAGGTGCAGTTTTACCTGCCGGAAGGTCGCTGGACGCACTTGTGGCACAACGATGAGGTTCAGGGCTGTCGCTGGCATAAGCAGCAGCACGATTTCATGAGCCTGCCGGTTTATGTGCGCGACAATACCCTGCTGGCGCTGGGTAACAACAAGCACAAACCGGACTACGCCTGGAATGAGGGCACGGCCTTCCAGCTGTTTAACCTGGATGAGGGCGCAACGGCGGTGAGCGAGGTGCCTGCGGCTAACGGCTCCGTGGCGTTTACGCTGAAGGCGTCACGTAAGGGCGACACTGTGACCCTTACCGGCGCGGGTGACGCGCGGAACTGGTCGGTATGCTTGCGCAACGTGCAGAAGGTGAGTGGTGTGAAAGGTGGCTCATACGCGGGCAGCGAGTGGGGCGTGGTGGTGAACGCGGAGGGGGATGAGGTGGTGGTTCACCTTTAATTCCCCTCACCCTAACCCTCTCCCCAAAGGGGCGAGGGAATGGTTTACTCCCTCTCCCTTTCAGGGAGAGGGCTGGGGTGAGGGTGGTGTTGAAACCACACCACCCGTCATGGTCTGCTGAACCTGCTGTTTATCCATATTTACCGCGCTCAGCTTGCCATTTACCGTCGGCTTCAGCGGGGCATTCGCCTGCACACTCCCGCTGGCAGTCAGCTGAATATTGCCATCGCCGCTCACCGGCAGTGCGGGCCAGCCCCACTGCTGCAGGATGTTGAGCGGCACGCCGCGCCCGTTCAGGCTCACCGTGGTCTGTCGTTGCGCAAGCTGAGAAACCGTCGCGGTGGCTTCCAGAATGCCTTTCTCGGTAAAGGCGCTCAGATCGGTGATATTGACCGTGGCGGCGTTAGCGTTCAGCGCCAGCGACGGACGTCGCACGTCCACGCGGTTAAAGGTGGCTGCTGCGCCGTTTAGCGTGGCGCTGCCGCCCCATACGCCCCATTTGTGGTCCTGCGCCAGCTGCAGGTTAGCCCCATAGCCATCAAGAGAGGTGATCTGCCACGGGAATGCGGGATCAATGTCGATCACCAGGTTGCGGCTCAGGCCGAATTTCTTCAGCGTCACGCTGTTCAGCCATTCCGGCAGCGGATCCATCCACAGCGTTTTCCAGTTCTGCGGCAGGGTGTACTCCAGCCCGGCGACGGCGACATCGTCCAGTACCAGCGCTTTACCGTCGCGCAGCCAGTTGCCGGAGGTGCGCACCATGCCCCCTTCCCAGCGGGAGGTGAACTGGCGCAGCGCCACGCCCTGCGGAGAGAATTCCGCATTCAGGATCGGGTCGAACAGATGCAGCGAGCCGTAAATAAATTCGCTGGCATTCATGGATAAACGCCCGTCCTGGCTCTGCCAGTCTCCTTTGCTCAGCGTCAGGTTGCGCAGGCTGAGATCCAGATCGGTTACGGCCCAGTCTGGCCCCTGCAGGCGCGCATCGGTGACTTCCAGGCGGCCAATCTGCAAGGAAGGGATGGTATTGAGCGGCGCGAAGAAATCCAGCAGCGATTTATCGCTCTGCAGGCGGATCTCGTTCAGGCGCATGGTGTCGATGACCCAGCTTCCGTCGGCGTTGCGCAAGGCGGAGCCGGTAAGCGAGCCGCGCGCCATATCGGCGCCGATGGTGTTCAGCACCACCTCCTTGCCGTTCAGCTGGCCCTGGATTAGCACGTTAGTGGCCGGTACCCCGTTCAAGGTGAGCGAACCCGCGCTCATCTGGATCTGCGCATTTTTGCCCAGCACGTTACCCGCTTCTGGCTGCCACGGACTGACACCGCCCGTCACTTTTTGCGCGCTTAAATCCCACTCCGTGTTGGGGCTGTTGAAGGCCATGTTGTTTAGCTGCAGACGGTCTGCCTGGAAGGGCATCGGCGCGGTCTGCGGAGAGAGGTTCAGCGTGCCATCGACCAGGGTGATGGTGTCCATATGCAGTGGATCGGTGAGCTGTCGGCTGCCAAGACCAATATCGACTTTTTTAGCCACCAGCGTGGCGGGCTGACCGTCGCGGCCAAAGGTGACGTTTTCCAGAAGGATGTGGGAAGGCGACGAAAAGCGGTGGTCCATCAGGTCGAAACTGAGTTCGTAATCGGTGTTCACCGTTACCCAACTGCTGACCTGTGACGCACCCCAGCGGGTCTGAAGCAGAAAATAGAGTGCCAGCAGCACAAGGAGCAGGGCTACCAGAAGATAGACGAGCAGCTTTCCAATAAATTTCATGGTCTTCCTTCCCGCGAAACGTACATAAAGGAGTTATGCACGATTTATGCGCAATGCTCAAGGCGGGAATGGTGTAAAGAGATGTCACGGCAGGCATTGACAGCCTGCCGTGAGGACAATCAGTTTTTCTCTGGCGGGAAAACGAGGTTCAGCACGATAGCGGTGATACCGCCAGCGGCGATGCCGGAAGAGAGCAGGTTTTTCACCCAGTCCGGGGCAAACTGCAGGATCAGCGGCTGCTGAGAAACGCCCAGACCCACGGCCAGCGACAGGGCAATAATCATGATCGCGCGGCGGTTCAGTGGCTCGCGGGAGACGATTCGCACACCCGAGGCCGCGATAGTACCGAACATCACCAGCGTTGCTCCGCCCAGAACCGGCTCAGGGATGTGCTGTACAAAGCCACTCACGGCCGGGAACAGGCCAAGGACAATCAGCATCAGCGCCACCACAAACCCGACATAACGGCTGGCCACGCCGGTCAGCTGGATCACGCCGTTGTTCTGCCCGAAGCAGGAGTTCGGGAATGTATTAAACACGGCAGAGACAAAGGAGTTCAGACCGTTTGCCAGCACGCCGCCTTTCAGACGCTTCATGTACAGCGGGCCGGACACCGGCTGCTCCGAGACGTCGGAGGTGGCGGTGATATCGCCGATGGTCTCCAGGGAGGTGATCATAAAGACCAGCATCAGCGGCAGCAGCAGACCCCAGTCAATGCCCAGGCCGTAGTACAGTGGCGTTGGAACGGTAATCAGCGCGCTGTTGGTCGGCGCGGTGTTTTCCGGCAACATGCCCAGCGCCCACGCCAGCAGGTAACCGGCCGCCATGGCGATCACCAGCGAGGCCACGCGCAGATACGGGTTACGCTGACGGTTGAGCAGAATAATGATGGCCAGCACCACGCCAGCCAGCAGCAGGTTTTTTGGTGCGCCAAAGGTGTGGTCGCTCATTGCGGCATAACCCCCGCCGATGGAGGTCAGCCCCACCTGGATCAGCGACAGACCGATAATCATCACCACCACGCCCGAGACCAGCGGGGTGATGACGCGGCGAGCCAGATGCAGAACACGGGAGATCACCATCTCCGTGCAGCTGGCCAGCATCAGCGTGCCGAACAGCGCCGCCATCATGGTCGGGACATCCGCCCCGCCGGTTTTTAACGCCGTACCGCCCATGATCAGCGGTGCCACAAAGTTAAAACTGGTACCCTGGATCGACAGCAAGCCAGACCCCACCGGACCCCAGGCTTTAATTTGAATAATTGAGGCCACGCCGGAGGCGAAGAGGGACATGCTGATGATGTGCTGCGTATCCTGAGCCGGTAAACCCAGCGCCTGACAGATCAACAGTGCCGGGGTGATCACCGCAACAAACATGGCCAGAAGATGCTGGCAGGCAGCGAAGAGCGTCTGCGGAAGCGGTGGGCGGTCTTCAAGACGGTAAATCAGTTCGCTATTTTGCTTCTGCGCAATCGGTTGCGCATCAGGAGACTCTATGCTGTTAACGGACATCGACGGTAATCCCACGGTGGAAAAGCGGGCATTTTATCTGACCACCTGGTAAAAGCAAACGATTGCCAGCAAAAAAAAGAGAGAAAATCTGCCGGTATGAGCAGGTTTTCTACAACGTGGAGGAAAAAAAAATTACACTTTTCGCGCCGGTAGCTCATGACGAGCATAAGCCGGCCCAGGATAACGCCGCGTGTGTATGGAACACGCGCATAACAGGAGCCTCTTATGATTCATCTCGATACGTTGTCGACCCTTGTTGCCGCAACGCTGGTTCTTCTGCTTGGTCGCAAGCTGGTACACAGTGTTTCCTTTCTGAAAAAGTACACCATTCCTGAACCTGTCGCCGGGGGGTTGCTGGTGGCGCTGGCCCTGCTGGTGTTGAAAAAAAGCATGGGCTGGGAAATCGATTTCGATATGTCCCTCAAAGATCCGCTGATGCTGGCCTTCTTTGCCACTATCGGCCTGAACGCCAACCTGGCGAGCCTGCGCTCGGGCGGTAAGGTGCTGGGCGTGTTTCTGATTGTCGTGGTTGGTCTGCTGCTGATGCAAAACGCCATCGGCATCGGTATGGCGTCTCTGCTGGGGCTGGATCCGCTGATGGGTCTGCTGGCCGGATCCATCACCCTGTCCGGCGGGCACGGTACCGGGGCGGCGTGGAGTAAGCTGTTTATCGAGCGCTATGGCTTTGAAAACGCAACGGAAGTGGCGATGGCCTGCGCGACCTTTGGTCTGGTGCTTGGCGGTCTGATTGGCGGCCCGGTAGCGCGCTACCTGGTGAAGCACTCCACCACGCCAGACGGCAGACCGGACGATGAACTGGTCCCCACCGCGTTCGAAAAGCCGGACGTTGGCCGCACCATCACCTCGCTGGTGATGATTGAAACCATCGCCATGATCGCCATCTGTCTGACGCTGGGTAAAGTGGTTGCGCAATGGCTGGCGGGCACGGCCTTTGAACTGCCGACCTTTGTTTGTGTGCTGTTTATCGGGGTGATCCTGAGCAATGGTCTGGCCCTGATGGGCTTCTATCGCGTGTTTGAACGTGCGGTCTCGGTGCTGGGTAACGTCTGCCTGTCGCTGTTCCTGGCGATGGCCCTGATGAGCCTTAAGCTGTGGGAACTGGCGTCGCTGGCGCTGCCGATGGTAGCCATTCTGGCGGTGCAGGCGCTGTTTATGGCGCTCTATGCCATGTTTGTTACCTGGCGCATGATGGGCAAAAACTACGATGCCGCGGTGCTGGCGGCGGGGCACTGTGGGTTTGGTCTGGGTGCCACGCCAACGGCAATCGCCAATATGCAGGCAATTACCGAGCGTTTCGGGCCTTCGCACATGGCGTTTCTGGTGGTACCGATGGTTGGGGCATTCTTTATTGATATCGTCAACGCGCTGGTGATCAAGCTGTACCTGATGCTGCCGATGTTCGCCTGAGATCAGGCGTTGGAGTAGCGCTCAGTTTCCGGCATCCAGCGCTCAATTAACGCTGCCGCCTGTTCGGGGTAGCGTTCATGAATATGGCGGGCAAGGCGCTGA
Organism: Enterobacter sp. SENG-6; assembly: GCF_001605945.1. Classification (NCBI taxonomy): domain Bacteria; kingdom Pseudomonadati; phylum Pseudomonadota; class Gammaproteobacteria; order Enterobacterales; family Enterobacteriaceae; genus Enterobacter; species Enterobacter sp. SENG-6. The sequence continues at coordinate 29,868 of NZ_LOMM01000078.1, forward strand.
ACTTCTGGGATCATGGCCTGATCGCGCAGCAAATCTGCCACTTTGAATTCAGCGTTCCCGGTCTGACGTGTGCCCAGGAGCTCGCCCGGGCCACGGATCTCCAGGTCTTTTTGCGCAATGACGAATCCGTCGTTGCTGTCACGCAGTACCTGCAAACGCATCTGCGCGGTTTTTGAGAGCGGGGCTTTGTAGAGCAGAACGCAATGTGAGGCCACCGCACCACGGCCCACACGGCCACGTAGCTGGTGCAACTGCGCAAGCCCCAGACGCTCCGGGTTTTCGATGATCATCAGGCTGGAGTTTGGCACATCCACGCCCACTTCAATCACCGTTGTGGCGACCAGCAAATGCAGCTCGCCCTGTTTTAAGGATTGCATGACGGCCTGTTTTTCTGCGGGCTTCATGCGCCCGTGCACCAGGCCCACCTTCAGTTCCGGTAGCGCCAGCTTCAGCTCTTCCCACGTTGCTTCTGCGGCCTGCGCTTCAAGCAGGTCAGACTCCTCAATCAGCGTGCAGACCCAGTACGCCTGACGTCCTTCATGGGTGCAGGCGTTGCGCACGCGATCGATGATGTCGCTGCGGCGGGTATCCGGGATGGCCACCGTCGTGACCGGCGTACGGCCCGGCGGCAGCTCGTCAATGGTGGAGGTGTCCAGATCGGCGTAGGCGGTCATCGCCAGGGTTCGCGGAATAGGCGTGGCGGTCATGATCAGCTGGTGCGGATGGAAGCCCTGCTGCAGCCCTTTTTCCCACAGCGCCAGGCGCTGATGCACGCCAAAGCGGTGCTGTTCATCGATGATCACCAGCGCGAGGCCGTTAAACTGCACCTGCTCCTGGAAGATGGCATGGGTGCCGACAATCATCTGCACCTCACCGCGAGCGATGGCGTCCTGTTGCGCAAGACGCGCTTTGCCCTTTTGTTTTCCGGCAAGCCAGCCCACCTCAATGCCCAGCGGGGCGAACCAGGCGCGGAAGTTATTCGCGTGCTGCTCTGCCAGCAGTTCCGTCGGCGCCATCAGCGCCACCTGCTTGCCGTGGGCAATGGCGCGCAAGGCTGCCAGGGCGGCAACCAGCGTTTTACCAGAGCCTACATCGCCCTGCACCAGGCGCATCATGGGCACATCAAGCGCCATATCGCGTTCGATCTCGGCGGTGACGCGCGCCTGGGCACCGGTAGGTTTAAACGGCAGGGAGGCCAGCAGCTTATCCTTGAGCTCATCACGCGGGCTTAAGGGCTGGGCATGAAAACGCTGCGCACCGGCGCGCAGCGCCAGCATGCTCAGGTTATGCGCCAGTAATTCTTCAAGGATAAGACGCCGTTGGGCAGGGTGTTTGCCGCTTTCTAAATCGCTGAGCTGCAGCGTGGGCGGCGGGCGATGCAGCGTACGCAGCGCTTCCGGCAGGCTCATCATTCCCTGCGCCAGCTCAGGCGGCAGCAGTTCGGTGATGGCGCAGGTATCGAGTAACTCCAGGGCCTGGTCGGTGAGCTTACGCAGCGTCGCCTGTTTGATACCTTCCGTTGTCGGGTAGACCGGGGTGAGCGTCTCCTGCAGCTCCGGCGTGCTGAGATCGCCCTGCACGCGGTACTCCGGGTGGATCATCTCTGCGCCATATTTCCCGCGTTTGGCTTCGCCATACGCCAGCACCCGGCGGCCCGTCGCAAGGCTGTTTTTCATCGCCGCGTTGAAGTTGAAAAAGCGCATGGTGAGAATGCCGGTGCCGTCGCTGATTTGACAGGTCATCATCCGGCGGCCGCCAAAGGTGATGTTGCAGTTCAGCACCTCGCCCTCAACGGTGGCGTAAATCGCGGGCAGCAGATCGCCAATCTTATAAAGTTGCGTGCGGTCTTCATAACGCAGGGGGAGGTGGAGCAGGAGATCCTGCACGGTGTGCAGGCCAATTTTGCCCAGTTTACTGCTTTGTGCCGCGCCCACGCCCGTCAGGCTATTGAGCGGGATGGCATCCAGCAGGCGGCCTTTCATCGGTTACCCTGCGTACTGCATGGTGGCCCACCACCCGGCATCGGCTTCAATTTCGCCCTGCGCGTTGACGTGGGGGTAAGGCAATTTTTTCTGCTTTGCAACACGAGCCAGCACCGGATAGCCGCCTTCAAACAGCAGGCGCTGCTGTTCGTCTTCCGGCAGCATGCTGTTGCTGCGCTCGTACATCCCGGCGTTCTGACGCTGGCGTTGGGCTTCATACAGAATGAGCGCGGAGGCCACAGAGACATTCAGGGACTGCACCATGCCGATCATGGGGATGATGATGTCCTGATCCGCCAGATCCAGCGCTTCCTGAGTGATCCCGGTTTTCTCCTGGCCCATCAAAATGCAGGTCGGACGGGTGTAGTCGATCTCGCGGAAATCGACCGCTTTGGCAGACAGGTTGGTGGCAAGAATTTGCATACCGCGACCTTTCAGGTGCGATACGGCTTCTCCGATGGTCTGATGGGTTTTGACGGACACCCAGCTGTTACTGCCTGCGGCTGTCGACGCCATGGTGCGCATGCGGGCACCGGGCCAGACGGCGTGCACTTCATGCACGCCGACGGCGTCTGCGGTACGGACAATGGCAGAGACGTTATGAGGTTTATGGACCTGCTCCATGCAGACCGTCAGATCAGGCTGACGCCTGGCGAGCATTTCGCAGATACGTGCATAACGTTGTGCATTCATAAAACTAGTTTCGGTTTCGGGTGACTTTAATGACGTCCGGCATGACGCGGATCTTGCGCATAATATTTGCCAGATGCACGCGGTCGCGGGCGGTCAGACGAATAAAGGCGCTGTACACGCGGCCATCTTTTTCTTCCGTATTCAGGCTCTGAATGTTGGAAGAGGCCGTGTTGATCGCTGCCGTCAGGTTCGCCAGGGCGCCCTGGTGGTTGAACATATCCACCTTAATTTCGGTGATAAATTCCTGCGCCGTCTCTTTATCCCACTCGACCGCCATAAACTTCTCCGCCTCTTTTTGATAGCCGCGGATGTTACGACAAGATTCATGGTGGATAACCAGCCCTTTGCCCGGGCTGACGTGCGCAATAATCGGATCGCCGGGAATTGGACGGCAACACTTCGCAAAGGTGATAAGTACCCCGTCCGCGCCTTTGATCGGCAGATGCGCGTGGCCGGATGCGCCAGGTGCGGAAGGTATTGCTTCGCCCTGCTGCAGGTTTTTGGCCACCACGACGCTCATGGCGTTACCCAGCCCAATTTCCGCCAGCAGATCGTCCAGAGAGGTGAGCTTCATCCGGTCGAGTTCACGCTGGATATGTTCTGGTGGGATCTCTGCCAGCTTACGGCTGCCACCCAACGCATGGTTGAGCAGACGACGCCCAAGGCTGACGGAGTCATCACGCTTGAGGTTTTTCAGCAGCTGACGGATTTTGGCGCGCGCTTTGGAGCTCACAACAAAGTTCAGCCAGGCCGCGTTTGGACGTGCGCCCGGTGCGGTGATGATTTCGACAGTCTGGCCGCTGGCGAGCGGTTGAGACAGCGGATAAGGCTGTCTGTCTACGCGTGCGCCTACGCAGGCGTGGCCGATATCGGTATGCACGGCATACGCGAAGTCGACCGGGGTCGCGCCCGCAGGCAGTTCGACAATACGCCCTTCAGGCGTGAAAACGTAAATCTCATCCGGGAAGAGATCGGATTTTACGCTCTCGATAAATTCAAACGAGCTACCCGCACTCTGCTGCAGCTCCAGCAGGCTCTGCATCCAGCGCTGGGCGCGAATTTGTGCCGTGGTGCTGCTTTCACCACCGTGCTCTTTATAGGCCCAGTGTGCGGCGACACCCATCTCCGCCATCTGGTCCATGTCTTCTGTGCGGATCTGCACTTCAACAGGGACGCCGTGCGGGCCGATCATCGAGGTATGCAAAGATTGATAGCCGTTCGCTTTTGGTATGGCGATGTAATCTTTCATGCGCCCTGGACGCGGCTTGTAGAGGCTGTGCATCTGCCCCAGCACGCGATAGCAGGTGTCGGCGTCGTGGACGATCACGCGGAACGCGTAGATATCCATGATCGAGTGAAAACGCTGCTCCTTGAGCACCATTTTGCAGTAAATGGAGTACAGGTGTTTTTCGCGACCGCTCACGCGGCAGGGAATGCCCGCTTCCTGTAAACGTCCTTCAATTTCCGAGAGGATCTTTTGAATCATCTCTTTACGGTTACCGCGGGCGGCTTTCACCACCTCTTTAATGACGCGATAGCGGTTCGGGTACAACGCTTCAAAACCCAGCTCTTCCAGCTCGGTTTTAATGTGATGGATACCTAAACGGTGCGCCAGCGGACTGTAGATTTCGAGGGTTTCACGGGCAATGCGGCGACGTTTGTCCGGGCGGAGTGAGCCCAGCGTGCGCATGTTGTGGGTACGGTCAGCGAGTTTGATGAGAATGACGCGGATATCCTGCACCATCGCCATAATCATCTTGCGAAAGTTTTCGGCTTGCGCCTCTTTCTTGTCGCGGAAGTTCAGCTTATCAAGCTTGGACACCCCTTCCACCAGTTCGGCAACGCTTTTGCCAAACAGCTGTTCCATATCCTGGTAAGTGGCAGGGGTATCTTCGATCACGTCGTGCAGCAGAGCGGCCATCAGCGTTTCATAGTCGAGTTTCATCTCGGCCAGAATACAGGCCACCGCTACCGGGTGCGTGATATAGGGTTCACCGCTTGAACGTGTCTGGCCCTCGTGAGCGTCACGTGCAACGAGATAAGCCTGCTGAAGACGCTTAATCTGGTCTTCAGGCAGGTAGGTTTGAATCAGTTGATTCAGGCTTTCAAACAGATACAAGGGCGACCCGCAGGTTTAATTAACGACGACCTTCAGCAATGGCGGTTACGGCCTGCAGTTCTGCGGCTTCCTGCTCTTGCTGCTCCTGGCGCTCACGCACGTCGAGGATCTGGTTGTTGATCAGACCTTCTTCGATTTCGCGAAGTGCAATTACGGTGGTTTTATCGTTTTCTTCCGGTACCAGCGGATCTTTTCCGCCTACCTGCATCTGACGAGCGCGACGCGCGGCGACCAGTACCAGGTCAAAACGGTTACCAATTTTCTCTACAGCGTCCTGAACAGTTACGCGTGCCATACTTAAAATGCTCCACAGGTGAAGAAATGACTGGGCATAATACTGAAAGTGGGTTCAGTCTGCCAACAGTTTGGTGATTAATGCGTCATGTCGCTGCTTCTGGCGGCTCATACGCAGACGTTCTGCGCGAAGGATGGTTTTGAGATCGCTCAGTGCGGCATCAAAATCATCATTCACAATAAGGTAATCATATTCGGCGTAATGGCTCATTTCTGCAACTGCCTGTTCCATACGCTTTGCAATGACCTCTTCGCTGTCCTGACCGCGGCCACGCAGGCGGCGATCCAGCTCATCTTTCGACGGCGGTAAAATAAAGATACTGCGCGAATCAGGCATTTTCTTGCGAATTTGCTGTGCGCCCTGCCAGTCGATATCCAGGAACACATTCACGCCGGTTGCCAGAACCTGCTCAATGGTTTCACGCGAAGTACCGTAGTAGTTCCCGAATACTTCTGCGTGTTCAAGAAACGCATCTCGGCCAATCATCGCTTTAAATTCGTCGTGATCGACAAAGAAATAGTGTTCACCGTGCACTTCACCCGGACGCGGTTTACGCGTGGTGTGTGAAACAGAAACCTGAGTGTCATACAACGGTTGGGTTTTTAACAGTGCCTGAATAAGGCTGGATTTACCCGCGCCACTAGGGGCAGAAACAATATAAAGCGTGCCTTGAGCCATGAGAGTCTTTTGTATGTGTTAACGAAGAAGTCCTACATACGGGCTTATTATACACGTCGCCGCTGTGTGACGTAGCCTTTGTCACACTTTTTCCCCTGGATTATTGCATTTTGCGTGTCGTTTTCAGGTTTTACCTGTGTTTTGCAGCAACATAAATTCACTCTGGATAGCGCCTCGCAAAGCCCAATGTTGCCATTAGCGTGGTTTTCGTCGCCGGGTTATACCTCCAGCAACGTAAAGGAGGGGTAGCGATGTGGCGATGGATAAGCGGCTTCATGCTGTTGTGGTGTGGTTCTGCGGCGGCGGTGTGCCCGGTGTGGTCTCAGGCGAGGGCGGAGAAAGAGATTGCGACGTTAAGTGCGCAAATCAAACGCTGGGATGACGCCTACTGGCAGCAGGGTATCAGCGAAGTGAACGATGAAGTGTATGACCAGCTCAACGGGCGGTTAAAACAGTGGCAGCACTGTTTTGGGCATGCATCACCTGACGCAGCACTTCCCGCCTTGACGGGACGTATCAAACACCCCGTCGCCCATACAGGGGTTCATAAGGTGAGCAGTAAAGAAGAGCTTGGCCAGTGGATGCATGCCCGGCGCAATCTCTGGATGCAACCCAAAGTTGACGGTGTAGCGGTAACGCTGGTGTATCGGGGGGGAACATTGGCTCAGGCCATTAGCCGTGGCGATGGGCTAAAAGGTGAAGACTGGACATCGCAGGTGCGTTTAATACCGTCGGTGCCACAACACCTTTCCGGCGCGCTGGCGAACAGCGTGTTACAGGGAGAGCTTTTTTGGCAGCGTGAAAACCACATTCAGCAGCAGATGGGCGGAATGAATGCACGCGCAAAAGTCGCAGGTGCGATGATACGCCAGCAGGATAACGCGTTTTTGAGAGAGGTTGGGGTATTCATCTGGGCCTGGCCAGACGGGCCAAAAGAGATGAAAACCGCACTGGCGGAACTGTCTGACGCGGGGTTTACCCTGACGGCGCGCTATACCTTGCCCGTAGAGCATATTGAGGCCGTCGAAAAGCAGCGCTCAGCGTGGCACACCGCAGCATTACCCTTTGCCACGGACGGCATTGTGGTTCGCTCGGCGGATGAACTGCCGGGTGAAAACTGGCTGCCTGGAGAAGGCAGTTGGGTTGTTGCATGGAAATATCCCCCTGTCGCGCAGGTTGCTGAAGTACGGGATATTCACTTCACTGTGGGCCGTACGGGTAAAATTGCCGTTGTGGCGGCGCTGGAGCCAGTACGGCTGGATGATAAACAGGTGCAGCGGGTTAGCCTCGGGTCCGTTGGCCGCTGGCAAAGGCTGGATATCGCGCCGGGCGATCAGATCCAGGTAAGCCTGGCCGGACAGGGGATCCCCCGATTCGACAAAGTCGTCTGGCGAGGGACCGACCGGCAAAAACCAGAACCTCCAGTCCCGCAGTACCATTCTCTCAGCTGTTTTTACGCTTCACCGGAATGTATGGAGCAGTTCTTTGCCCGGCTGACGTGGCTCAGTTCTAAGCAGGGGCTGGATATTACCGGTTTAGGCGAGTCAGGCTGGCGGTCGCTCTGGCAGGCACATCGCTTTGAACATATTTTCTCATGGCTGTTGTTAACCCAGGCGCAGCTGCAAACCACGCCGGGGTTTTCGGCTGCACGCGGACTGGCGCTCTGGCATCAGTTTAATCTGGTGCGCGAGCGTCCTTTTATTCGTTGGATCATGGCGATGGGTGTTCCGCTGGCTCAGGCGACCCTGAAAGCCGCCGGAGAGCTATCATGGCAGACCATGCACCAGCGTAGCGCTATGGACTGGCAGACCTTGCCGGGGAACGGAGAAGAGAAAGCGCGGCAAATCGTTAACTGGCTCCACGCGCCGGAGGTGGATGTGCTGGCAAAGTGGCTGGCTGAACAGCACATCAAGGGATTCTGAAATTAGTGAGCGCTGTGTTTGTAGTGAAACACTGGCAGGCCGAGCTTCAGTCGCAATGCCAGCATGCGGGCCGTAAAGCCGAACAGCAGCGTGGAGATGACCACCACATCATGGTTCGAAACATAATGCTGCAGGGCAATATAGAGCACCGCTGCGGCGAAGGAGATGCCGGCATACAGCTCTTTTTGAAAGACCAGAGGAATGCGCTTGCAGAACATATCGCGTAACACGCCTCCAAACACCCCGGTCACCACGGCGGCAATGGTGGCGATAACTGGCCCTTCGCCCATATCGAGTGCGATTTGTGCGCCAATGATAGAAAAGACAATCAGCCCGAGCGCATCAAGCACCAGAAACAGGCGACGCAGATGGGTCATAACGGGCGCGACAATGGTGGTTACTACGGCGGCGGTCGCCACAATAATCACGTACTCGGGATTTTTCACCCAGCCCAGTGGGTAATGGCCCAGCAGAATATCGCGCACGGAACCGCCGCCCAGCGCGGTCGCTGTGGCAATAATGATCACGCCGAAGGTATCCATTCGGCGACGACCGGCTGCAAGCGCGCCAGTCATGGCTTCTGCAGTAATGCCAATGAGATAAAGAGTGTGAAGCAGCATATAACCTCCGGTGTGAAGCCGGGAAGGTTAACGTTTTGTGCGCACGATCACGATTGAGATTTTCTAAAGTGAGTGGGTTTGCCCTATAAAATTTTATCAACCCATAGTGGAGAGGGTTGATTGGTGGCGGCACAGCGAGAAAAGATGGGTTAAAATGGATTAGAAATAGTAATGGGTGACGTCGGTCGACGCCACCCGAATAGTATTACTCAATATTGGATCTGAATGTTGAGTAGTGGTGTATGCTTCTTGATTACATTGATTTTTCTCTACTCAGGCTTTTCATTATGTACACGTCTATGTACACAGAAAACAGACGCTACACTGAAAATGCCACTTAATTGAGCAACGCAGCGTGACCACTGCGTCCAGACTGTATGTTTATCGAACAGCTCTATCTCGTACTCTGCAATGAGTCTATCGACTTTGCGAGGCAAGCGTGAGCATTGCATAGTTGCCAGCATGTAGCGCTTCATTTCAGCGATACTGGGAGCGTGTGGCAGCGTACAGAGAAACCCTCTTTCCAGTAGCTCATCCCCCAAATCTTTCGAGTAGACCCGGAGTCGCTCGAAGGGATTTTTCATCTCTAAAAGGTCTGCCAACTTCAAAGCATTACCATTTTTGCTGGTAGGTGTAGCGTTTGGCCTGTACCGGGCCTCAATACGCAAGAATTGTTGATACTCATCAAAATTGATGTTAATGAATTTGGTTCTTTCCCTGTATACAAGCTTTCCACCACTCGGAGCATTCACCTTCCCATAAAAAAGGATATGTAATAGGGAACGGCAACTACCAATCCTTAACCCCGGCAAACCATTTTCTTTATCGAAGTATGCTGTTTTGCCTGCACGGTCTAAGCCCCATAAGTAATCATCTAACTTGCAGTTGTAGACATCGAGAGCTACATCTATTTGCGTAATCCAGGCTCGTTCTAGGAGTTGGTAAAATATTCCTCCTAATCGACAACTTATCCACGATAACAAATGATCTATTTTTTGCGGGGGCATATGTTGGGGGCGAAAATCTAAACGTATCCCTCCTGTATTGCGATTTATTGGCGAGTAATCGATACGTAACAGCACTGGTGAGTTTTTCTTCTTTCCTCTAATCAATAATGCTTTTCTGTAGGGTTTTTTTTCTTTGTTTCGGATATATTGAACACGGTATTTTTTAAATTCCTTTTGTCTCATTTTTTTTAGTCTTTTATAAGTAATCTTTTTTTCTTCACTGTTATGGAAACTGCTTACAACACTGAGTTTATCAGCTCTCATTTTTAACTTTTGATCTCTAGTATTCCTCCCAATATCCAGTGAACAACAAAAATCTATGTTGCGTTTGTTGAGTTTCATTTATATCCCTTAGATAAATAACTATTGGTATGGGATAGTGAGTACTGAATGAGATAATCACTATCCATATAGATGCGCATATAACGTGCTATTAGAGCGATGAACTTTTTCGCTCAATTTCTTTTTGTTTCCGATAGAGGTACTTTCTGACGGCTGGCTATCCATTGCAGTATTTCTTCCTCTCTCCACGCAACTGAGCGAGAAGCGGCGTTAGAATCATCCCAACCACCAGTTAGACGAACAGGCTCAGGGAAATGGCCTGCTTTGATTTGGCGATAGAGCGTAGCTTTTGAGAAAGCACAGTATTCAAGGACTGTTTTCAGTTTGATCAGACGTGAGGCATTCATCGTAAAAACCTGTTCGATTTACGCATCCAATTGATGCGAACCTCCTTTACAGATTTTCAAAATGAATGATTTTTGCGATGAAAAATACTTAGTTATCAGTGCTAGCAGAATAGTGTTTTTCTGTAAGTTGTTGTTATATAGGTGAATATTTTTATGGGCATTTCCAGTGACGTTTTAATCTGATCATCAGAAATTTTACATAGTGATCTGATCATCAGATCAGAACTTGACAGTTCGAAGCTTGTTTGTAATCTGATGATCAGAAAATTCTAAGGAGCTGGCTATGACGTCAAAACATAGAGAATTGAATGAGCTTGATGAGCTTGAGCTTTTGATAGCTAAGACGGTTGAGGAAGTAGCAGAGGTTGGCGAATCAGGAGAGTTTGATGAATCAGAAGAGATTGATGATTCTGAAGATCTTGATGAAGTCCTAAAAGCGCGACGTAAGGCCAATATTCAGTATCAGAATGCACGCAAAAAAAAATTGAAAAAATTAGGTGAGCATCAGATTCAAATTAGGCTCGATGAAGAAAATTTTCAAAGATTGTGTGACTTGTGCGAAATGCTCGGATACAGGAAACCTAAGAAAGGAATGTACAATCTTGTAGAAACATATTCGGCAATTTTTAAATATCTCTTAAGAACAAGTGAGGAAAATTTTGAATACATTCCGAGCACCCAACGATCAACCAAGATATTGAGTACATATAAGTATGTTGATCATCTCAGAAATGAACAACAATTGCCTAAAGATATCATCATTTCAGAACTTCATAAAAAGAATGCGAAAATTCCAGTCAGAAAAGCTGTTAATGGAGCCATAATATTTGGAAAAGGGGAATATCTTAAACGGTATTTTGATAAAGTTGAAGTTATTAGAGCGCTTAGAATAGCAGATAAAAAGGAATGAAAAGCACGCAATAATCATTTTTCTGGAAGAAATGAGACTTTACTTTCAAGTCTCATTTCGTATATTCATCTAAGAGCATAATCAGTACACGTCTTTGCTCATGGGTCAATTGAGGCCAAATTTGATCAAAGCGATGTTTCAAATCTGCATCTTTTACGGGCACAAAATCTTGTTTATTCTTTGATTTATTATCAAGCGTTGAGAAGCAATCAATAAAAAACCAACTGATCGGTGTATTGAGCTTAATCGCTATGTTCACAAGGTGGGCCACATTAATCTTGTTAGTTCCCCGTTCATAGCGGGAAAGTTGCTGATGAGAGATTTCAACAAGCTCTGCCAGGTGCTGAGCAGTCATTTCCAGTTCCTTGCGGCGCATCTGGATGCGCTGACCTACCAGCTTGTCTGCACTATCTGAAGATAACTGAGCCATAACCACACCTCATTCCCTTAAATGTCTATAAATGGAATTTTGTGGCCTTTTTGCTCTTGCATGAACATCATCTATGGATTATAAATTTATTTTTGCTCTTCTATGGCGGTTAGTTGAAGTGCTGAACTGAGATGTACGGATTTATATCGCTTTTACTTTAACCATGCTTATCGAGGATGACCTATGTTGATACACCGGTTACAAGGACATGATTGAAGGTCTTTGCGGGCAAAATTAATGAAAAAACAAAAAATACTTATTATTGAATCACGCAGCGATCTGGATATTTATGATGAAAGATGCGAGGGAAATACGCTAAGGAAGGTTTTGGAGCTACAAGGAGTAGCTGCAAAATGTACTGAAGTAGTTAATGAGGGAATGCTAGTAAAAGCATTGAAGATAGCGCAACGAGAGCACATAAAATATGTACATATCAGTGCTCACGGCTCATGTGATGGTTTTATTTTAACAGATGAGGGTTTTATTACATGGAAAGATTTTGATCGTATAGCATGGCCTATATTAAGAGGTAAATGTATTTGTTTTTCTAGCTGTTCAGTCGGTAGGGGCGCGGAACAATTATTTGATTTTCATAAGTCTTTTTGTAACGCAATCGTTGGACCCACAAGAGATATTACTTGGGGGGAGGGGCTTGTCGCATATTCTGCATTTTATCACCGAGCACAATCGTATGAGAAATCATCCTTACAGGATGTTCGGGTAATGAATCATATTGTTGGCGCGGGTACGTTCAGGCTCATAGAATCACCATATATATCATCTACCTACACAATTGATGGTTCTCCAAAATATGTTTATTAAGTTCGTAAAATAAGGGCTTCTCATGGTAAATATCATAAACAAAAAATCTTTATTCGTTCTATCAATGATGGCTTGCAGTACAAGTTATGCAGCTTCTTTTGATTGTAATAAAGCATCTTCAGATGTGGAAAAAATCATTTGCTCCGATCATAAGTTAGACCGCTTGGATGATTATCTATCTCAAAACTATAAAATAGCTATGAGTCCAGATATGCCTGAAGGATCCAAATCTAAGATTAGAGAATCGCAAATAGCTTGGCTTAATAAGAGAAATGCTTGTACTGATGCTCAATGCATTGAGAAAATGTATTCTAAGCAGATAGATTATCTTTGGAATGAATGCTTCGAGCATCTTCATGGAAAAATTGAATACGTCAAATACTCTGAAGCGATAGATAAAATTAAAAGAGATCTTGATTCTCAAGAGTATAATAAAACTCATAAGAAACCTGAGGAAGTTATCAGGGAATTATCAAGCAAAAATAATAATAAAGTCCAACAATTAGGATTTAATGATAAACAATTAGAATCAATTTTATATTTAGATGGATTTGGTAGTTACTTTGAATATCATACTCTCAAGGAATGTTTGTCATTGATTTTTGAACTTCCGGATTTAACCTCTTTGGAGAAGATAAACTATAAAGGTTATGCTGGATTTAAAATAAAAACAACAGGGAGACCTTCTTCTGGGTTTATTTTTAGAGAAGAAAATGGTGAGATTTATTTAAATGGTCTCATATCTGGCGATAAAGTTATTGAGGCTACTACTGAAAATGACATGCGAGAGTTAGCTCGTATTTTTTTGAGCTATACAGGTTATGTTATTGACAATAATAACTTCAAAGATTTATGACAGGTATTATAATGAGAAGGTTTTCTATTATTTTTATTTTTGTTACAGGTTCTTCTTTGGCTAATACTTTCGTTTTTACGAAAAATAATAATGTTCTGTCATTATCTCCGGGAGTTGAGATTGCCGAGTTTAGTATTAATGGATCTCATAGTAATACTTCTAGTTTATGTATTATAGGAGGTATGGCTGAATCTGTTAGGGCTGGAGAAGGACAGAGAAATCGCTGGATCTACAGTGATTCTTCGAGTGCATGTGTGGCGGTGATCAGTGAATTGAAAGATGGCACAGTTAATGTTATGACTCGTAGCTGTGAAAACTATTGCGGTGTCTCTGCTGTTGGTTCATTGGATGGGAAATATGTTCTAAAATAGTTAAACGAATAAGAGCCATAATTTACTGTGGCTCTTATCCGAAGTGCCTTGCTGAATGATTTTATAAATCATCGGTAAGTTAATTTTAAGGGCTGCTAACCACTGGGTAAATCTATACGGTGTGATTGTGGCATAATACATTGATGCATTATATAATAAACGGTGGTATAGTAAACATAAACGTAGTTGTATAATAATGCTTGCTTTTTCTAGCTCGTGATCAACCAGTCTTTCAATATGAGTAAAAATCACATTTTTAATCTAAAAAAATAGTAAGAGATAAATAATGGAAAATAATCCTGAAGAGATACCTTTTAGTTGGGGAAGGCTGATTTTAGCTTTCATCATTTTTATTTATTTGATGACCTACTCTTTTCTTTCGATAAAATATTTATTCCTATCGTGGTCAGGCGATTTTTCTTTTTTAGGGAGGATATTGCATTTTAATAATACATTTACTGTTAATGAGGAAATAAAACTTGCGATTTTTACTACATTTGGTGCTATTTTAGGTGGTGCAACATTAGGTATTACTTCATTGCACAAATATGCTGCTGTAAATAAAAAGTTAGATATAGATCATTTATGGGGCTATTTGATGGCTCCAATTCTTTCTGTAATTATTGGGATATTGATATTTTGCCTTCTTTATAGTGGGTTGATAATTCTTACAGGTGGTTCTAATCCTGATACAGAAAAGAATAGTGTAAAGATTGGTTATTTATGTATGGGAGCAATTTGTTCTTATAACTGGGATGTGTTTATTAAAAAGCTCCAACAGTTATCTAAACATGTATCTGAAGGATAATGCTGGATTAAAAGAATAAAGAGAGGCAAGCCTCTCTTTATTCTTTGCTTTAATTAAACTCCGTTTTTTTGATGTTTCTCGTCATTGACAGCTTTAACATCTAAATAATGTGGTATGAGCTGTTTCCACCATGATGATAGAGTGTTTGCTCTACGGCTAATCGTTTGACCAGACAAAGTCGGACAGCGTTCAGTCAGAAAATCCTTTGCAGTATTAGGATCTATCTCGGCTATATTAGTTAAATCAAAATGATTTATCCATGCCCATACACACTCACTGGCTTCAAAGGCATTAGCAGTAATCCTATATTTTGTATTATTATCTGAAAGAGCAATTCTTTGCCCCTGAGGGGTTAGCTCACCATTATATTCAACAAATCCAAGTATATGAGCAGATTGTCTATAGTAAGCAACTAGTCTTGGTTCCACATTCAATGACATAGCATTTACTGGTTCATTATTCCATTTTAAATCAATAAGCTTGAATACTTTCTCTATATCATTTCCTTGAGGAACTTTGATAGATGAGATATATGTAAGTGCTCTTTTTTTAAGGCGAGATAAATATATCTCTGCATCTATTTTGTATATTTTTATGATTTTTTCTGGTTCTGCTGAAGAGCGCAGCTCAAAATCAATACTTGAATTTTCTATTGCTTTTAATAAATTCAGAAAAACTTTAATATCTATATCCCATTCTTCTAAGAAGGAAGTGATATCTTTTTTATGTATCATTAGTTCTGATACTTTTGCCAAAAACTCTTCGAATTTCGTTAAGTTTTCTGCGTGGAGAGAAATAGCAAAAGAACCATATCTAGCATTCAACGGTTGTAAACTACTAACAATATCATGAGATTTATTAAAGCCAAAAACCAGCTCACTAAATCTATCACACACAAGGCTCATATGTTCTAATAAAACATTTTTCTTAGATTTCTTGTTTGTTTTAGATACAATTAACTCATGTGTTGGAATGAGATCGTTTTCAAGAATACTAGGCGCGTAAATTTTTATGTTTTTTACAAATACATTTTCCTTAGGGAGTTCTATCTCTGCTATTTTATTTCTATGTTTAAAATCAACAATTAACTCTTCACTTGAAGAGAATGGCAATTTAACATCGTAAAAATACTCTTGTTCCTGTTGCTCGAGTATTGTTTTTAAATTTAATTGTTTCTTTTCAAAAGCTATTATTTTAGATTTTGAACACGGAATTACATACCAGTTTTCGAAAGCTTCTTCGTCACCAACCCAGTATACAAAAAAAGTTGAGCCGCTTTCATTTTCGGCATAGAAGATTTTTGGACCATCAAACTCGAGGTAAACATTTATTATTCTTAGTTTACCAAATCTTGGATCACTAGCGAATAATTCCATTTATTTAGCCTCGCTAAAATTTATATGAATGTGGCTACTTTTTTTTAGCCACAATGTAATATGACCTTCTTCAAGGGTTTTACGCATTTTCCCCATACTAGCGTTGACTACGCCGCAGGCCAACTTGCGTTGTTTCAAGGCTTCCGGTAGCGATTCCATCGCCTCCAGTAAGAGGTCTTTACTAGCCCACATACTCGTACCATAAACCGCCTGCTTTTTTTCTAAGGTATTACATTTTTCATGCCTATTAGGCTGTTCTTGATGGGTTGACCAAAAACACTCTTCTGTCGGAGGTAATGATTTAACCAGTCTGTATAAGGTTCCAGCCGCATCGACAGCATCCTTCGGTGGTAACTCAAGATCAGATGGATAAAAGTCGGGCCAACCATCTTTTTTTTCGTTCTTAGTTTCTTGTTTTTTTAACATAAGTGTAACGGTCGGTAGATTTTACAGATAGCTACATTTACCCTCAAATTGGCCGTTAAATCAAGAACACATCTCACAAGTGTTGACCATTTAGAAGGATATGGCGCGAGAAGAAGATTGAAAACCCAACTGTTGACATGTAACACCCCCCACTGTGCGTTACTTACTGGTGCATTTCATGCAATCCCCTTTCTCAACGGCATCACGTTATAGCCTTCACCTCTTTCTAAAGAAACCAGCAAGTCAGCCCACAGCTCCAACGCCTGCTTCCTCTCATCGAAATACTGATAACGGTTGTATATCCCCTCAACACCTTTGATTCTGTGGTTCAGGCAGCGTTCTGCAACTACTGGATCAATCCCTAATGCAGCCAGGTGCGATCGCGCGGTACGTCGAAAATCATGAATAGTAAAATTAGGTACGTCGGGGAGGTTACCCTTCACCTTGCTCAATGCTACGGGGAGTGTACTTTCCTGAATGTGAGGAATCATCCGGTGCTGCATCTTTCTTGCTGGCAGCACCCACTGGCTATTGCAGGACATTTGATGCAGTTCCTTCAGCCATTCAAGAGCTACTGCCGGGATAGGTATATCAATCGCATCGCCATTCTTTACCCGCTCTGCGGGTAAGCGCCAAACTGCTTCATTAAAATCGAACTCTTCCCAACGTGCACCGCAAAGCTCCATTTTGCGGCAGCAGAACACCAGCAGAAGTTTCATTGTCAGTTCGTTCTGACGTGAGAAACCTTTTGTCATCGGCATTGCCTGTAAGAATCGCGCAAGCTCTTCTCGGCTGAGCCAGCGTTCCCTGCTTTTTTCCTGCCCACCTGCATCATCAATTTCAAAAGCACTAGTAGGATTCGTTTCTAGCATATGCCGTCTTATCCCATAATCGAAGATACGACGAGTCCATCTGAGCACATCGTTAGCGACTGTAGGTGCACCACGCTGAACTATTTTTTGCAGCATGTCATCAATATCCCTGGCTTTAACCTCTTCAATTCTGAGGCGACCGATTGCCGGATTAATGTCCTTATCTATGCGACGACGTAGGATGTCTGGATGCTTCCACCGATTGAGAATCTGGCGTTCAAAGTATTCAGCTGCAAGTTCTGAAACACGTAGCGCGTGCTTTTCATCCTCCATCTTCCTCAGCGCTTCAGCTTTGCGTTCTTGCTTTTCCCCCGCAACGTCATAACCCAATGCAACCCGTGCTGACTGTTCTTTAGCTTTTGCTCGTGCTTTAGCGAGTGACAGCTCGGTGTACGTGCCTATGACCAGCGATCGCTGTTTGCCCGCAAAACGATAACGCAAACGCCAAAAGGGTACTGAGTAATTTTCTGGGAAGCACAAATACAGCCCACCCCCATCAGAGCGACCAGCAAAATGCTCACCCGATTTTATCCATGCTCTGATTTGTAAGTCTGTCAGTTTTGCCATGCTTATCTTGTCTCATTGCTGTGTACATAAACTGCGTGTCATAAATGCCAGTATGTACACGTCTATGTACATACGAAACACGCGCTCTAGTGATACGATATGAGACTATATAAAACAAAAAAGGCCATGATTTACAATGGCCTTTTTGTCCAGGTAAGACTTAATGAGACAACACGAGATCGCGTGAAACGTTACTCGATATTCTGGATCTGCTCGCGCATTTGCTCAATCAGTACCTTGAGCTCAATGGCGGAATTCGTTACGTCGGCATTGATTGATTTAGACGCCAGGGTATTCGACTCGCGGTTGAACTCCTGCATCATAAAGTCGAGACGACGGCCAACGGCTTCTTTCTTCTTCAGAATGTTGTAGGTCTCTTTAACGTGTGCTTCCAGACGGTCCAGCTCTTCGGCCACGTCAACGCGCTGCGCCATCAATACCAGCTCTTGTTCCAGACGGTTATTTTCCAGCTGAACTTCCGCTTCTTCCAGTTTGGCAACCAGACGCTCGCGCTGCCACTGCAGCACTTCCGGCATATGGGTACGTACTTTTGCCACTTCGGCGCTGACGCCTTCAAGGCGCTGTTCAATCATCGCTTTCAGCGCCTGGCCTTCGGTTTCGCGAGCAACGATAAAGTCATCCAGCGTGCTGTCGAGGGCGGCAAGGATTTCAGCGGCAATTGCATCCAGATCCTGCTCTCCGGCAGCCATGACGCCAGGCCAGCGCAGAATATCAACCGGATTAATTTCGCCTTCGTCGCTTTGCATTTTGACCCAGTTCGCCGCATTGACGAGCTGTTTTGCCAGTTTTTCGTTGAGGATCAGTTCGCCCTGTGCGCTGGCATCCGGCTCAAAACGCAGGTTACATTCCACTTTGCCGCGCGTCAGACGCGTACGGATACGCTCACGCACCACAGGCTCAAGGCTGCGGAACTGCTCCGGCATACGGAAATAGGTTTCCAGATAGCGCTGGTTTACCGAACGCATTTCCCAGGTAGCGCTACCCCAGCTACCCTTGATTTCACGCCGGGCGTAGGCGGTCATACTGCGGATCATAGATATTCCCGTTTTTAAAGGAGAGATGGGGGGATTATAGCTTTCAGGGGCTTCTCAGGATAGGAATAAGCGTCCTTTATCCGTATAATGCGCAGCCACATTCGTTTCAAGCCGGAGAATTCATCATGCGTCCAGCAGGTCGTAGCGCCAATCAGGTGCGTCCCGTCACCCTGACCCGTAACTATACAAAACACGCTGAAGGCTCCGTTCTGGTTGAGTTTGGTGACACCAAAGTGCTGTGCACGGCTTCCATTGAAGAAGGCGTTCCGCGTTTCCTGAAAGGTCAGGGCCAGGGCTGGATCACGGCTGAATACGGCATGCTGCCGCGTGCAACGCATACCCGTAATGCCCGTGAAGCGGCAAAGGGTAAGCAGGGCGGCCGTACCATGGAAATTCAGCGCCTCATCGCGCGTGCGCTGCGCGCCGCTGTTGATCTGAAAACGCTGGGCGAATTCACCATTACCCTGGACTGCGACGTCATTCAGGCTGACGGTGGCACGCGTACCGCATCGATTACCGGTGCCTGTGTGGCGCTGGCGGATGCCCTGAATAAACTGGTTGCGGCTGGTAAGCTGAAAACAAACCCAATGAAAGGGATGGTTGCCGCGGTGTCCGTCGGTATCGTTAACGGTGAAGCGCTTTGCGATCTTGAATACGTAGAAGACTCCGCCGCCGAAACTGACATGAACGTGGTGATGACCGAAGACGGACGTATCATTGAGGTGCAGGGCACCGCAGAAGGCGAACCGTTTACCCACGAAGAACTTCTCACCTTGCTGGCTCTGGCCCGAGGGGGAATTGAATCTATTGTAACGACGCAGAAAGCGGCGTTAGAAAATTGATTTTAAAGGCGACCAATGAGTCGCCTTTTTTTTGCCTGTAAGACAGAAAAGACAAAGGAGCGAATCCATGAAACCGTATCAGCGCCAGTTTATTGAGTTTGCGCTTAACAAGCAGGTCCTCAAGTTTGGCGAGTTTACGCTGAAATCCGGGCGCAAGAGCCCCTATTTCTTCAATGCCGGGCTGTTCAATACCGGGCGCGATCTGGCGCTGTTAGGCCGTTTCTATGCCGAAGCGCTGGTGGATTCAGGGATTGATTTCGACCTGCTGTTTGGCCCGGCCTATAAGGGCATTCCGATTGCGACCACCACCGCGGTTGCGCTGGCAGAGCACCATGACCGCGACGTACCGTACTGCTTTAACCGTAAAGAGGCCAAAACCCACGGTGAAGGCGGCAACCTGGTCGGCAGCCCACTGCAGGGGCGCGTGATGCTGGTGGACGACGTCATCACCGCGGGTACCGCCATTCGCGAATCCATGGAGATTATCCAGGCCAACGGCGCGACGCTGGCTGGCGTGTTGATTTCTCTGGACCGTCAGGAACGGGGGCGTGGTGAAATCTCGGCCATTCAGGAAGTTGAACGTGATTACAGCTGCAAAGTGACGTCAATCATCAACCTGAAAGACCTGATTGCGTATCTGGAAGAGAAGCCAGAGATGGCGGATCATCTGGCTGCGGTGCGGGCATATCGCGAAGAGTTCGGCGTGTAACGGAATCGCCCGGTGGCGCGTTGCTTGCCGGGCCTGCGCAATTTGTGGGCCGGATAAGGCGTAGCCGCCATCCGGCAACGACGCTACTGCAACTGCGCCGCCACTAACGGCCAACGGGCGTCGAAATCGTCCGTTGGGCTGTATTTGAACTCACTGCGTACAAAACGAGAGAGCATCCCTTCGCAAAACGCCAGGATCTGGCTTGCCAGCAGTGTTTCATCCGTGCTGTAACCTTCGCCTTCACGCATTTTCTTCTCACGCAGTACCTGGCGCAGCTGCGCTTCAATACGCTCGAAAAGCTGGTTAATGCGACCCTGCAGTCTGTCCTGCTCAAACATTAGCGCATGGCCAGTCAGAATACGGGTCAGGCCCGGGTTACGTTCTCCAAATCCCAGAATCAACTGCACAATCAGACGCAGACGCGCGGTGGTGTCTTTTTCGTCTTTCAGAATCAGGTTGATGCGCGTGATCAGACTGTCTTCGATAAACTCGATCAGGCTGTCGAACATCCGGGTTTTGCTCGGGAAATGACGGTACAGCGCCGCTTCAGACACGCCTACAGAGGCGGCCAGTTTTGCGGTGGTGATGCGTTGACTGCCATCGCTGGATTCAAGCATCAGAGCCAGAGATTGAAGTATTTCTTCGCGACGGTTCCTTTTCGCGGTTTGTTTTTCTGCCATGTTGCAAAATACCCCTGAAAATAAGCACTTGTCAGGCTGGCATCCACACAGCGACCGCAAACTGGCGTTTGCGGTTTGTTATGACATTATGGCGCTGTGAGATGCGTGTCTGTCGGGCGGTTATTTGCGCCCGGAATGGCCGAAGCCGCCTTCGCCACGGTCGGTGGCATCAAAGTCTGCCACCAGGTTAAATTCTGCCTGCACCACAGGTACAAAGACCATCTGCGCGATACGCTCGCCCGGTTCAATGGTGAAGCTGTCCTGACCCCGGTTCCAGACGGAGACCATCAGCTGGCCCTGGTAGTCAGAGTCGATCAGGCCGACCAGGTTACCCAGTACGACACCATGCTTATGACCCAGGCCTGAACGTGGCAGGATCACCGCCGCCAGTGAAGGGTCGGCAATGTGAATCGCCAGGCCCGTTGGGATCAGGGTGGTCGCACCCGGAGCCAATTCTACGGCGTCATCGAGACAGGCGCGCAGGTCAAGACCGGCAGAGCCGGAGGTGGCATAGGTTGGCAGCGGGAATTGCTCGCCAACACGCGGGTCCAGAATCTTAACGTCGATTTTTTTCATCATAACGGGTAACGATCTCGTCCAGTAATTGTTGGCCCAGGAGTTCCTTGCGCTCAAGCGGTAAGATTTTATCTCCATCCTGCCAGAAAAGGTGCAGTGCGTTGCTGTCGCTGTTAAATCCTTGCGTGGCCAGCGATACGTCATTCGCGCAAATCAAATCGAGGTTTTTGCGGGTACGTTTTTGCCGGGCATATTCTTCCACATTATTTGTTTCTGCGGCAAACCCAACAACGTAAGGACGATGGGTTTTCAGCGCGGCGACCCCAGCAACGATATCCGGGTTTTTAACCATTTTTAGTGTTAATTCATCGCCTTGCTTTTTGATTTTTGCATCGGAAATGGTCTCTGCGCGGTAGTCCGCGACGGCAGCACAACCGATAAAAATCTGCTGGTTTTGCGCATGGGCCTGTACCGCGGCCTCCATTTCCAGCGCGGTGGTGACGTCAATACGCTGCACAAAAGGCGGCGTAGGTAACGAGACCGGGCCACTGACCAGCGTGACGTTCGCGCCGCGTTTCGCCGCTGCGGCCGCAATCGCAAAGCCCATTTTACCGGAGCTGTGGTTGGTAATGTAACGTACCGGATCCAGCGGCTCGCGCGTTGGGCCGGCTGTAATCATGATGTTGAGATGTTGCAGGTCGTTGACAGGCGAAAAATGGGCCGCGGCCATATCGACAATAGTCAATGGATCAAGCATACGGCCTGGGCCGACATCGCCACAGGCCTGGCTCCCGCTGTCCGGCCCCCAGATCAGCAGGCCGCGCGAGGCCAGCGTCTGTAGATTATGCTGGGTCGCGGCATTGCGATACATCTGCTGATTCATAGCCGGCACGACGGCAACAGGAGCGGGCGTAGCCAGACAAATGGTCGAAACCAGATCGTTCGCCATCCCGGCGGCAACGCGGGCAATTAAATCGGCCGTGGCGGGGGCAAGGATAACCAGGTCTGCCCATTTCCCAAGCTCAATATGACCCATCGCGGCTTCTGCGGCAGGGTCAAGCAGGCTGTCAGATACCGGGTATCCTGAAACGGCCTGCAGGCTCAGAGGAGTGATAAAGGCTTTTCCACCTTCGGTTATCGCGACCCGTACGTCGGCCCCGCGCTCGCGCAGACGGCGCACCAGTTCCGGCGTTTTATAGGCTGCAATGCCGCCGCTAACGCCAAGAACGATTTTTTTACCGGCCAGGCTCATCATGATTCTTTCCTGTTGGGTTTCATCAGAGAGCGGGCATTTTATCACAATCCCAAAAACGGGGTGATCTTGTCCTTCGGTCACTTTGCGAGGCGTTACGCAAGAACGAGACGCGAGAGTCAGGTACCTGAGTAGCCTATGGCAAGATGGGCAAAAAACAGGGAGAAAAAGCATGGAAGACGAGGATGATCTGCTCTTACCGCGCGAAAAATTGCTGCGCTATGGCGTCACTTTGCTAAAAGATGAGGAACTGCTGGCGCTTTTTTTGCGCACCGGTACGCCGGGCAAAACGGTCTTTACGCTGGCAAAAGATCTGATAGGCCATTTTGGCTCACTCTACGGTTTGATGACGGCGGAACTGGCGGAGTTTGCGCATGTGGAGGGTATCGGTGTGGCGAAATATGCCCAACTCAAGGGGATTGCCGAACTGGCCCGCCGTTTTCAGTGTGTTCGTATGCAGGAGGAGGACCCGATACTGACTCCTGCGATGACGCGCGAGTTTCTGCAAAGTCAGTTAACCGATATTGAACGCGAGATCTTTATGGTGATCTTTCTCGACAACCGGAACCGGGTGCTCAAGCATAGCCACCTTTTCTCGGGCACGCTAAGCCATGTAGAGGTTCATCCGCGTGAAATTGTGCGCGAAGCAATAAAATTGAATGCAGCCGGCGTGATACTCGCGCATAATCACCCTTCTGGCTGTGCAGAACCAAGCAGAGCTGACAAAGAGATCACCGACCGCATTGTCAAATGCTGTCAATTCATGGACATTCGTGTGCTGGACCATCTGATAATTGGCCGCGGAGAGTACCTTTCTTTTGCAGAACATGGCTGGATTTAGGCTATTTCTCGCGATCCATCGGGATCTTTGTCTGTTCGGGACTTGAGCACACCGCCGAGTCAGCGTATACTACGCCACCTTTGAGAATCTCGGGTTTGGCATTTGGGCCTGGCAATCGAGAGTTCAATAGAACTATGCGATGACCGGGCTGTAAAGCCTGACGAGGCGCCGATACCCCATACGAAGCTCGAGCTAATTTGATTTTTGGAGAATAGACATGTCCCGAGTCTGCCAAGTTACTGGCAAGCGTCCGGTGACCGGTAACAACCGTTCCCACGCACTGAACGCGACTAAACGCCGTTTCCTGCCGAACCTGCACTCTCACCGTTTCTGGGTTGAGAGCGAGAAGCGTTTTGTCACCCTGCGCGTATCTGCTAAAGGTATGCGTGTAATTGATAAGAAAGGCATCGATACAGTTCTGTCCGAACTGCGTGCCCGTGGCGAAAAGTACTAAGTACTTAAAGAGGAAATAAATCATGGCTAAAGGTATTCGCGAGAAAATCAAGCTGGTTTCTTCTGCTGGTACAGGTCACTTCTACACCACCACGAAGAACAAACGTACTAAGCCGGAAAAACTGGAACTGAAAAAATTCGATCCAGTTGTACGCCAGCACGTAATGTACAAAGAAGCTAAAATCAAATAATTTTAGCCTCCTTGTATTGAAAAACCCCGCAACTGCGGGGTTTTTTGCATTCTGCATCTTACTACGGAGGAATCATGCCTGAATTACCTGAGGTGGAGACCAGCCGCCGCGGTATTGAGCCGCATCTGGTCGGCGCGACTATTCTTCATGCTACCGTGCGTAACGGCCGCCTCCGTTGGCCGGTTTCTGATGAGATCCATGCGTTAAGCGATAAACCGATCCTCAGCGTCCAGCGCCGCGCGAAATATCTGCTCCTGGAGCTGCCCGATGGCTGGATCATCATCCATCTTGGCATGTCCGGCAGCCTGCGGATCCTCACTGAAGAGCTGCCTGCGGAAAAGCATGACCATGTCGATCTGGTGATGAGTAACGGCAAAGTGTTGCGTTATACCGATCCCCGCCGCTTTGGCGCATGGTTGTGGACCAAAGAACTGGAAGGACATAGCGTACTGGCACATCTGGGGCCAGAGCCGCTTTCAGAAGCGTTTAACGCGGAATACCTGAAAGCGAAGTGTGCGAAAAAGAAAACCCCGATTAAACCCTGGCTGATGGATAACAAGCTGGTGGTCGGCGTGGGGAATATCTATGCCAGCGAATCGCTGTTTGCAGCCGGGATCCATCCCGATCGGTTGGCCTCTTCGCTGTCGGCGCAGGAGTGTGAGCTGCAGGTACGGGTGATTAAAGCGGTGCTGCTTCGCTCAATTGAGCAGGGGGGAACGACGCTGAAGGACTTCCTGCAAAGCGATGGTAAGCCAGGCTATTTTGCTCAGGAGCTGCAGGTGTATGGCCGCAAAGGCGAGCCGTGCAGGGTGTGTGGAACGCCGATCATCGCAACAAAGCATGCCCAGCGCGCCACATTCTATTGCCGTCAGTGCCAGAAATAGCGCTACTTTAGCTTGTCCATCAACGCCTGGTGGACGTTAACCGGCAGGAAATGGGTAACGTCCCCGTGATGACGCGCCACCTCTTTCACCAGCGTGGAAGAGATGAACGACCACTCCTTGGATGGCATCAGAAATACGCTTTCCAGCTCCGGCATCAAATGACGATTCATATGCGCCAGCTGCATCTCATACTCGAAGTCTGCCACCGCGCGTAAGCCACGGATCAGAATCGTCGCCTGCTGAGCGCGGGCAAAGTTGGCCATCAGATCGCTGAAGCCCACCACTTCCACGTTTGGCAGGTGCGCAATGGCCTCGGTGGCAAGCGCGACGCGCTCGTTCAGGTCAAACATCGGTTTTTTACTGGGGCTGGCAGCAATCGCCAGAATCACCTTGTCGAACATGCACGCCGCACGGGTGATGATATCAAGATGACCATTGGTGATCGGATCAAAGGTACCTGGATAAATCGCTTTTGTGCTCATGGCTCACGTTTTCTCTGAGTAGCCGCGGCTGAGCGCCCACAGCTCGGTGTATTTGTTGAAAGTATACTGGGCATTTACTACGGCCAGTAACCAGCCCTGTTTGCCGTCCAGCACGCCGCCACGCAGCAGCAGCGTTTTCAGAAACGCCCCCAGCGTATGGGTGAAGATACCCGTCAGCGTGGCCTTCTTGCCGCGCTGATGGCGCTCCTGTGCCCAGGCGGTGGCATAGTTGAGCTGTTTACGCTGGAAGCTGGCGAAATCCCGGCAGGTCAGGTGCAAAAGATCGCCCGTCAGAGGGACGACTGGTGCACTGTCGCAGGCCAGGGATTCATGGACCAGATTATCATTGTACTGATACCGCTCGCGCTCGTAGAGGCGCGTGACCCGGTCGGGGTACCAGCCGCTGTGACGCATAAAACGGCCAAGGAAATAGTTACGACGCGCAATGCTGTAGACCGTGCCCGGCGTTGGTGCGGCGAGCACCGCCTGAATAGCCTGACGCAGCTCCGGCGTGATGCGCTCGTCTGTGTCGAGCATCAGTACATAATCACCGGTGGCATATCCCTGCGCGCGCTGGCGCTGGATGCCATAACCTTGCCAGTCGGTGTTGGTATAGACTTTTGCACCCGCTGCGCGGGCAACGTCCGCCGTGTTGTCTTCACTGCCGGAGTCGAGCAGGATAATTTCGTCAGCCCAGGCAACGGAGGCCAGGCAATCCGGAAGCAGGTCGGCAGCGTTTTTGGCGATCAGAACGACCGACAGGCGCGTTGACATTAGTGGCTCCGCTGCGGCAGATAAGGTTGCAGAAGCTGCAGCAGACGGGTGAGGGCACCCTGGTTCTGATGCAGCACTTCGACGGCATGACGACCGTACCACAGGCGGTAATCTTCGTCGGTCAGCAGAGTCGAGACCTCTTTGACCACCGAATCCGCATCGGTCACGGTAATTAGCCCTTCCGCTTGCTGCAATTTCGCACAGATATCTTTGAAGTTGAAGGTATGTGGACCCATCAGTACGGGAATGGCATGGGCCGCTGGCTCCAGCGGGTTATGGCCACCACGCTCCACCAGGCTGCCGCCAACAAAGGCCAGATCAGCGATGCCATACAGCAGCATCAGCTCGCCCATGGTATCGCCAATAACCACCTGCGTGCTGGTGGAGGGGATCTCACCGCTGCTGCGCAGGGTGAAGCTGAAGCCGCCTTTTTGCACCATTTCACGGGCGTCTTTAAAACGCTCGGGATGGCGAGGCACCAGAATCAGCAGCAAATCGGGGAATTTCTCCAGCAGCTTACGATGCGCCTGCAGGATAATCGCCTCTTCGCCATCATGGGTGCTGGTCGCAATCCAGACCTGGCGACGCGGTGCCCACTGGCGGCGCAGCGTGATAGCACGCGCGGCAAGTTCAGGCGTGACGGAGATATCGAATTTCAGGCTGCCTGTCACCGCCAGCTGGTTGCGTTTCAGGCCAAGCGAGATAAAGCGCGCTGCGTCTTCTTCGTTTTGCGCAGCAATCAGTGTGATTTTGCTGAGCAGGCGGCGCATAAATTTCCCCAGCTTGCCGTAGCCTTTCGCCGACCGCTCAGACAGACGCGCGTTAGCGATCACCAGTGGAATTTTACGGGC
This sequence comes from Enterobacter sp. SENG-6, assembly GCF_001605945.1. Classification (NCBI taxonomy): domain Bacteria; kingdom Pseudomonadati; phylum Pseudomonadota; class Gammaproteobacteria; order Enterobacterales; family Enterobacteriaceae; genus Enterobacter; species Enterobacter sp. SENG-6. Next base: position 56,841 of record NZ_LOMM01000078.1, read on the forward strand.
ATGCAGAGCGGAAATCATATTCGGCCACAGCTCGGTTTCCATCACGATCACCAGTTTAGGGCGAACGGTTTCCAGAAAACGGTTCATGGCGCAGGGAAGGTCGTAGGGCAGATAGACGTGATGCACGTCTTTACCGAAGGCGGACATCACGCGCTCAGAGCCGGTCGGCGTCATGGTCGTGACGGTGATCGGCAGCGACGGATAACGGTGACGCAGGGCGCGAACCAGCGGGATCGCTGCCAGCGTTTCGCCAACAGAAACGGAATGCAGCAAAATACCGTCCGGGGCAACTTTATTGCGACAGAAGCCATAACGTTCAGCCCAGCGTTTTCGGTACGCAGGCGCTTTACGGCTACGAAGCAGCAGTCTCAGCCACACCAGTGGCTGAATGATATAGAGCAGGGCGGTATACAACAATTCCAAGCGATTATCCGTCTTTTTAGTTTCGGCGGGCAAATTCTAAGCATTTGGGCCAGGTAAAGCTATCTCTTATGCCACATAGCGCTTCAAACGGAAGTAACGACGGCCCAGTCGCCAGCGCAGTCGGGGACTTTTTGCATTTTTCCAGATGAGTTTCCAGATCCCTTTATCGAAAAACTCTTTGATAATAAATGCCTTTTTCTGCTCATCTTTCATGTTGTCGAAAGTATGAATGATGCCCAGCCCTTCTTTGGCAATTTGCCAGTGGCAAGCAGGGATCCCTTTCACTTTATCGGGGTAGCGCTGATTAATGGCATCGAGCATCTGCAGGATTTTCATGTAGTGACGCGCCGAGCGAATGAGCGTGTCGTCATTGTCCGGCATATGAGACACCGACGCAGAGTGAATGTAGTAGTCGTAGTAACGTTCACTGGTGTACTGCACCCGCTCCGCCGCCAGCAGTACTTCTGTGGTCCACGGAATATCCTGATGGCGTAGCCCCGGTTCAAAGTGAAAACCGTGCTCGCGAATAAAGTCATGACGATAGATGTTCAGCCAGGTCACGTGCAGGAACTTACGGGAGTCGAGCGCCATTTTGAGCCATGCAGGGCCGGACATGACGCCCGTTGATGCCAGTTTGTCTTCAGGGAAAATAGGGCGTGAAGGCTTCTTATTATTTTCCCAGACGTAGTTGCCGTTACAGGTAGCGACATCAAGACGTTGCGTAACAGCCATATCAAGCAGGTGCTGATACATGCCGGGTTTAAAGACATCATCAATATCAGGGAAAGAAAGATATTGGCCCGTCGCGACGGCCAGACCGGTATTACGCGCGATGGATACGCCCTGATTTTGCTGCTCAATAACCTGCATCTGCGGCAGCTTTTCGCGCCAGTTTTCGACGATCTGCATCGAACGGTCCGTGGAGCCGTCATTGACGATGATGACTTCCATGCTGTCGATGCGTTGATCCACAAGGCAGGTAAAGAACTGATCCAGGAACGCTTCACCGTTATAAACGGCTACCACCACGCTTAATAATGGCGCTGAATTTTGCATAAGAAACCTGATTATTTTTGATTGTCGACCAAAGCAATATATTGCTGGCAAATGGCCTTGATACCGAACGATGCAATGGTTGCGCGATCAACGACCGGTGGAGAGGTATAAATATCCGCCAGCGTTTTTGCCAGCGACTCGTCATTCATCTCTGCCAGACCGCGGGATAAGTCTCCCTTGAGGATTTCGGCGGGGCCACCTGGACAATGTGTACTGACGGGTGGCGTCTGGCAGATAATGGATTCAACCAGCACATTACCAAAACCTTCGCAGTCAGAACTTAACACTAAAAGGCGTGCCCCTTTAATCCAGGGATAAGGATTAGGTTCGAACGGACGGAAAACCGTTTTGTCTTCAATGCCCAGTTCGCGGGCAAGCTGCTTAAGCTTTTGAATTTTAGCCTCAGAGCCATTGCCCATCATAACCAGCGTAGTATCGAGCTGACTCAGCGCGAACGCCCGTAGCAGGCGATCGTGGCGCTTGTGTTCATGGAAGCGGCCGACGTGAATGATGTAATCCTTTCCCTGCATCTCAAAGGGGGCGTCCGCCAGACGCTGGATTTCAGGAATATCAAAAGGATTATGGATTACCGCCGTGCGTCGGAGATTCAGGGCCAGCGTTTCTGAAAGATCTTTCAACACGGCGCCTGAGACGGCGACCACGTTGCGGTTTTCGTAGGTATGGCGAATTTTAGTGTGTTTAAACCAGCGTGAAAGCCCACGGCGATGGCGAAGGTAGGAGAATGAGAACATGCCATGCACGCAGAACCACACTTTATCGCGCTCCAGGGCGCGGCAGTGCGCCACGATGCGGTCAGTTTTGTGCAGATGCGAGAACACCACATCAAATTTGCCGCTGCGCTCCGCCCGCTCGATAGCCTGATCCAGCAGCCTGGCGCGGCGTGGGATCTCCGTTAGCTTCCGCCACGGTTTTTTGCAGGTATCCTGAACGACCTGATAATCGATGCCTTCCGGAATGGCGTAGTCGCACACTTTCCGCAGCGAGAAGAGAGAGACCTGATGCCCCATCTCTGTTAATCCGCTGGAGAGTGTAAGAACCGTTTTTTCAGCTCCTCCACCGGGTAAACCATCAATAATCATTAGGATGCGCATTTTTAATCCAGTAATTTTTGATAAAGCGAAATAAGCTGACTTGACAGTTTTTCGGGGGTGGCGTCTTTTACACGTTCACGTGCCGCTCGTCCCATATCGTTATTTTTTTCCAGCGAAGGGGTGGCCGCTACCGCCTCCTTCAGGGTGCTGATATCAAGTGCGTCACAGTAAAATCCGTTCTGGCCTTGCTGAATAAATTCTGCCCCACCGCAACTCTCTGATGTAATGACCGGCAAACCGCAGGCCATCGCTTCAAGAATGACGTTAGGGAAAGGATCATACAGCGTTGGTAGCAGTAAACCATCAGATAGCTGATAAAATGGCAGCGTCTCTTTTTGCATCCCCAGAAAACGGATTTGCCCCTCGCAGCCTAATGAACGGGCGAGGTCGCGATAGCGACGTTCTGCTTTATCCTGCCCAACCACAATCAGCCATGCCGTAGTACCCGCAACGGCGCGTATAGCGCTGGCCAATCCTTTTCGTTCAAATCCTGACCCTACGAAGCAGAAAATGACGGCATCGGTCGGCAAACCAAACTGCTGACGCAATGCGATACGTTGTGCCTCTTCTGCCGGAACGAAACGGGTGGAGTCAATTGAATTATAAATCACATGTATTTTTTTTGCGTCAATATCAAAGTCTTCGACGATTTCGCGCTTGATCATCTCCGCATTACAGATAACCGCTTTTAACTCCGGCGCCTGGTACATTTCACGTTCGGCATTCATCACATAGCGGTGATAGCGATCATGCATCAGCAGTTTTGCACGCCAGGCAGGCAGAATGCGTGCGCGCTGCAGGAGCCAGCGTCGGTGTACGCCATCGCCTGCACGATAAATGTCACAGCCCGGAATGCGCTCGTGGCTTTGCACAATATCAAACTGCTGCTGCTGCCAGAGCGCACGTGCGGCATGCGCAAACCCGCGCTCGCGGCTGATGCGGCCCCATTTGCGCGGATCGCAAATATGAATATGCCAGTCGTCCTGCTTCTCACCCTGCCACTCGCGCGTGATGACGTTGAGCTCGAGATTTTGGTTGCTCAGCGCGGTAAGGGCGCGAGACACGAAGCGTTCTGCCCCGCCATCCGGGCGATACTTTTGGCGAACAATCGCCAGGCGATGGTGTTTCATGACAGATATCTCCTTGCGGCGGAGACGACAGCATCAACGGGAATGGCGTCGAGATAGCGTTCTTTTGTTTTGGTATCAATGGCGTCTGGATCGGGCAGTGGGCCGTAATCACCTGCCCAGATGACTTCCCCATTAACCTGCCAGGGTGACCAGAAGGTAAGTTTTGATGGGCCAAACAATGCCACACAGGGGGTCTGAAGCGCAGCGGCCATATGCATCGGAACGGAGTCAACACCAATAAACAGAGACGCATGATCGATAAGCGAAGCCAGTTGACGCAACGTGAGCTGACCTGCCAGCGAGACGACCCCCGTCTCTGGCGAGGCGGCGAGAATGCGATCGATCATCGCCAGCTCTTTTTTATCCGGCCCGGCGGTGAGGACGACAGTGTGGCCATCCTGCTGCAGCGCCGTGATGGTTTGCGCCATTTTGCCTTCGTCCCAGCATTTAAAGAACCAGCGCGACGTAGGCTGAATCACGATGTAGTTGTCTCCCACACCGTTTTGCATCAACTTTTGGTGAGCCTCGTGCCAGTCTTCAGCATGGTAGGCCATGGTCACGGCAGGTTGAGCGGTGACCGGTAATGGCGACAAAATAGAGAGGTTCTGTTCGACAGTGTGCAACGCGTTGTGCCCGGCCACAGAGACCAAATCGCTATGGCAAAACCGCCAGAATGCGTTGTTGCGCTTATTAAAAGCGAACCCGAGTCGTACCGGTGCGCCGGTGAAACGGGTAACGATAGCGCTGCGCCACTGATCGGCAAGATTAATCACCAGGTGATAATGCTGTTTCCTTAACGCACAGAGCAACTGCCACTCTTTTTGCAGATGTTTCAGCGTGCCCAGCTGCTTCCATTTACGGTCGATCCCGTAAACAGTACCGATCGCCGGGTGTGCGGCGAGCATATCGCGGGTTTCTTCATACAACAGCACATCAATCTGTGCCTGCGGCCATTTTTGACGTAACGAATCAATGACGGGAGTGGTCAGCAACATGTCGCCATGATGGCGGAGTTTGATAAGTAAAATGCGCAAATCAGGCGTGTCAGGTAAGTTATTCATCATCATCTTATTGGCGTTGTACTGTTGGCAATTCTAATAGACCTGATAGCGACTTGCACTCTTTCTCCATAATCTCAGGAAATTCCCTGGAAGGGTTTACTCATGCTTCGGTGAGTGCGTAACATAGCGCTAACTTTCCTGTCTTGCGGACTCATTATGAAAAAACCAGCGTTTATCATCACGATTGATACTGAAGGCGATAATCTCTGGCAAAATCACCGCGTCATTAAAACGGAGAATGCGCGCTATCTGGCGCGATTCCAGACGCTTTGTGAGCGTTTCGGTTTCAAACCCGTATGGCTGACAAATTATGAGATGGCGATTGAGCCGGTTTTCATTGAGTTTGCCAAAGATGTGATCGCCCGCGGTCAGGGTGAAGTCGGGATGCACCTTCACGCGTGGAATAGCCCTCCGGAACACGATCTCACCGGAGATGACTGGCGCTGGCAGCCGTATTTGATTGAATTTTCAGATGAGGTGATGCGCGAGAAAGTGTTGTTCATGACCCGTCTGCTGGAAGAGACCTTCCAGACCAAAATGTTAAGCCATCGCGCCGGGCGCTGGGCCTTTGATAGCCGTTACGCCAGACTGCTGATCGAACTGGGCTACCAGGTTGATTGCTCTGTTACGCCGCGCGTGAACTGGCGCAACGCGAAAGGCGCACCGCAGGGGAATGGCGGAACCAATTATCAGCACTTTCCAGACCACGCCTACTTTATTGATACAGACGATATCTCACGAGCGGGCAATAGCCCCTTACTCGAAGTGCCGATGAGCATCCAGTATAAGCATCCGGCCTGGTTGAACACCGTCAAACAGGGCTACGATCGCCTGCGCGGTAAATATCGTTCACCGTCCGTAAACTGGTTGAGACCGTCCGGTGGTAATGCGTCGCAGATGATTCAGGTCGCACAGCAATGCCTGTCTCAGGGACATGACTACGTGGAGTTTATGCTGCATTCCTCGGAATTTATGCCGGGCGGAAGTCCTACGTTTAAAGATGAGGCGGCGATTGAAGGGTTGTATCAGGATCTGGAAGTGCTCTTTAGCTGGTTATCCGATAAGACGGTGGGGATGACGTTGGCGGAGTTTTATCAATACAAGAAAAATTAATGCCCGCATCGCGGGCATTATCTTTAACGTTGCCTTGTTTGCGAAAAAGGTGTGCTCAACGCAAACAGGGTAACAAAGAAGATTAAGGCTTCTGAACTAAGTAATATGACGTCCGTCAGACCATAGAATAATAAAAGAAGCATGGTCGTTAGCAGTAGACCATTTCTGTTTTTGAGCGCGTAAGCGAGCATCGATATATAGAAAAATAATAATATTGCCAGCCCGGGGATACCTTGCAGAGAATATTTTTCAATAAACTCATTGTGCAGATGCACCCGAACAAAACCGAGGGCTGCTGCGAGATGCGGATGTCCATTTTTCACATACTGCTGTGTCCATACTTCTCTCTCTTCGACTGACTGCCCCAATGGGTGGGCAAGTCCATTTTGAATACCAGCACCCCACATGGCAAAACGCGCACCGAGTGACGATGCGCCATAACCTTTTTGATAATTACCTAATTCAACTTGAGTTTGATTTATCTTCGGCTCAATCAATGGCTTGTAACTAATGATAACAATACCTGCTAAAATACATAAGATGATCAGCGTCGATTTAAAATGAATCCTTCTAAAATGATAAAGTGTGAGTACAATTGCCTGAAGTAAATATAATCCCATCGCCGCACGTGTACCAGTCAACAATATGATTAACCAAGAAATTAAAATCGTAATAGCAGCGATAAAATACAGTTTTATTTTTTTCTGCAGATAAAGGCTGTATACAAAAGCGAGTGACAAAACAGAGTAGACATAAGCTGACACAGTGGCGCGATTAATAGCCATTTCGATTCTATCCATACCCTGTGTTACCTGCCACAAGCCATAACCAGTGGCAAGAATAAACCCTGCACCTGAGGCATAAAAGAAATAGTTCTGGAAGGATTCTTCATCAATGTACGACTTAAATCTGTCAAGGTAGAAAATAAGGATACTCGCCAGAATCAATTTTTTACTTGCACCAAGATAATCGCTATAAACGTTCAGGCCTTCGCTATGGTATTCGTACGTCATATACCAGCCAAAATTAAGCAACCCAACTAATAAAATCGGCAATGCGATGGAAAAAGGACGCAGTGTGATCTTTTTATATTCACAAGCTAAGCCAATAATGCTGGCATAAATCGCAATATAGAAAAACTCTCGTTGCTTACCTGAACTGAGCAACGCCAACGCAAGCGAAATAAGACTCAAAATCAGCGTCAGCTGATAGAGCCGCAGTTTTACTTTTTCCATAATGCCTCAATAACCCTTTTTTTATAGCTGAAGCGAACATCGCTGGATAAGAAAAATGAGAGAGAATAAAGTGCTTTTACCCGTTGTTTAACAAGCTGGAAATGCTGGTCGGTCAGATGTTGCCGATGATTACTGTAAATATCAAACCAATGACAATTTATGAGATGTTGAAACGGCTGCGGGAATGTTTTTTCCATCAGCAATGTGCATTCCACAAGCGTTTTGATTTTGCTCGCGTCGAGTTTGCTCGACAAACTGTCGCTACGCTTGATGTAGTAATAGTGCCCGCGACGTTGATAGGCTATTTTACTCGATTGCATCAACATGCCAGGGAATACCGCAAAATCCTCATAACACACCATCGAAGGAATCGGATTACTTTCGTATAACTTGCGATGAATGAATTGACCAATGAGATGTGCCTGAAAATCTTTATGCAGCAGGAAACGTTTTATAGCCTCCCGTTGCGACAACGCAACGGGAGAAAATCCTTGCCAGTTGGGGGTGATTTTTTTGATATCACGAATTTCTAGCAGGCGCGTCAGCAGCATATCAGGACGCTCTGTCTTGAGGAATGCTACAGCGTCCCTGATGCTACCCGGTTTCAGTCGGTCATCACTATCCAGCATGGTAATGTAGTCACCTGATGCCAGAGAGAATGCGCTATTGCGAACAAGGCCTACATTACGAAACTGAACGTGCCGGGAGTGTACATTCGGAAACGCTGGCAACCACGTCTCAATAATATCTTGCGTGGAATCATCGGAGCTGTCGTTAAAGATAATCACCTCAACATCGTCGCCCACATTATCGATGGCATCGTGCAGGCTTTCTAACGTTGTGTGAAGGGTATCTTCGGCGTTATGTGCAGCAATAATGATGCTTAGAAAAGCCATAAAAAATTAGTTTCCCAGGGCATCAAAGGTATATGGGGTTGCGGTAGCTTTTGGTAACGCGCAAATGAAACGTTTGAGTTCGTTTAAGGATTCGTCTGTTACAGCAAAGAGTTCTTCCCTGTCTTGCGAGAAATAGTATTTAGTCTCAAAAACATAAGAACAAATATTGTCGTCGTTACCTATCAGCATCACATTTCCAAGTGGGCGTTGTTCATAGTGGCAGCATGGGCCAAACAGCAGCACTACGGGTACATCTACTGCATCGGCAATATAGACATTGCCTGAATCAGACGCGATATAACAATCCATCCTGGAAATCGCCCACGGAAGATCTTCGAGAGGGATTTTGCCGATGAGGTTAACGACATTAGGAATGTCACCGTAAGCACGGGTGATATCGTCCAGCCACGACTGTTCATCAGGGGCGCCAAACACATAAAACTCGCAGGGCAGGTCGGCGAGACGGTCAATAATTCGCTTCCAGATGACCGGCGGCACCGTTTTGGCTTTATTACCTGCGGCAATGCTGATGCCGATGCGGATCACATCAGGTTTGTCGAGAATTGCCGGGTAGGTCGCCGGTTTGAACAGCGGCTTTGTGGCGTGCTTGGGCGAGTCCTGCCACGTCAACGAACGGTCGGCCAGCTTCAGGTAATTGGTCACTGATAGCGTTTTTTTGCCGTGCTCAACGGTACCGTCGGCGGTGAGATAGAAAATCCCGTGATACCATCTGCGGGTGTAAATGCTTAAAAATTGTTTGTTTTTGGCATTACAGACGGCGGCAAAAAAGAGATTTACACTGTTGGGTTGCAGAAGATAGACGTTGTCGTAGCGGTTCATGATGCGGCAGGCAAAGCTGAGCTTACGCCACAGACTACGCTTATGCTGCTCGATAAAAAAAATCTCTTCGATCGTTTCGTCATGCTTCGCCAGCGCACCTACGCTGCGACTGATGAGCACATCACTTTTTTGCAGGTATGCCAGCAGGGGCGTCGCATTAACAAAATCACCGATTTTGGCTGTCTGAATGACCAGGTTTTTACCTGTATCTTTGCGGAACAGCTTCCGGATAAGCTTCACCGGAAGGAGTAAAATCAGCAGAAATACGTAACTCATTCGTTAGATATCCCTGTCGGAAAGCCAGTGGCTGTCCTGTAAAAATGAAAAAATGGCATCTGCGCTAATGTCCCTCGTTTGTTGAGTCGGGCTGACCATTTGATGCTGGTTTTTACCGTAACCCCCAATCAAACCGGGATCGGTCGGGCCAAAAATCGTGATGTTTGGACGATCCAGCGCCGCGGTTAAATGGCTTAAACCCGTATCAACGGAAACGACAGCTTTAGCTCCGGCCAGCTCTGCAGCAACTTGCGCCAGCGTGAGTTTTGGTAAAACCTCGACGTGCGAAAAACCGGCTGCCAGACGTTCAGCACGCTGGCGCTCATGTTCAGCACCCCACGGCAGTTTAATATGGATGCCGGCAGGTTGCATTAGTTCAATGAGTCTTCGCCAGTGCGTTTCCGGCCAGTGCTTATCATCGCGCGTTGTGGCATGCAGGAAGACCAGCCAGGGCTGCGCTGGCTTCTCTGCATCACGCAGAAAATGCTGCGAAATCGCGTAATCACCCTGCATTTCCGGCTTTGTGTAACCGAGGCTTTTTGCGAATAGCTCGCGGGTGCGTTCCACTGCGTGCTGCTGCTTTGCAATATGGTGACGACGGTTATAGAACAGGCTGGCGAGTGGTTCGCGGGCGGTTTGCCAGTCCATGCCGTGCTTTACACCGTGTGCCAGGCGCGTGACCAGCGCGGCGCTTTTGACCAGCCCCTGCGCGTCGATAATGGCGTCGTAACGCTGCGCCTGCACCGCATCGCGGAAGGCTTTGCGCTCGGCTTTAATCGGTGTGGAAAACCACGCTTTACGCCAGCGGCGGATGGCCACCGGGATCACGCGGTCGACCGCTTCGTGCCAGGTAGGGATCTGCGCGAAGCCTTCTTCCACCACCCAGTCAAAACGAATGCCTGGAATGGCCCGCATGGCGTCCGTCAGCGACGGAAGTGTATGCAGCACATCACCCATCGAAGAGGTTTTAACGATCAGTACCCGCATTCGTTATCCTTCTTCGCTCAGCAGCAGTTCGTTGAGTTCTTCGAGAACGCGCTGCGGCGTGATGTCGATCAGGCTCTGGTGATAACCTTGCGCGGCATCGCCTTTACGCACCTTATGGTAACCCGTGATCAGACGAATAACGCGCGCCTTATTTGAGAGCGGCGGCGTGAAGTCCGGGCTACTTGGACCGTACAACGCAACCAGCGGGCGGTTGAGCGCGGCGGCGACGTGCATCAGCCCGGAGTCGTTGGTGACTACGGCTTTACAGGCAGCAAGTAAAATCACCGCCTGCTCAAGCTGGGTTTCCCCGGCCAGGTTGCGGCACCAGGCCTGCTGTTCTGTGCTGAGGGCTGCAAGAATTTCGTTCCCCGCCTCGTGGTCTTTGGCCGAGCCGAACAGAACGATCTGGTAGCCTTCGTCAATCAACTGCTTTGCCAGCTCTGCGTAGTGATAGTGCGGCCAGCGTTTTGCCGGGCCGAATTCCGCGCCCGGGCAGAAGCCAATCATCGGCCGTTCAGAGGAAAGACCAAACGCGTTACAGGTCTGGGATTTTTCACCCTCGCTGACCTGTAGCTGTGGCCACAGCAGCGGCTGCGGCAGGTCTTTTGCGCTGCGCATCACGCCCTTGTCGTAGGCCAGCGCCACATAGCGCTCCACCATTAATGGCCAGGCCTCTTTATCCAGCACGCGTGCGTCATTCAGCAGACCGTAGCGCATCTCACCGCGCCAGCCGGTACGGTGCGGCACACCGGCGAAGAAGGGCACAAGCGCGGATTTAAACGAATTGGGTAACACGTAAGCACGGTCATAACGCTTCTCGCGCAGACTGTGACCGAGTTTACGGCGTTCGCCAATTTCCAGCGCCCCGTGGCCGAGCGGCATTGGGATGGCTTCATTCACTTCCGGCATACGCGATAACAACGGACGGCACCATGCGGGTGCCATCACGTCGATTATCGCCTGGGGATAACGCGCCTTGAGCGTGCGATAGAGACTTTGCGACATCATCATGTCGCCCACCCATGACGGGCCGATCACCAGAATTCTCATACTTACGCGTCGCGATTCAGCCAGGCCATATATTCCGTTACGCCTTCGGCAACGGTCTTGAACGGCTTGTCATAACCCGCTGCGCGCAGGTTGGTCAGATCGGCCTGGGTGAATGCCTGGTAGCGGCCTTTCAGTTTGTCCGGGAAAGGAATGTACTCAATGCTGCCTTTCTTGTGATACGCCAGCGTTGCGTCAGCCACGGCCTGGAAAGACTCCGCGCGGCCGGTGCCAAGGTTGAAAATACCGGATACCCCATTTTCCCAGAACCACAGGTTCACGGCGGCAACGTCGCCTACGTAGACGAAGTCACGCTTAAAGCCGTCGCTGCCTTCGAACAGTTTTGGACTTTCGCCGTTATTCAACTGAGTGTTCAGATGGAACGCCACGCTCGCCATGCTGCCTTTGTGGCCTTCGCGCGGCCCGTAGACGTTGAAGTAGCGGAAACCAACGATTTGGGAGTTCGCTTCTGGCAACACCTGACGCACATATTCGTCGAAAAGGAACTTGGAGTAACCGTAAACGTTCAACGGCTGCTCATATTCGCGGGATTCAATGAAATCAGAGGTACGTCCGCCGTAGGTGGCCGCCGAAGAGGCATACAGGAACGGAATTTCACGCTCCAGACAGTAGTGAAGCAGCTCTTTAGAGTACTGATAGTTGTTGTCCATCATGTACTTGCCGTCCCACTCTGTGGTGGAGGAGCATGCCCCTTCGTGGAAGATGGCTTCGATCTCGCCGAACTCTTCACCTGCCATAATCTGGATAAGGAAGTCTTCTTTATCCATGTAGTCAGCGATGTTCAGATCCACCAGGTTGACGAACTTGGTGCCGTCTTTCAGGTTGTCAACCACCAGGATGTCGGTGATGCCTTTGTCATTGAGAGCTTTAACAATATTGCTGCCGATAAAGCCCGCGCCGCCGGTAACGATGATCATAACTGTAACCTTTGAAGTGTGGAGTCCGGGGACAATCCCGGACGCTAATGGTTCTATCATATCATTAGTATGGCTGCCCTTCAGCCATTCACCGACATAGCGCAAGGGTACACGTGATTTATGCTGCAAAAACGAGAAGAGATAATGTGTCATCTCGTCATGAACTATAGGTTTGGGTAATATGTGCCGAAATTTGCCGAGTCTGGAGAATTGCAATGCGTGGTGATTTTTACAAACAGTTAAACAGCGACCTTGAAACCGCGCGTGCGGAAGGGTTGTTTAAAGAAGAGCGTATTATCACGTCTGCTCAGCAGGCGGACATCACCGTTGCCGATGGCAGCCATGTGATCAACTTTTGTGCGAACAACTACCTGGGTCTTGCGAATCACCCTGAGCTGATTGCTGCGGCGAAAAGCGGTATGGATACCCACGGTTTTGGTATGGCCTCCGTACGCTTTATCTGCGGCACGCAGGACAGTCACAAGCAGCTTGAGAAAAAGCTGGCGAACTTCTTAGGCATGGAAGACGCAATTCTGTACTCCTCCTGCTTCGACGCCAACGGCGGTCTGTTTGAGACGCTGCTGGGTGCAGAAGATGCCATTATCTCCGACGCTCTTAACCACGCTTCCATCATTGATGGTGTGCGCCTGTGTAAAGCGAAGCGTTTCCGCTATGCCAACAACGATATGGTTGAACTGGAAGCACGCCTGAAAGAGGCGCGTGAAGCGGGTGCTCGCCATGTGCTCATCGCCACCGACGGCGTGTTCTCTATGGACGGCGTGATCGCCAACCTGAAGGGCGTGTGCGACCTGGCGGATAAATACGATGCGCTGGTGATGGTCGATGACTCGCACGCGGTCGGTTTTGTGGGTGAAAACGGCCGTGGCTCGCATGAATACTGTGACGTGATGGGCCGCGTGGACATCATCACCGGTACGCTGGGTAAAGCGCTTGGTGGCGCGTCTGGCGGTTATACCGCTGCGCGTAAAGAGGTGGTGGAGTGGCTGCGCCAGCGCTCCCGTCCGTACCTGTTCTCCAACTCCCTCGCGCCGGCCATTGTTGCCGCCTCCATCAAAGTGCTGGAGATGGTGGAATCCGGGGCTGAACTGCGCGACCGTCTGTGGTCCAACGCGCGCCTGTTCCGCGAAAAAATGAGTGCGGCAGGGTTTACCCTGGCCGGTGCTGACCACGCCATTATCCCGGTCATGCTGGGTGATGCCGTCGTGGCGCAGAACTTTGCCCGTGAGCTGCAAAAAGAAGGCATTTATGTGACCGGGTTCTTCTTCCCGGTCGTACCAAAAGGCCAGGCGCGTATCCGCACCCAGATGTCCGCGGCGCATTCGCCTGAACAAATTGAACGTGCGGTGGAAGCCTTTACCCGCATCGGTAAACAGCTGGGCGTAATTGCCTGAGGACGTGTGATGAAAGCGTTATCCAAACTGAAAGCGGAAGAAGGGATTTGGATGACCGACGTGCCGGAGCCGGAAGTCGGTCATAACGATCTGCTGATCAAAATTCGTAAAACCGCCATTTGCGGCACTGACGTTCATATCTACAACTGGGATCAGTGGTCGCAAAAAACCATTCCAGTACCCATGGTTGTCGGCCACGAATACGTTGGTGAAGTGGTTGGGATTGGTCAGGAAGTGAAAGGTTTTAACATTGGCGACCGCGTCTCGGGTGAAGGACACATCACCTGCGGCCACTGCCGTAACTGCCGCGGTGGGCGTACGCACCTGTGCCGTAATACCATTGGCGTGGGCGTGAACCGTCCGGGCTGCTTTGCCGAGTACCTGGTGATCCCGGCCTTTAACGCGTTCAAAATTCCGGACAATATTTCTGACGATCTGGCCTCCATCTTTGACCCGTTCGGCAACGCGGTACATACGGCGCTCTCTTTCGACCTGGTCGGCGAGGATGTGCTGGTCTCCGGTGCGGGCCCTATCGGGATTATGGCCGCAGCGGTGGCGAAGCACGTGGGGGCACGTAATGTGGTGATTACCGACGTGAACGAATACCGTCTGTCGCTGGCCCGCAAGATGGGCGTCACCCGTGCGGTGGATGTCTCTAAAGAGAGCCTGGCCAATGTGATGGAAGAGCTGGGCATGACCGAAGGGTTTGACGTGGGTCTGGAGATGTCTGGCGCACCACCGGCGTTCCGTACTATGTTGGATACCATGAACCACGGCGGTCGTATTGCGATGCTGGGTATTCCGCCGTCGGATATGTCTATCGACTGGAATAAAGTTATCTTCAAAGGGCTGTTCATTAAAGGCATCTATGGCCGTGAAATGTTCGAAACCTGGTATAAGATGGCGGCATTAATTCAGTCTGGCCTGGATCTGTCCCCGATTATTACACATCGTTTCTCCGTTGATGATTTCCAGAAAGGCTTTGACGCGATGCGTTCGGGTCAGTCCGGGAAAGTTATTTTGAGCTGGGATTAAACCCGCCAGCTGGCACCCGTGTGAACGGGTGCCAGTGCTAATTTTGGTAGTTTGACTTTTCGGAATTTTCTTGTTAATTTTCAATAAAATACCAATCTTTCTTCTCCACGCGTTTATTAATAATAATTACGTCAGGAAGACACTGTCAGGCTTGTCAAAACATTATGTCCACGCACCTTTCGCTGAAGCTGGTTGATACAACTTCACGGTTTACCTCTTTTTTAAATCTGGCGATTTCTCTTTTAATACTTATGGCTGTAAATATTTTACATGCCCGATATAATTTGGTAATTAACAGATCGTTTGTTTTTTTATTGATGTTGTTGATGCTTAAGTGCATAGACAATAAATTAATACGCAATGTACTGGCGATTGTACTCCTCATTCCAGTTGCGGCAGATATTTCTCTCCAGCTATACGCATGGAGAAATTTCGATTCTGCGTTTAGTTATGGGTTTGCAATGAGCATAATCCACACCACACCGGATGAAGCAAGTTCAATGCTCAGCGTGTACTGGCGTGAATGCATTATTTTTATCACACTCTCTGCTTTTTTTATTTATATCGCAAATACGGGTGCATGGCCCGTTGCACCGCGATTTCGTCGCTGGCCTGCCATTGTGCTTGGCGTGACGTTGTTGGCTTTCTATGGTCAGGCACTACAGCACCAGCTCAGGAAAAGCAGCGTCGAAAGTCTGGCGCAGCGCGTGGTTCAGGCGACACCAGTCAGTACGGCAAAAGTTTTTATGCAGGCTTTTGAAGATAACGCGGTCATTGCCAATATCGGTAACAACATTCCTGATTACAAACTCACGCTTTCGGATACCGGTATTGAGAACTACGTACTGGTTATCGGTGAGTCTGAGCGAGCGGCGAATATGGGCATCTATGGTTATCAACGAGATACTACGCCGGAGCTGGAAAAGCAGAAATCGCAGCTCTTGCTGTTCCGTAATGCTGTAGCGCCAGCGCCGGTCACAATTATGGCCGTACCGTTGGCCATGACCGCTGATAAAGTGCATATTCGCGATCCGAAAAAATATGGTGATAATGTTATTAATATTGCCAATAAAGCAGGCTATGAAACTTATTGGTTTAGTCATCAGGGTAAAGGCGGGGCGCATAACAACGTCATCACCGGGATTGCCATGAATACGAAAAAGCATGAATGGCTCGAAGGCGGTTACGATGAAGATCTTCTACCTCTGTTGCAGAATGCATTAAAAGCCCCGGGTAAAAAAGTGATCGTCTTGCATTTATACGGCAGCCATGAACCATCCTGTACGCGCTTTCCGGCAAACCAGGCGGTGTTACATGGTACCAATGAGGCCGATGACTGTTATGACAACTCGGTACGGTATACAGACACATTGATGGGCAAGATGTTTAGTATGCTGGCCAACTCGCGTTCTTCGGTTATGTATTTTTCCGATCATGGTTTGATTCGTGATCCGCAACGCGCTGTCGTTTACTCTCACGGTAATGTGAACCCTCCACGAGAGGCTCTGCACATCCCTGTGTTTATCTGGTATGGGCAACAGGTTGATAAAGCCAGGCAATACACAGGAGACTATTACACCGTCTGGTCTGCTGATGATGTGAACACGCTTGCTGAATTGTGGTTGGGGATCCATCGTCAGGGTCAACCTGTCCAGTCGGTACACTCATGGCTTGCCGGTTACGATAAGAATGTCTCAGTACTGGATACCACAGGTAAGACCTATTACTGGAGCAATATACGTTAGCCTGGACGTGTGATATCTACTGCACATCAAGGTGACGTAAAATAATAAAAGGGGCCTGAGGCCCCTTTTATTTACTGGTTCTTTTTCTCTTCGTCAGTCAAATACCGCACTTTGCGGGTATAATCTTGACCTTTGAACAGTAATTTATTATCTGCTGACTTTATATATTTCTGCCATTCGGAGAGAGGGAAACCGCCATGAGCGCCAATCACCTCTTTTGGAATTACGGCTTCCTGTCCGCCAATTTTTTTGGAAACAGGCCAGTTTACCCAGTCCCCCAGGTTGACGGTTTTTAAATCCAGCATGTCCAGTAGGGCAGTGAGCGGCAACTGGTCAGTTGGGGGCTGACTGTCGTCCATGAGTTCCCAGGTATCCTGAAATAGCGCCAGCCACAATGGGCAAATACGACGCCAGGTCTTTTTGGTAGCCGCAAGGAAGGCACTGTTAACATGGTCAACCAGATACGGCCGTACCATATCTTTATAATACGCTGGCACTTTTTCAACCGGTGCACCGTCCAGTTTGGCAATCATTTTCCCCTGGCGGAAGCTTGAGTAAAGGTGCATATCCGCGATTTTAATCTCTGGCATTTTTAGCAGATTGAGGTCGGAATCGATCATCAATACACCTTCACCGCGCGCCTGTAGCGGGGCGTTAAGTTTCATCAGGCGGCTGAGGTAGATCTGCTTATAACGATAATTTTCCTCACGGACCGGAAGGCTAAGCGTCACTACGCGGGTTTTAGGCGGCAATGTACCAAAGGCTGACTCTGGCTGATCGCTGACGATGACTATTTCGCTAATCCCGGTGGCATAGCGCTCCGCGAAAGTGGCAGAGAGTAATGCTTCTTCGACGAAATCTGCACCGGTACAGGGAATGACAATTGAATCAACCGTAGCCAGTTCGCCCGTCAGGTGAAGAGAGCTGTAAGGAATATTGTGCCGCCCGGTGATATGACGATAGCGAGCGTTAAGAAATTTAAACATATTTATCTCGTTAGTTTATTGCGCGCCAAGCACGGCTTCGACACCGCTGACATACTTTTCAATGGCATAGTTACGACAAACATTTTGCCAGGCCGCTGCAGCCAGTCGAGCCCGCAGGTCAGCATCCGTCCAGATACTATCCAGATGTTGCGCTAGTTGTGAAACATCGCTCCAGGGGAAAAGCAACCCGGTAGAGGCATGGTCAATGAGTTCACCTGTGCCGGTCACCTGGGATCCAATAACGGGGATATTAAGTAGCATCGCTTCCAGCACTACGCGAGGAAGGCCTTCACTTTTAGAGGCGAGGATAAATGCGTCAAACGTGGCGAGGTAATCAAAAGGGGTATTCTGAAAACCAGTGAAGATCACGTGACTTGCAATACCCAGGTTTTGGGCCTGTGCTGCTAACGCATCACGCTCAGGGCCTTCACCGACCAGCACCATTTTCCACTTCGCCTCAGGATGCTTCAGGCTGAACTGCGCCAGTGCTTCAAGCGTATGGTGGTTAGCTTTACGTGGGATCAATGAGCCAATGCTGCCAAACACAAAGGTCTCGTCATCTATGCCCAGTCGCTGACGCATTGCGCTGCGATCCGGTAAAGGCTGGTGGATGTCGATGGCATTGTTAACGGTCGTACACAGATCGGGTCGGATACCATGCTGCAGCAGCACCTGTTCAACGCCATGCGAGACCGCGATGATCTTTGTGGCATGCGCATTGACCAGTTTCACCAGTGGTGGGGACAGAACAGGTTCAATACGGCAGTGCTGAATTAATCGCGCCTGTAGTTTCGCCGCCGCGAGATAACCTTCTTCGTTCGAGCCAGGTTGGTTATTCATATAGAGCGTATCGAAACCACCATGCGAGAAAAGCGTTTCGATTTTGCTGACATTGGGCCTGATACGCCACAGAGTATCGACGTGTCGTGTAAACGCTTTACGGGCATTGCGCGAGAAAAACAGCAGACCACGTCCTGCTTCTTTCAACAATTTTGCCCATGCCGGTTGCTTATGTTGAGGAATGACGATCAGCGGGATCCCAATGCTGTTTAGCACCTGGCCTATGGTTTGACCTCCAGCACGACTATAATCGTTGTAAAAACAACAAGTAATGTCGAATTTGTCGCGATCAATTCGCTTCAGAAGCTCAAGCATACTG
The DNA here is from genome assembly GCF_001605945.1 of Enterobacter sp. SENG-6. NCBI lineage: Bacteria > Pseudomonadati > Pseudomonadota > Gammaproteobacteria > Enterobacterales > Enterobacteriaceae > Enterobacter > Enterobacter sp. SENG-6. The sequence continues at coordinate 75,292 of NZ_LOMM01000078.1, forward strand.
TTGGTGCCTCCCCCCCATTCTTTGCCTGTGTCCAGGAGGAGGATTTTACGTTTTTGCGGCATGTCTGAATCCATGTGCTACCCTTGATCTGACCGCATTATAAAGAATCTGCTGAAATAAAATAGATTTTTCTATTGTGATAGTTTTTTCTGTAAGATAAATTTTCAAACACGATTATTTTAAAAGTGTGATTTAAGACTTTAATCGTCTCTTCTCATTTAGATAGTATTAATGAAAAAAATTATGCTGTTATTGAGTGAGTGGAAAAATGTTTAAAATAACGGTCTGCTTATTAACTTTCAACTCAGAAAGGTTGTTACGTGACGTAATTCCGCCTCTTTTAAAAATAGCGGATGAAATCGTCATTGTTGATTCCGGAAGCACAGATAATACACTACATATTTGCCAGAGTTATGGTTTGTCGCCAGTATACAAAAAATATGGCTGGCATGGCGAGCAGATGAACCATGCCGTGTCATTAGCGAGTCATGACTGGGTCCTGTGCATCGACAGTGATGAAATTCTCGATTCAGACACTGTTGATGCTATTTTAAAATTAAAAAGGAGTGACGAACCCGATCCTGGAATGGCATGGCGGATATGTCGTCACTGGTATGTTTTGGGCGAAAAAGTCCGAACATTATATCCTGTCTCTTCTCCTGATTTCCCGGTACGACTTTTTAACCGTAAGCAGGCACGATTTAATAACAGACCCGTAGACGATAAGGTAGAAGGTTTTCACCACTCTGAACGTATGCCCGGTTATGTCAGACATGATACATTTCACACATTGCATGAACTTTTTAGCAAATTGAATGGTTATACAACCCGCCTGGTGCAATATCAAACGATACGCCCCTCTATCGGTCGAGGTGTGATCAGCGCCATCGGCGCCTTTTTCAAATGGTATCTGTTCAGTGGTGCCTGGCGTCAGGGCAGAGTGGGGGCAGCAACAGGCTTGTATGCCACGGCCTACAGTTTTTTGAAGTATTTCAAAGCCTGGTATCAATATCAGGAAAGAAAAGAGCCCGTTACAAAAGAGCAAACGGACTCTCACATTACAGAATAAGCGTTAGCCGATCAGGCTTTCTTACCCCAGCCCTGCCACTGATGTTGAAAATATTGCACCAGCGTACTCTGGCTCATGCTTTCACCAATCACAGAGAAGAACCGGGTCGCATAAACCGGTTCAGGGGCATGTTTCGGCACACAGCGTTTTACGCCGCGGAACGGGTTACGCGGCGCTGATGACCCTGGTTTCCCCTGGTTCGGCGTCGACGTATCAACCTGTGGTTCGTTCAGGAGATCGCTCGGGCGGACCAGCGTGATATCCGAAGGCAAGGTCGGCAGCATTTGCTGCAGGACGCGAACGGTCGACGGATGCGGGTGGCCGATGGCAATCGCGGAGCCATTGCGGCGGGCCAGCTGCACAGCGCGATTAAACTGCACGCGAATGTCTGCTTCGTTCTGCGTATCGTCAAGGAACACCTTGCGCTTAATCACCTTCACCCCCGTTCCCTGCGCGGCACGCATCGCCTGACTGTTGCCGATGGTCATGCTGTCGAGGAAGTAGAGGTTGTAACGCTCCAGCGCCTGCATCACTTTGAGCATCCCGTACAGGCTGGATGTCATCGCGCTGCCCATATGGTTGTTTAACCCCACGGCATACGGCACTTTATTGTAAGCGTCGCGGATAATGCGATCGATCTCATCGCTGCTCATCTCAGGGCGCAGAGTATCTTTTTCCAGCGGTTGTCTGCTGATGGGGGCCATCGGCAGATGGATCAATACCTGGTGGCCGCTGTTGTGGGCCTTGGTCGCCATCTCACGCGCGTGTGGCGCATTCGGGAGGACGGCGACAGAAATGGCTGCCGGCATCGCCAGCACCTGATTTTCATAGTGCGGACGATAACCGAAGTCATCAATCACAATGGCGAGTTTACCGGCGTATACCGGTGCGACCAGCGCCAGTGCGCTGGCGACGGAGAGAACAATTCGACGAAATTGAAGCAAAACTTATCTTCCCAACCACGGCTGTGGATTGACCGCCTGACCCTGGCGACGAATTTCGAAATAGAGTGACGGGCGGCCCTGACCGCCACTGCTGCCCACAAGGGCGATGGGTTGACCCGCGCGCACCTGAGTGCCAACGCTGACCAGTGCGCTCTGGTTGTAACCGTAGAGGCTCATGTCGCCTTTACCGTGTTCAACCACTACCACAAGCCCGTAACCCTGCAGCCAGTCGGCCAGGATCACGCGGCCATCGGCGATGGCTTTTACTTCGCTACCTTCAGACGCACCGATAACTATCCCTTTCCAACGTAGTTCACCCTGCAGCTGTTCGCCATAACGATGCAGAATTGAACCGCGAACGGGCCAGTAAGCCTGACCGCGAGGGGAGCCCAGGCCACCGGTTCGTGACATCAATGAGCGTTCGCTTTCGCTTGGTTTATAGGTCGTGCCTTTACGGGAGGCTTCCTGCTGCTTATCGCGAACGGCCTGCGCCTCGCGAGCCTCTTTTTCAGCGCGGGCTTTTGCCGCGGCCTCCGCTCGGGCGATGCTGTTACGCAGCTTCGATTCGTTGGCGCGCATTTCGCTCAACTGGCTCTGACCAGCCTGAATGGAGGATTCAAGCCCGGAAAGGGTTTTCTTACGTTCGTTGCGAGCCTGCTCGAGCTTTGCCTGCTGGGCCTGCTGTTCGTAGAGCAGCGTCTGCTGCTGGCTCTGCTTCTCTTCCAGCTCGGCTTTTTGCGTGGTGACCTCTTCGCGCGTCTGTTTTAGCTGCGCGATAGTCTCCTGACGCGCCTGGTTCAGATAGCCGAAATAAGCCTGCAGGCGCTGACCGCGCTGGCTCTCTTCACCGCTGAGGATCAGCTGAAGGCCGGTGTGTTCACCCTGGCGGAATGCGGCGTCAAGTTGCGCCGCAAGATTACGTTCCTGCGCATCGCGCTGACGCTCCAGTTTGGCAATCGACGCGTTCATCTCGTCGATCTGTTTATTCAACTGGGAGAGGGTGTTTTGTGTTTCGCGGAGCTTACGTGCGGCGGCGGAGATCGCCTCTTCCTGCTGCTTAAGCTGAGCAAGCAGCGACGCGCGTTGCTGTTGCTGCTGACGTACCGCACGCTCTTTGGCGGCGATATCGGCCTGAATGGATTTCAGCTGATCGCGATCATCCGCGTGGGCGGATGAGGCGCACAGCAATACGCCAGCGCTGAGTGCGCTGGCGTAAAACAGAGGTCTGACTGATAACCTAAGCGGTTTCACGACCCATGTGATTGAAAAAATCGCCTTTCCCCTCATGGGGAGCGATTATTCCACGATGAACAGCGGCTTACCAGTCATCTCTTCAGGGATCGGCATACCCATCAGCGACAACATGGTTGGCGCGATGTCAGAAAGCTTGCCGCCTTCCACTGCTTTCAGTGCTTTATCACCTACATAAATCAGCGGAACCGGCAGGTTGGTGTGGGCGGTGTGCGCCTGTCCGGTTGCCGGGTCGCGCATCTGTTCTGCGTTACCGTGGTCAGCGGTAATCAGCAGCTGGCCGCCAACGGATTCAACCGCTTTGGCAACCTGCTCAACGCAGTGATCCAGCGCTTCAACCGCTTTAATAGCCGCTTCCATCACCCCGGTATGACCCACCATGTCACCGTTCGGATAGTTACAGATGATGGTGTCGTATTTACCGCTAACGATCGCCGCAACCAGTTTTTCGGTCAATTCCGCAGAGCTCATCTCTGGCTGCAGGTCATAGGTAGCGACTTTTGGTGAATTAATCAGAATGCGATCTTCGCCTTTGAACGGCTCTTCTACACCGCCGTTAAAGAAGAAGGTGACGTGGGCATATTTCTCGGTTTCGGAGATACGCAACTGCGTCTTATCGTTTTTCGCCATCCACTCACCGAAGGTATTGGCCAGTGAAGCCGGTGGGTATGCGCATGGGGCGTTGATGTCTGCGGCGTACTCGGTTAACTGGATGAAGTTGATGTTCACCGCTTTCTTACGGGCGAAACCGTCGAAATCGCTGTTAACGAATGCGCGGGTGATTTCACGCGCACGGTCAGCACGGAAGTTCATGAAGATCAGCGCGTCGCCATCTTCCATGGCGGCATCAGCCTGGCCTTCTGCGCGAATGACGGTCGCTTTCACGAATTCGTCGTTTTCATCGCGCGCGTACGCGGCTTCAAGGCCCTCAACGGCAGTCGCAAACTGGAACTCACCTTTTGCCAGCGTCATCAGGTCATAGGCCTGTTCCACACGATCCCAGCGATTATCGCGATCCATGGCGTAGTAGCGGCCAATGATAGATGCCACGCGGCCTTTGCCCAGTGCGGCAAATTTCTCTTCGAAGGCTTCCAGCGAACCTTTAGCGCTACGCGGTGGCGTATCGCGGCCATCCAGGAACGCGTGCAGGTAGATTTTTTCCGCACCGCGCTCAGCGGCCAGTTCAACCATCGCCATAATATGATCTTCATGGCTATGAACGCCGCCGGCAGACAGCAGACCCATGATATGCACGGCTTTTCCTGCGGCAACGGCTTTATCCACCGCACCACACAGCACAGGGTTGGCGAAGAAGGTGCGTTCTTTGATTTCAACATCCAGACGCGTCAGATCCTGATAGACAATGCGCCCGGCGCCCAGGTTGACGTGACCGACTTCAGAGTTACCCATCTGACGATCCGGCAGACCCACTTCCAGGCCGGACGCGTCAATCAGAGTGTGGGGACGTTTCGCCCACAGCGCATCCATGACCGGGGTTTTAGCGTTGAAAATGGCGTTATCCTGTTGATCTTCACGGTAGCCATAGCCATCCAGAATCACCAGTACCATAGGTTTTTTAGAAACCGACATTGCGACAACCTCATGCTCAAGAGTCAAAAATTTGCGTAATTTTACTACAGCTGAATCGTTCAAATAGCCGCAGAAGATCAAAGAAAGGGCAGGGGCAAGATGCTTCTCCGACCATTTTGAGGCATTTTTTTAGGTGGCATGCCGCAGAAAATGGATTAGCTTAGGGTCGCTGGCTGTATTTGCCACAACGCACAGGTATACTCCTGTCTTGGTTTTTTTAATCACTAAGTCGGGAGTAGTTACCCTCCATGCAAGAAATTATGCAATTCGTTAGCCGCCATCCGGTTCTGAGCATCGCGTGGATTGGCCTGCTGGCCGCTGTGCTGTTCACCACATTTAAGGGCCTGACGTCTAAGATTAAGGTTATCACCCGTGGTGAAGCGACGCGTCTGATTAACAAAGAAGATGCCGTCGTGGTCGATCTGCGTCAGCGTGACGATTTCCGCAAAGGGCACATTGCAGGCGCTATCAACCTGCTGCCAGCTGAAATCAAAGCCAACAACGTGGGCGAGCTTGAGAAGCATAAAGCCCAGCCGATTATCGTTGTTGACGGTACCGGCATGCAGGCGCAGGAATCTGCTAGCCTGCTTCATAAAGCAGGCTTCGAAAACGTCTCTGTACTGAAAGAAGGCATTTCCGGCTGGAGCGGAGAAAACCTTCCTTTGGTGCGCGGTAAATAAGGAGTTCAGTGATGGCCAATATCGAGATCTACACCAAAGCGACCTGCCCGTTCTGTCACCGTGCGAAAGCGCTGCTGAACAGCAAAGGCGTAACGTTCCAGGAACTGCCGATCGATGGTGACGCGATAAAACGCGAAGAGATGATTCAACGTAGTGGTCGCACGACGGTTCCGCAGATTTTTATTGATGCGCAGCACATTGGCGGCTGTGATGACTTGTATGCGCTCGACGCCCGTGGTGGACTCGATCCCCTGCTGAGCTAAGAGACTTTAGGACAATTTAAAAAGGGTTTTTCCATGTCAGAACAAAACAACACCGAAATGACTTTCCAGATCCAGCGTATCTACACCAAGGATGTCTCTTTCGAAGCGCCAAATGCGCCACATGTTTTCCAGAAAGATTGGCAGCCAGAGGTTAAACTTGATCTGGATACCGCATCAACCCAGCTGGCTGATGACGTGTATGAAGTCGTACTGCGTGTGACCGTGACCGCCTCTCTGGGCGAAGAAACTGCATTCCTGTGTGAAGTACAGCAGGGTGGTATCTTCTCCATCGGTGGTATTGAAGGCAACCAGATGGCGCATTGCCTGGGTGCATACTGCCCGAACATCCTGTTCCCGTATGCGCGTGAATGCATCACCAGCCTGGTTTCTCGCGGTACATTCCCGCAACTGAACCTTGCGCCAGTTAACTTTGATGCGCTGTTCATGAACTATCTGCAGCAGCAGGCTGGCGAAGGTGCTGAACAACATCAGGATGCCTGATGAGCACTGTCAATGCGTCAATGACTGTGATCGGTGCCGGCTCTTACGGCACCGCTCTTGCCATCACGCTGGCAAGAAATGGTCACGAGGTGGTCCTGTGGGGCCACGACCCAAAACATATCGCAACGCTGCAGCACGACCGCTGCAACGTGGCGTTCCTTCCTGACGTTCCGTTCCCTGACTCCCTGCACCTGGAAAGCGATCTTGCGACCGCGCTGGCAGCCAGCCGCAATATTTTGATTGTGGTGCCGAGCCATGTGTTTGGCGACGTGCTACAGCAGATCAAGCCGCTGATGCGCCCGGATGCGCGCATTGTGTGGGCAACGAAGGGGCTGGAAGCCGAAACCGGTCGTCTGTTGCAGGACGTTGCCCGCGAAGTGCTGGGTACCGAGATCCCGCTGGCGGTTATCTCCGGCCCAACGTTTGCCAAAGAGCTGGCCGCTGGCCTGCCGACAGCGATTTCGCTGGCATCCACCGACCAGGCCTTCTCCGACGATCTCCAGCAGCTGCTGCACTGCGGCAAGAGTTTCCGCGTCTACAGCAATCCCGATTTTATCGGCGTGCAGCTGGGCGGTGCGGTGAAGAACGTCATCGCCATTGGCGCCGGGATGTCCGACGGCATTGGCTTTGGTGCCAATGCACGTACTGCGCTGATCACCCGTGGGTTAACCGAGATGTCCCGTCTCGGGGCGGCACTGGGTGCCGATCCGGCCACCTTTATGGGGATGGCGGGTTTAGGCGATCTGGTGCTGACCTGTACCGACAACCAGTCGCGTAACCGCCGTTTTGGCATGATGCTCGGTCAGGGCATGGATGTAAAAGGCGCGCAGGAGAAGATTGGTCAGGTGGTTGAAGGCTACCGCAATACCAAAGAAGTCCGCGAATTGGCGCACCGTTTTGGTGTCGAAATGCCAATAACCGAGGAAATTTATCAGGTATTGTATTGCGGAAAAAATGCGCGCGAGGCAGCATTGACCTTATTAGGTCGTGCGCGCAAGGACGAGCGCAGCAGTAACTAGTCGGAACCATTGTCACCTGAATGACCCAGCCAGCGCAGAACTGGCTGGTCATTATACTATCGTCTGGAGTAAGCAATGCCGTGTGAAGAACTGGATATCGTCTGGAATAATATTAAAGCCGAAGCCCGGGCGTTGGCCGACTGTGAGCCGATGCTGGCCAGTTTCTACCATGCAACGTTACTCAAGCACGAAAACCTCGGTAGTGCCCTGAGCTATATGCTCGCCAACAAGCTGGCGTCTTCAATCATGCCCGCCATCGCCATTCGTGAAGTGGTGGAAGAGGCCTACGCCGCAGACCCGGAAATGATCGCCTCTGCCGCCTGTGATATTCAGGCCGTGCGCACGCGTGATCCAGCGGTCGATAAATATTCTACGCCGCTGCTGTACCTTAAGGGTTTCCATGCCTTACAGGCGTACCGCATCGGCCACTGGTTATGGAAGGAAGGCCGCCGCGCGCTGGCAATTTTCCTGCAAAACCAGGTTTCTGTGACCTTCCAGGTTGATATTCACCCGGCGGCCAAAATTGGTCGGGGGATCATGCTCGACCATGCCACCGGGATTGTTGTGGGTGAGACGGCGGTCATTGAAGATGACGTGTCGATCCTGCAGTCGGTTACCCTGGGCGGTACCGGCAAAACCAGCGGCGATCGCCATCCGAAAATTCGTGAAGGGGTGATGATTGGCGCGGGTGCCAAAATCCTCGGCAATATCGAAGTGGGCCGCGGCGCGAAAATCGGCGCGGGCTCTGTGGTGCTGCAGCCCGTGCCGCCGCACACCACCGCCGCTGGCGTACCGGCGCGCATCGTCGGTAAGCCAGACAGTGATAAACCATCGATGGACATGGATCAGCACTTCAACGGCATTCACCATACGTTTGAGTATGGTGACGGCATTTAACTTCTGAGAATGGCGCCCGGATACCCCAGCTGGCGCCAGGCTTCATACACCACCACGGACACGGCGTTCGACAGGTTCATGCTACGGCTGTCCGGCATCATCGGAATACGGATTTTCTGCTCAGCGGGCAGGGCGTCCAGAATCGTGGCCGGCAGGCCGCGGGTTTCCGGGCCAAACATCAGATAGTCGCCTGCCTGGTAGCTCACGGCGCTGTGCGCGGGCGTGCCTTTGGTCGTCAGGGCAAACATGCGCTCTGGCTTTTCGCTTTCCAGAAACGCGGCGTAATCATGATGGCGAACCACTGCGGTAAATTCATGATAATCCAGCCCCGCACGACGCAGGCGTTTATCATCCCACGTAAAACCCATCGGCTCGATAATATGCAGGCGAAACCCGGTGTTGGCGCACAGGCGGATAATGTTGCCGGTATTAGGCGGAATTTCTGGTTCGAATAAAACGATGTTAAGCATGCTGCCCCCTTAATTGCGGGGGCAGCATAGCAGAAATGACGGGCACTACGCGACGCCGGGTTCCTGTGGGCGACAGCGCAGCATTTTGTAGACGGTGGCACCCGCGGCCACCAGCGCAGGCAGGCTGAGGATCATCAAAATACTGTCTGCCTGCCACTGCATGGAGAGAAGCTGCGCGCTGGTCATGGTACCCGCCACGCCACCAAAACGGCCAATTCCCTGCATCCACGCGATACCCGTCGCGCGGCATTCGGTTGGGTAGAAGGTGGCGGCCAGGGTTTGCATCCCTGATTGCGCGCCGTTCATGGCGATCCCCATCAGGAAAATCAATCCGCCAAACAGGGCGATGTGATTATGCTCCATGCCGAGCAGCAGGATGAGCGCCATGGTCAGCATAAACCCACCTGCCACCACCCTGTGCGCCTCCCAGCGGTCCATCATCCACCCGGCGAGAAGAATGCCTGCGGTACCGCCGAAGGTGAACAGCGAGGTGAGCCAGGCAGATTCCGCCAGCGGATAACCCATCCCCAGCATCAGCGTCGGCATCCAGCTCAGCAGGACGTAATAAATCACCAGCCCCATAAAGTAGGTCACCCACAGCATCAGGGTGCCGGGCAGCCAGGGCATAGAAAACAGCTGTGCCACGCTCCCTTTCTTAGACGCGACCCGCTCCTCCGCCAGGAAAAAGCCGGTCACGCCATCCAGCGTGCCGCGGGCGAAGCGGCTGGCGATACGGCGGATCTGCATCACGTCTCTTCCACGCTGAACCAGAAACTTCACCGACTCCGGAAAAAATAGCGCCAGCAGCAGCGTCAGGATCAGCGGGGCAATTGCGCCGGTCAGCAGTACGCTTCGCCAGCCGTGGTGAGGAATCAGCCAGGAGGAGATTGCCCCACCCCCCGCCGCGCCCAGAGGAAAACCGCAGTACATGGTATTGATCGCCATGGCGCGACAGCGCTTAGGGGCAAACTCTGAGATCAGCGTGATGGCGTTAGGCATTGCCGCACCCAAACCCAGGCCGGTGAGAAATCGCCACAGCGTCAGGGTGTTCAGGGTTTGCGCCCAGGCGGCGCCCAGGCTTGCAAGACCAAAGAATAAACACGAAAAGACCAGCACGCGCTTGCGGCCCATCCGGTCCGATACCGGACCTGCGATCAGCGCACCCAGCGACAGTCCCAACAGCGCGGCACTCAGTACCGGCCCCAGATCCTGTTTGTGGATCCCCCATTCTGCCGAGAGTGTCGGGGCAATGTAGCCCATTGCCGCTGTATCGAAACCATCGATTGCCAGCACCAGAAAGCCCAGCACAATGAGTAGCCAGTGAAACCATGAAAAGGAACTGTCGTCGATTACCTGCTGAATATCCACCTTACCTGAATAGGCCATACGCTCCTCTCTGATGTGATGTTGTTTTTGTGTTCTTGTATTTGCTTGTCTATACAATTGCGTGTGGCAGGGGATGTCAAATATTCTTATCTAATATGTTATCTAGATGTTATTTACGACACAAAAACGCGCCCGATGGAGGAGATCGGACGCGTGAGTAAGGTTGGTTAAGGGGAGGGGGTCAGGCCGCGTCTCCGTGGGTAAGCGGTGCCAGTGCCGCAGGGATCTTGCTCAGCTCCTGCACCAGAGAATCCTTGCTGATCTCGCCGATTGTTTTCGCCCCGGTGAGAGTCATTGCAACCTTCATCTCTTTCTCAATCAGGTTGAGCAGGTTTGCTACCCCTGCCTGGCCGCTGGTGGCCAGCGCGTAAAGATAAGCGCGTCCCAGAAGTACGCTGTCGGCGCCGAGCGCAATCATACGTACCACGTCCAGCCCGTTACGAATACCGCTGTCGGCGAGGATAGCGATGTCGCCTTTAACCGCATCGGCAATCGCCGGAAGGGCGCGTGCGGATGAGAGCACGCCATCGAGCTGACGTCCGCCGTGGTTCGAGACCACTATCCCGTCTGCGCCAAAACGCACCGCATCGCGGGCGTCGTCCGGGTCGAGGATCCCTTTGATCACCATTGGGCCGTCCCAGAATTCGCGGATCCACTCCAGGTCTTTCCAGGAGATGGACGGATCGAAATTGTTCGCCAGCCAGCCGATATAATCTTCCAGCCCGGTAGGTTTACCGAGATAAGCCGAGATGTTACCCAGATCGTGTGGACGGCCATTCAGGCCCACGTCCCACGCCCACTGCGGATGTGTTACCGCCTGCCAGTAACGACGCATAGCAGCATTCGGGCCGCTCATGCCGGAGTGGGCATCACGGTAGCGCGCGCCGGGAGTGGGCATATCAACGGTAAAGACCAGCGTGGAACAGCCCGCCGCTTTGGCGCGCTCCAGCGCGTTACGCATAAAGCCGCGATCGCGCAGGACGTACAGCTGGAACCACATCGGGCGTTTGATGGTCGGGGCGACCTCTTCAATCGGGCAGACAGACACGGTGGAGAGGGTAAACGGGATGCCTTTGGCATCCGCCGCGGCTGCGGCCTGCACTTCACCGCGACGGGCGTACATGCCACACAGCCCGACCGGGGCAAGCGCTACCGGCATGGAGAGCGTTTCGTTAAACAGTTTCGTCTCAAGGCTCAGATCCGACATATTCTTCAGCACGCGCTGACGCAGAGCCACCTCCGACAGATCTTCCACGTTACGGCGCAGGGTATATTCGGCATAGGCCCCGCCGTCGATATAGTGGAACAGGAACGGCGGCAAAATACGCTGCGCCGCGGCGCGGTAGTCACTGGCTGCTGAAATAATCATGCTTTGTTCTCCCTGGATATATCACTGTCGCCAGGCAGACGGGTAATACGCGCCTGTCGGGCCTGATCTTCATCAAATCGTTTAATGGTGGTGTGGACGAAGCCCAGATGCGCCATCATCGCCTTGCGTGCGGCCTCGGCATCGCCGGCCAGAATGGCGTTGAGCACCGCCTCGTGCTGTTCGGTCAGTTGAGCAAAGACCGGCGGGACCAGATACATGCGCTGGCGGCTCTGCTTCACGGAGGATTGCAGCAGGTCGAAAAAACCGCGCATGGTCTGGAGCAGCACCACGTTGTGCGACGCCTCGGCAATCGCCAGGTGAAAGCGGACATCCGCCTGCGAAGCGATATCCGGGTCGCTGCTTTGCGTGGCGTCGAAGCAGGCCCTGAGCTTCTCTTTATCGGCTTCGGTTGCCCGCATGGCCGCATGCCAGGCGGTACTGGTTTCGATGGCGTGACGGGCTTCGAGGATGTCGAAGCTGTAGTCCGGGTCATTCTCCATCAGGGTTTTGAGCGGCTGGACGATGTTTTGCTCGGACCAGTCGTCATGTTGCCAGCGCACAAAGGTGCCGCCGCCGCGACGGCTTACCAGTACTCCTTCGCTGACCAGCGTCGCCAGCGCTTCACGCAGGGAATTGCGTGACACGCCAAGCTGGGCGGCGAGTTGACGTTCGGCGGGCAATTTCATGCCCGCTTCCAGCTGTTGTTCTTCAATCAGCGCCCGCACGCGAGAGGCAATCTCGTCGGACAGGCGTCTGGGCATGACTATCATGGGATCATCCAGGTTAAGACATAGGCCTGCAGGGTGGTGATCACCCCGACCATGCAGGTGAATATCAGGCTGTGTTTCACGGTAAAACGGAACAGATCCGACTCTTTACCCACCAGCCCTACTGCCGCACAGGCAATGGCGATGGACTGTGGAGAGATCATCTTCCCGGTCACGCCGCCGGTGGTATTCGCGGCCACCAGCAGTACGTCAGAGACGCCAATCTGCTGAGCCGCCGTCGCCTGCAGGGCGGCGAACAGGGCGTTCGACGAGGTATCTGAACCGGTCAGGAACACCCCCAGCCAGCCGAGGAACGGCGAGAAGAAGGTGAAGGCGTGGCCGGTATGGGCCAGCGCCAGTGCCAGCGTTGATGACAGGCCGGAGTAGTTCGAGATAAACGCGAACGCCAGCACCATGCCGATGGAGTAGATCGGCAGCATCAATTCTTTAATGGTCGCCGCAAAGGTCTGTACCGCGGCGGCCGGCTTCATGCGCAGCCACACCACAGAAAGGAGTGCGGCAAACAGGATGGCCGTGCCGGTGGCGGAGAACCAGTCAAACTTAAATACCGCCGCGTACGGCGTGGCGTCGTGCACCACTGGCGGCATACGGGCGACCATCTTGTCGAGGAACGGCACGGAGATGTTAATCACCATGTCGTACAGCGCACCGCCCGGGGCGAACAGGGCCTTAAACGGCGGGATGCTCCACAGCGTTACGGTGGCGGTCAGGAACAGGAACGGTGACCAGGCGCGAACGATCTGCCCGGCGGTATAGCCCGTGCGGGCGAGCGTCTGATCCACGTGCGACGCGCCCATATCGGCAAAGCGGAAGATGCGCACAGGCTGCCAGCGTTTCAGGAACAGCGTCAGACAGACCAGCGACACCAGGGAAGAGATAATGTCCGGCAGCTCCGGGCCAAGGAAGTTCGAGCTGAGATACTGGGCAATCGCGAACGAACCGCCCGCCACCATCACCGCAGGCCAGGTCTCCTTCACGCCGCGCCAGCCGTCCATAATCGCCATGATCCAGAACAGCACGATAATGGTCAGGAACGGCAACTGGCGGCCAACCATCTGACCAATCTCGAAGCTGTCCAGGCCAGTCACCTGGCCTGCGACCAGAATCGGAATACCCATCGCGCCAAACGCCACCGGCGCGGTGTTGACGATCAGGCAAAGACCGGCGGCATAGAGCGGGTTAAAGCCCAGCCCCACCAGTAGCGCGGCGGTGATTGCCACCGGCGCACCAAACCCTGCCGCCCCTTCCAGAAACGCCCCGAAGGAGAAGCCGACAATCAGCATCTGCAGGCGCTGGTCCGGCGTGATGGAGAGAATCGACGAGCGAATGATGTCGAACTGCCCGGTTTTGACTGAGATTTTATAGACAAAGACTGCGGCGATGATGATCCACGCAATCGGCCACAGGCCGTAGAAGAAACCGTAAACAACGGATGCCAGCGCGCGATCGATCGGCATTTTGTAGAAGAACAGCGCCACCAGCAGCGCGATGGCGACGGTGTACGTCGCGGCGAGGTAGCCCTTCAGCTTGAGCTTAATCAGCGCAAAGAAGAAGAACAGGATCGGCAGCGATGCGATCAGGCTGGACAGCCAGATATTCCCGGCCGGGTCGTAGTTTTGTTGCCAGAGGCTCATGCAGGTCTCCTGGGGACCAGACAGCCTATGCTGCGGGTGAGTCTCCGCTCATCTCTGCGTCACAGCCTGTGTAAAAGTGGTCCTGCCAATATTGTGTTGTAGGGGTAATGACAATGAATGGTTAATCAACTGTTGCTATTCGGCAATATATTTGTGACGTGAATCATTGAAACTGTGAACGAAGGATAGCTTTAAAACCCATTGGTAGGACCAAATCCACAATGTTCAGGGGTGAGCATGAACCGGGTCAAAATCGTGTCATTCAGTCAGGCGCGGTGCGTAGCGAAGGGGATAAAGAGAAGCAAGTACCGCAATTATGTTAACTTTAGGAGGGGTTTATGTTTTATTCTGGTTTGTGTTGGGTGTCTTGCGTGTTAAGGGTGTGATTTTTTACCTAAAAATAAAAAATTTTTTTAGGTAAAAATGCGGAATATCATGTTTAGCAAAAAATTACATTTAAGGTAAATTTCACATATAGGATTTAACAGCTTATTACAAACGATCATTTGCTGATCAATGATAAAATATCCTTTATAAGCGCACCTGGCCAGTATAAAAACGATGTTTTTCGGACGATGCTAATAATTTCTTCTAATAATATTCTTAAAAAAATTGATCAAACAATGATCAGTTGTGTAAGTAAAATAATTTAGCTTCGGTATTAGGAGGTAGTTAATAATTCTCAGGGCTATGGAAATGCGTTAAATATGTTATCTGGCTGTTAAATATGAAATGTGAAACAGGCCTGCTGAGCGCTTTTAAGTGCGTAGACGTTAAAAGACATTTGATTTACTATTTATTCAGATACAACGTTACAGAAGATGCTGAATTAAATTTTAACCACAAACTAATCATTGTTATTTGCGGCCTGACGAGTTTTCCAAAACTGTAGGATATAGCGAAAGGGTTTGCAGAAAATATACGGATTGTCACGCTGGGATGGACCCTGATTTATTCTTTGAGGTCGCGTCACCAATTCTGTTAGTACCCTTTGGGTGACGGTTTTAAAATCCTTATAGAACTTATTGTACCTGGTACAACAAATCAATATCTGTTTAATTTACAGAGGGGAAAGTGTTCCTAATGAAAATCAAAAATGTGGCGCTGGCATTTGCCACGGCGGGGTTTCTGTTATCTTCTCAGGCGGTGCTGGCAAGCAGTAATTCAGGCGTTAATACTAGCCTTAATACAGACGCAGGTACACAGAGCACAGGCGGTACAATCAACTTCACCGGCAAGATTACCCTTATTTCCTGTAACATTACTACGGCATCAAAAACCAGAACGGTAGATCTTGGGGCGTGGGCGAAAAGCTACTTCGATGAGCACGTCGAAACAACGCCGCGTGAGTTCAAAATCAACGTCGAAAAATGCCCGGAAACGGTTAAATCTGTGGCGGTGCTGTTTGACGGGAATAAAGATGCGGTTGATGACTCGCTGTTGCAGGTTACGCCAGGCACGGGTATGGCGACGGGCGTCGGGGTGAAGCTTTATAACAGCGATCGCAGCACGGTTATTAAGCCGGGTACGGTTTCAAAAACCACCGCACCAGATGCTCAAGGCAATGCAGAATTAACGTTCTTTGCCGCACTGGACAAAGATGGAACGGAAATCAAAGCGGGTGATGTCAACGCTGTGTCCAATTTCCTGATGGTTTATAACTGATTATTTTTAGCCACCTCCAGAGATAATAGAGATGAAACGTTTGTCGTATATTATGCTCACTGCATTAATGGTTAGCTCTGCGTCAGTTTCCGCAGGCGTAGTAATGGGGGGAACACGGATCGTATACCCGCAAAACAGTAAGGAGGTGGCATTTTCTGTATCTAATATGGAAAGTGCAGTTCCCTATCTGATTCAGTCTTGGGTTGAGAATGACGCTGAAGGGAAAAACCGCGCCGCGCCATTTATCGTTACGCCGCCACTATTCAGGCTTGATCCGGATCAGACCAATACGCTTCGTATTCAATATACCGGCGCGCCGCTGCCCGCAGATCGTGAATCCGTATTTTGGCTCGATATTAAGGCCATTGCGCCAAAGCCAAAAGAGAGCAGCAATGAATTACAAATTAACGTTAAATCGAAATTTAAAATTTTCTACCGCCCTGAAAACCTGAAAGGCGATGCTGCAACCGCCTGGCAAAAGGTGAGATTCTCAACGACGCAGAAAGGGCTTGAGGCCACCAACCCGACGTCGTACTACGTCTCTTTTTATCGCCTCAGCGTCTCGGGGCACAACATTGAGCAACCGGGCATGATCGGCCCAGGCGAAACCCGCGAATGGCCTGTGGCAGCCTCCGGCAGCGTTACCTGGTCGGCTATTAATGATTTTGGCGCTATTACCGCGACCCGGTCGCAACCTCTTTAAACCATGCCTTCTCGCCTGTTTCGTTATGCGCCACTTTCGGTGCTGCTGCTCAGCATAAGCCGCACAGGATGGGCCGAGGATTATTTCGATCCCGCCGCGCTGGAGCTTTCCTCTGCCGAACAGAAAACGGCGGATCTGCACTATTTATCCGAAAAGGGCGGGCAGATGCCCGGCACGTGGCTCGTAACGATTGAGGTTAACGGACGCGAGGAACGGCATCAGGAGATTACTTTCGTCAATGAGAAAGGTAGCCTGCAGCCCGTGTTTAGCGTGCCGCTGCTGGAGACGCTCGGGGTGAATGTGGGGGCGATCCCGGCGCTTTCCCGGTTGCAGGAGGGAGAGACCTTCACGCATATCGCCGATTTTATCCCGGCGGCGCGGACCTCCTATGATTTTAACCAGCAGCGCCTGTTTCTCAGCCTGCCGCAGGCGGCGATGACGCACCGCAGCCGTGGCTATGTGCCTCCGTCGCAGTGGGATGACGGTATTCCGGCGGCATTTGTTGATTACAGTCTCACGGGCGGGCAGGCCCATCATCAAAACGGCGACACGACGTCAAGCTATCTCAGCCTGCGTAACGGCGTAAACCTGGGACCGTGGCGGCTGCGTAATACGTCGGCCTGGAGCTACAGCAACGCGGGCGGCAATCGTTTTCAGTCACAAAGCAGCTGGCTGAGCAGGGATATTCGCAGCCTGAACAGTCAACTGCGGATCGGCGATGCCTGGACTGCCGGCGACCTGTTCGATAGCGTGGCGTTTCGCGGGGTTCAGCTCTCATCCAGCGAAAGTATGTTACCCGACAGCCAGCGCGGCTTCGCGCCGACAATTCGCGGCGTCGCGCACAGCTATGCCAGGGTTTCTGTTTCGCAAAATGGCTATGTGATTTATGAAACCTGGGTAGCAGCCGGGCCGTTTGTTATTAACGATCTGTTCCCCGGCGCGCAAAGCGGCGATTTGCAGGTGACCATCACGGAAAGCGACGGCTCGAAACGCGTATTTACCCAGCCTTATTCTGCAGTACCGTTTATGCGGCGCCAGGGCAGCCTGAAATACAGCCTCAACGCCGGACGCTTTCACTCCGGCTCCAGCGATGCCCGGTCGCCGGACTTTGTTGAAGGCGCTTTTTTCTACGGCTTGTTCTCCAGTATGACGGTATACGGCGGCTTTCGTACGGCGAATAACTACCAGGCCGGCGCCATTGGCGTGGGCAGAGGGTTTGGCGCGTTCGGCTCGCTGGGCGTTGACGATACGCTGGCAAAAAGCCGTTTATCTGACGGCAAAAGCGTAATCGGGCAGGCGTGGCGCGTTCAGTATCAGAAGGATTTTAATACCACCGGCACCGCCTTCAATCTGGCGAGCTATCGTTATGCTTCGCGCAACTTTTATGAGTTTAGCGAGCTGAATCAGTCTGACAGCCAGCAGTTACGGCTCAATAACCGCCGTAGCCGCTCGCAAATAACCTTCTCACAGACGCTGGGGCAGTTCGGCAGTCTTAGCGTTTCGGCGTGGATGCAGGATTACTGGCACACCTCCGGGCAGGATAAAACCATACACCTTGGCTGGTACACCAGCTGGCGGGGCATTTCATGGGGAGCGGGGTATGACTATACCGACTCAGCACGTGAGCAACATCCCGATCGCACCGTGTCGTTTAATATCAATATTCCGCTCGGTAACTGGCTACCGGACAGCTCGGTGAGTTACTTCATCAATAAAAATAACCGTGGGATGTCCACGCAGCAGGTGTCACTCAACGGCAGCGCGCTGGCGAACCGCAACCTCAACTATAGCGTTCAGCAGAGTAAAGCCAGCGAGGGACAAGCCGACAGCACCAGTCTGGCGCTGCAATATAACGGCGGCTACGGCAACGTAAGCCTCGGTTATGATCGCAGCCGAAACGGCGATAATGCCAGTCTCGGCCTCGCCGGGGGCGTTATCGCCACGCAGTATGGCGTCACGCTCAGCCAGCCGCTGGGCGATAGCGTCGCCCTGCTGCGCGTGCCTGGCGCGGCGAATGTTGAGCCGGAGGGCTACAGCGGCATCCATACCGACAGTCGCGGCTACGCGGTTATGCCCGCGCTTTCGGCCTATCGTAAGAATACCGTCAATCTTGATACGGCGACGCTTGGCGAAAACGTCGACGTTGAGCAGAGCGGTCTGACGCTCGTTCCCACCAGCGGCGCGGTGGTGCTTGCTAATTACGCAACGCACATTGGCTATCGCGTGCTGTTCTCCCTGCGATACCACGGCGAGCCATTACCATTTGGCGCCCAGGCCGAGGTGGTGGAGCAAAAACGTCGTTCAGCCAACCGAAGCATGGTGGCTGACGGCGGTCAGGCTTACCTGAGCGGAGTACCGGAGCGCGGCACGCTGCGCGTAACCTGGTATGAAGACGGAGAGCCGCGTCAGTGCCAGACGCCGTTCAAACTGGGGGCGGCTCATATGGCTCCCGGCATCGCTACGCTGTCTCTTGAGTGCCACTAGAGGAATATTATGCGTCACTTTATTCAATGGGTTTTCTACCTCAGTCTACTTTCTCTTTTTGGCATGCTGAGTTTTCATGCGCACGCTCAGGCCTCGCCCTGCCACACCACGCGCAATCAGTGGGTTGTCCAGGTACCCTACGCCATTGGATATGCTCCTGGCACAGCGGACTGGACGCCGGTTTCCGCGCCGATACAGTCTACCGGGGCGGATTTTTACAGCTGCGATGGCGGAAATGACGCCTGGCGAAGTATCGGATTTGTCGAGATGGATAATCCCGTCGGCACCGTGGTGGGGGAAGACGGTGCGTCGCGGCACGTCTACAAAACCCAGATTGAAGGCATCGGCTACGCGCTCGGGTTCCGCGAGCAGCAGTACTGTGGTGCGGATGCCGTGCGGTATATTGACGGCACCAGCCCGGTAGACGGCAACGAGTCCCGCCGTATCTGCGACGCCTCACAGAATCCTGCTTTTGCCAGCGCCTCAACCTATAAGATGCAGTTCTGGGTGGTGTTTTACAAAATACCGACGTCCAGCGCCATGCCTGATGATAACGCCAACTCCCAGGAGCAAAACGTCGGATCGCTGATATTACAGGCGGGAGAAAACAAAGCCAGCGCGACCAGCGTCGCGACACCGGTGCAGATCCGTCTCGCCAGCTTCACGGTCAGGCATACCAGCTGTTCCGTTGGTTCCCGCAGCATTCTGGTGCCGATGGGAACCGTAAGCCAGCGTGAATTTCACGGCACAGGCTCCCGCGCCGGTGGCGGACGCTTCAGCATTCCGGTGACCTGTGAAAATAACACGACGGTGAAGATGGGCTTTTTCGGCGATACCACGCCGGGCAACGATCGGGCGCTGGCGTTAACGAAGCAGCAGGACAGCGCCAGCGGCGTCGGGATCGAACTGCTTTATGGCGACAATACCGGTGCGGTTCAGGGGCAGGTGGTGCCGTGGAACACCCCGCAGGTGTCGGCGCTTGGGCAGGTGGGAGATAACCAGACGCAGACCTTCTGGTTTGATGCGCATTATATTCAGACAGAAGAGAACGTGACGGCGGGAAAAGCGGATGCGATGGCCACGTTTAACCTGATTTACAACTGAGTGTTCCCCTGCCGCTGCGGCAGGGGAGACCGATCAGAACGCCGTCTTACAAAAACCCGTCATCTCTTTCAGGCCCATCTCGCGGCCAAGCTCGGTCATCGGGTGGACCACCACCAGACCCCGTACGCTTTTCTTCAGCTTGCCCATATCGGCCTGCTCTTTTTTGGTAATGGCGCGGCGGTGCGGCATATTCATCAGCTTCTGCGCTTCTTTACTCAGCTTCTGGCTTTTCACTTCGCGCAGGCGCTCGATCTCCGCTTCCAGCTTCGCGGTCTCTTTCTCAAGCTCGGCGTACTTCTCGGCGGAGTCTACCAGCGAGAGACCGGCCATCTGATGGCGGATCAGATCCAGGCGGTCGCTCAGGCGTTTAATTTCGTTCTTTTCGACTTCTTTCATGACAAATAACTCTGAAAACGGGGAATTTAGAGGGAAGGATACACCAATGTGAGCAGGCTTACTTCTGAAACGCTTTTTTTAAGCTGATTCGGGAAATCAGCTCAGTCAGGGAAAGAACCATCGTGGAACGGACAACCTGTTGATAACGCAGCTTTTGCATGGCGTACAGTTCCGGGTCGCTGTTATCAAAATGGGGGGCAGGGGGGAGCGCGGTAACGCAATGCAGCTCGCCGAAGGGGCCAAGGATCTCGTCATCGGTAAAAGTGTACTCATTACCGTCATGATTGAGCTCTTCGCGCAGCGCCATCAACAGCTCCGCATCTTCATACTCTTGCCGGTTCAGCACGCCAAGACCATAAATCAGCTTCAGACGCACGGATAAATCGCCCAGCGGTCCGTCGCCGTCCAGTAACGGTTCTACAGCATATTTTACCGCGTAGTCGTCTTTGCGAAACACCTGAAGTACCAGGATATTCACCGCCTCGGTTAACAACTCGACGGCGGTAATCAGGAAACTTCGTACGGTTTTGCCAGCATTCAGACGCTCAAGCACACGATTTTCAAAGGCCTGGGTTTGTTCCATTATTGCCTGCATATCTGACAATCTGTAATCAGGGCGCAGGATCACCTGCGCCTCACTGTGCATCATTTGGTTGCGTTATATGCGTTAACCGCCTCCGCAACCACGTCGCTGTTGGCGTCCAGACCGGAAATCTGCGCCAGCGCAGCCTGTGCGCCCTGGTCATCAATTAGCTGAGCCAGCTCCTGCGCCTGCGGATCCTGCTCGCTGCGGTAGTGCATCGCGGCGGCAATCCCTTTCACCAGGTTGGCGTGCGGCAGGCCGTATTCCAGCGTACCCAGCAGCGGCTTAATCAGGCGATCGCCCGCGCTCAGCTTACGCAATGGCTGGCGGCCCACGCGCTCAACGTCATCTTTCAGATACGGGTTTTCAAAACGACCGAGGATTTTCTGGATGTATGCTGCGTGTTTATCAGCATCAAAACCGTAGCGTTTGATCAGCACCGCGCCGCTCTCTTCCATTGCCCCTTTTACCACCGCGCGGATCTTCTCGTCGAGGATCGCATCACGAATAGTCTGATGACCGGCCAATTTTCCGAGGTACGCGGTTATAGCATGACCCGTGTTCAGCGTGAAGAGTTTACGTTCCACAAATGCCATCAGGTTATCCGTTAATTCCATACCTGGAATGGTCGGCAGCGCGCCTTTAAATTGGGTTTTGTCCACGATCCACTCGCTGAAGGTTTCCACCGTCACTTCCAGCGGGTCGTTAGTTGCAGATTCTGACGGCGGAACGATACGGTCAACGGCAGAATCCACGAAGCCAACGTGCGCTTCAACCCAGGCTTTGTCTTCGTCCGCAACGGCGGCCAGAACGTGGCCTTTCAGCTGTGTGGTGCCACGCACCATATTTTCACAGGCAATGATGTTCAGCGGGGTATCGATGCCCTGCGCTTTACGTTTTGCCAGGCCTTTTGCGACCGCAGGCGCGATGCGCTCAAGTACCACCGGGCCCACTGCGGTGGTCACCAGGTCAACGCTGGCGATGAGGTCGATAACATCGTCGCCAATGCTGCTTACCGCGTTGACGCCAGAGACCGTTTCAACCTGCTCGTTTTCTCCCACCACGTGTACCTGGTAGCTATGACGGGCATTCAGGGCATCCAGAACGACCTGATTCACATCGGCGAATGTCAGCGTAATGCCCGCGTCTGCCAGCAGTTTGCCGATAAAGCCACGACCGATATTACCTGCGCCAAAATGTAATGCTTTCATAGTGTTAACCTTTATCAATGTTTTTACCCGAGAGGGCTGGGGTGAGGAACGTATACCCCTCACCCTAGCCCTCTCCCCTAAGGGGAGAGGGAAGATACGCTGTTATTTGTTGAGGAGTGCCAGCACTTCTTCAACGCTTTCAGTCTGTGCCAGACGCTCGATGACGGACTCATCATCCAGCGCGTTGGTCAGGCTGGTAATCACCTGGATGTGCTCGTTATTGCGAGCGGCGATACCAATCACCAGACGGGCAATGTCGTCTTCTTCTTCACCGAAGCGCACGCCATCAGGATACTGGCAGAACACCACGCCGGTTTTGAGCACGCGGTCTTTCGCTTCCACCGTACCGTGCGGCACCGCGATGGATTCGCCCAGGTAGGTTGGCGTCAGTTTTTCGCGTTCCAGCATCGCGTCGACATATTCAGGCTGAACGTAGCCGCCTTTCACCAGCTGCTCACCGGCAAAGCGAATTGCCTCTTCTTTGGTGCTCGCGGTACGGCCGAGGAAGATGTTCTCCGCGCCCAGCTTAAACAGGTGAGCATTGCTCTCGTCAAAGCTGTCCTGCAGGCTGGTCCGCACTTTCACTTCGTTGTCTTCGTGACGCTGTGCGGCCACCAGACGTTCAGTCAGGCTGGTGTACAGGCCGCTGTCGAGGAAGTTGGTCAGCGAAATATGCTGTGCCTGCGGTACCTGGCGCATGGCACGTTCGGTCAGGTCACGGTGCGTAATTACCAGGTCAACATCCGGTGGCAGGCTGTTAATGGCGCTGTTGGTCACTGAGATATTGGTCAGGCCTGCATCCTGCACTTTCTTACGCAGCACGCCGGCACCCATTGCGCTGGAACCCATACCGGCATCACAGGCAACGATGATTTTACGCACGTGGCTCAGGTCGTTAGAAACATCACCCGCTGACAGCGGCGTTGCGCCTTTGGACTCGGCTTTCATGTCGTGCATACGACGGGTGGCCGCTTCGATATCGTCATCTTCTTTCACTTTGCTGGTTTTCAGCAGGATAGAAGCGACCACGAAGGAGACTGCCATTGCCGCACAGATAGCCGCGATGTTAGCAAAATAGGCACCTTTCGGCGTCATTGCCAGTACCGCCAGGATAGAGCCCGGAGACGCCGGAGAAACCAGACCACCGTTCAGCACGCTCAGAGTGAACACACCGGTCATACCGCCGAGGATAACGGCCAGGATCAGACGTGGGTTCATCAGCACGTACGGGAAGTAAATTTCGTGAATACCGCCCAGGAAGTGAATGATAGCCGCACCGCCAGCAGACTGCTTCGCGCTGCCGCGACCAAAGAACATGTACGCCAGCAGAACGCCCATACCCGGACCCGGGTTCGCTTCAATCAGGAAGAAGATGGACTTGCCGAGGTCATGAGACTGCTGAATACCCAGCGGTGAGAAGATACCGTGGTTGATGGCGTTGTTCAGGAACAGGATTTTCGCCGGTTCAACAAAGATAGACGCCAGCGGCAGCATGTCGTGCGCCACCATGAAGTTAACGCCCGCCGCCAGAATCTTGGACAGGACTTCAACTGCCGGGCCAATGCCGAGGAACGCCAGAATCGCGAGGATCATCCCGATGATGCCCGCAGAGAAGTTGTTCACCAGCATCTCGAAGCCGGATTTGATTTTGCCATCAACCCAAACGTCGAATTTCTTAATCGCCCAGCCACCCAGAGGACCGGCGATCATCGCACCGAGGAACATCGGCATATCCGCACCGACGATAACACCCATGGTTGTGATGGCACCCACTACGCCACCACGGTCACCGCCCACCAGACGACCACCGGTATAACCGATGAGCAGCGGCAGCAGGTAAGTAATCATTGGGCCAACAAGTTTCGCCAGCGTTTCGTTAGGCAACCACCCTGTCGGAATGAATAATGCAGTGATGATACCCCACGCGATAAACGCGCCGATATTTGGCATCACCATATTGCTGAGGAAACGACCAAAGCTTTGAACTTTGATCTTGAAATCGGATGACATAAAACACCCCTTCTTCTGTTTACGCTTAGGCTTGCGGCCCGAGGTTTATTGTTAATGAGGCGGCAGAGGTAGCCGGGCCCTGTTCTGATGCTGTGAAATCTGGCACTGAATCGTTCAACTGTCCAGACAGCGAAAAATTGTGTGATCACAATCACGTAAATGCAGGGGGTGTGGCGGGAAAAGAGGTGATCTGAATCACAAAACCACAGTCTAAAAAAAACACAATGGGGAGAAAATCGGCAAAACACCCCTGTTTTTGTGAGATGAATCACATTTAGTTGTCGCGGGTTTGTTTCTGAGTTGTGATTTAATTCACAAAAAATTTTTATACGGATTTCTCCGGCTGTGATCGGCGGCAAATTCTTCCTGACGAATGAGCGTCACGATGGTTCTGGGCAACACGCAAAGCTAAAAAACCACTTTTCATGTGTGGTATGGCGAAAAGCGAAAACGTGGATTACGCTCATAATGTAAGGTTAAGTATATTATTATTCAGGATATATTTTGACACGTTTATAAACTTGCATGGAGATATTATAAAAACCGATACTCCCCGGCTCTGAAATAACCAGTCTACCTTTTATGTTTAAAAATAAATTAATTAGGTTGCGTACTGTTTTATTAATTTAATGAGTTGACGTTGTTTAAGTGAGGAGAATATGTTTCTCAACTATTTTGCGCTGGGCGTATTGATTTTTGTTTTTCTGGTTCTGTTTTATGGAATCATCGCCATTCATGACATCCCCTATAACATGGCCAAAAAGCGTAATCATCCCCATGCCGATGCAATCCACACGGCGGGCTGGATTAGCCTGTTTACGCTCCATGCCATCTGGCCGTTCCTGTGGATCTGGGCCACGCTGTACCGGGAAGATCGCGGTTGGGGCATGCAAAACCACATCACCAAACCTGATGAGGTGCCGGGTATGGATGCGCTGGCCAAACGCGTGGCCGAATTAGAACAAAAGCTGGCAGCGGTACAGCCCACTGCTGATACGAAAACGCTGGAGCGCTAATTATGGATCTGTTGATTATTTTGACCTACGTGGCGTTTGCCTGGGCGATTTTTAAAATATTCCGTATTCCGGTCAACCAGTGGACGCTCGCCACCGCTACATTAGGTGGGGTGTTTATTGTGGCGGGCCTTATTTTATTAATGAACTATAACCACCCGTATACGTTTACGGCGCAAAAAGCGGTTATTTCAATCCCAATTACGCCGCAGGTGACCGGCGTGGTCAGCGAAGTCACTGATAAAAATAACCAGCTTATTAAAAAAGGCGAAGTGTTATTTAAACTTGACCCGGGCCGCTATCAGGCACGGGTCGACAGACTGCAGGCCGACCTGGTGACCGCGACGCACAATATCGACGTGCTCAAAGCGCAACTGTCGGAAGCAGTAGCCAACACCACGCGCGTGTCCGCCGAGCGGGACCGTCTGTATAAAGATTACCAGCGCTATCTCAAAGGCAGCCAGGCGAAGGTAAACCCGTTCTCTGAGAGCGATATCGACAACGCGCGGCAGAACTATCTGGCTCAGGACGCGCTGGTAAAAGGTTCAGTGGCGGAACAGACGCAGATCAAAAGCCAGTTAGACAGCATGGTGAACGGCGAACAGTCGCAGATAGCCTCTTTACGCGCCCAGCTGGCCGAAGCCAAATACAACCTGGATCAGACCGTGGTGCGTGCGCCGAGTAATGACTACATCACTCAGGTGCTGATTCGCCCGGGGACGTATGCCGCCGCGCTGCCGCTGCGCCCGGTCATGGTCTTTATTCCTGAACAGAAACGCCAGATTGTGGCCCAGTTCCGTCAGAACTCGCTGCTGCGTCTGAAGCCGGGCGATGAAGCGGAAGTGGTGTTTAACGCCCTGCCGGGGCAGGTCTTCTCCGGCAAGCTCACCAGCATTCTGCCGGTGGTGCCAGGGGGCTCGTATCAGGCGCAGGGGGCGCTGCAGTCGCTAACGGTAACACCGGGAACGGATGGCGTGCAGGCGCTGATAGAACTGGAGCCTAACGCCGACGTTGATGCGTTGCCGGACGGTATTTACGCGCAGGTGGCGGTCTATTCCGACCATTTCGCGCACGTCTCGGTGATGCGTAAAGTCCTGCTGCGCATGACCAGCTGGATGCACTATCTCTATCTTGATCATTAATCCTCGCCGGGCAGGAATGCGACATGCATACCTGCCCTTTTTTCAGTGCTTGATCCATACTGACTTTTTCTGGCATCAAGGATCAGGCAATGAAACTCATCGGCAGCTACACCAGTCCCTTCGTGCGAAAGATCTCGATTCTCCTGCTGGAGAAAGGGATTGAATTTGAATTCGTTAATGAACAGCCCTATAACGCCGAAAACGGCGTTGCGCAGTACAACCCGCTGGGGAAAGTCCCGGCGCTGGTAACGGACGAGGGCGAATACTGGTTTGATTCCCCGATTATCGCTGAGTACATCGAGCTGCTCGGCGTTGCGCCAGCCATGTTACCGGCAGATCCGAAGGCGGCCCTGGCAGTGAAGCAAATTGAAGCGCTGGCCGATGGCATCATGGATGCGGCGTTAACTTCCGTGCGCGAGCAGGCAAGGCCCGTTGCTCAGCAGTCGGAAACGGAGCTGCTGCGCCAGCGTGAGAAAATCAGCCGCAGCCTGGACAGGTGCGAGCAGCTCATCCAGGAGGGCAAAATAGCAACGGATAGCCTGAATCTGGCGACGATCGCTATCGCCTGCGCCATTGGTTATCTCAACTTTCGTCGCGTCTCCCCTGGCTGGTGCGTCGACCGTCCGCTGCTGGTGAAGCTCGCCGAAACGCTCTTCCAGCGCGAGAGCTTCGCCCGTACCGAACCGCCAAAGGCTTGACGCGGGTTATAACACTTCGCGTCAGGAGGCGGTACAATCCCTCCACATGTTAACTCCCTCTCCCGTCGGGAGGGGGGATGATATTTACTCGCCAGGCGCTTCCATGACTACTCATCACTCCCTGTACAGCCAGATCCCCGCTACCGACCGACTCCTTCGTGAACCCCTTATTCATTCCGCTGTTGAGCGGTTCGGCCATACCGCGACGGTTGAGATGTTACGTCTGCTTCAGGACGAGGCCCGGCGCCATATTCAGGCAGAAAATGCCTTGCCCGGCTGGTGCGTGGCGTGGGAGCAGGAGCTGGAACAGAGGCTGGTTGAGAAAGGGCAAAGCGCGTTGCGCCCGGTGTTTAACCTGACGGGGACCGTCCTGCATACCAATCTCGGGCGTGCGCAGCAGGCGGAAGAGGCGGTAGATGCCGTAACGCAGGCCATGCGTTCGCCTGTCACGCTGGAGTACGATCTCGACGGTGCAGGACGCGGGCATCGTGATCGGGCCCTGGCGGATCTGCTTTGTCAGCTCACCGGTGCTGAAGATGCCTGCATTGTGAATAACAACGCGGCGGCGGTCCTGTTGATGCTGGCAGCGACCGCCAGCGGCAAAGAGGTGGTCGTCTCGCGCGGCGAACTGGTGGAGATTGGCGGCGCGTTTCGCATCCCGGACGTGATGCGCCAGGCGGGCTGTACCCTGCATGAAGTGGGTACCACTAACCGGACCCATGCGAAAGATTATCGTGCGGCGATTAATGAAAACACCGCCCTGCTGATGAAGGTCCACACCAGTAATTATCATATCGAAGGATTCACTAAAACCGTTGAAGAGGCCGAGCTGGCGGTGATAGGCCAGGAGCTGAATGTGCCGGTCGTTGCCGATCTCGGCAGCGGCTCGCTGGTGGATCTGAGCCAGTATGGTCTGCCGAAAGAGCCGATGGTGCAGGAGATGATTGCGGCGGGCGTTAGCCTGGTCAGTTTTTCCGGTGATAAGCTGCTGGGCGGGCCGCAGGCCGGGATCATCGTCGGTAAGCGTGAATTGATTGCGAAACTGCAGCAGCATCCGCTGAAGCGCGCCCTGCGTGCCGATAAAATGACGCTTGCCGCGCTGGACGCGACGCTGCGGCTCTATCTCCACCCGGAGAAACTGGCGGAACGCCTGCCAACGCTGCGTCTGTTAACGCGTGATGCCGCCTCGATTCGCGCGCAGGCCGAGTTACTGTTGCCGAATGTCGCGTCGCATTACGCCGATTTCGACGTGCGCATTGAGTCCTGCCAGTCGCAAATTGGCAGTGGCTCGTTACCGGTGGATCGGCTGCCCAGCGCGGCCCTGACCTTCACCCCGCGCGATGACCGCGGCAGCAGGCTTGATGCGCTCTCTGCGCGCTGGCGTGCCCTGCCAACGCCGGTTATCGGGCGAATTTACGATGGCCGAATGTGGCTGGATCTACGCTGTCTTGAAGATGAAGAGCGATTTCTGGAGATGCTGTTGAAATGATTATTGCCACCGCCGGTCATGTTGACCACGGAAAAACCACCTTGTTGCAGGCCATCACGGGCGTGAATGCCGATCGCCTGCCGGAAGAGAAAAAGCGCGGTATGACCATCGATCTGGGTTATGCCTACTGGCCGCAGCCCGATGGTCGCGTGCTGGGCTTTATTGACGTCCCCGGACACGAACAGTTTCTTTCCAACATGCTGGCGGGGGTCGGAGGTATTGACCATGCCCTGCTGGTGGTGGCCTGTGATGACGGCGTTATGGCGCAAACGCGTGAACACCTGGCGATCCTGCAGTTGACGGGCAACCCACAGCTAACCGTGGCGCTGACTAAAGCCGATCGTGTGGACGCGACGCGTATTAACGAGGTGCGCGAGGCGGTGCAGGCCACGTTGCGCGAATATGGCTTTACCGATGCTGCGCTGTTTGAAACAGTCGCCACAGAAGGGCGCGGGATCGACGCACTTCGCCACCATTTGCAGCAGCTTTCGTCGCGGGAACATGCCAGCCATCATCGCTTTCGTCTGGCCATCGACAGGGCGTTTACCGTTAAAGGTGCGGGTCT
This sequence comes from Enterobacter sp. SENG-6, assembly GCF_001605945.1. NCBI lineage: Bacteria > Pseudomonadati > Pseudomonadota > Gammaproteobacteria > Enterobacterales > Enterobacteriaceae > Enterobacter > Enterobacter sp. SENG-6. The sequence continues at coordinate 104,216 of NZ_LOMM01000078.1, forward strand.
GGTGGTGACCGGTACCGCCCTGAGTGGGGAAGTGAAGGTGGGCGATACCGTATGGCTGACGGGTATTAACAAGCCGATGCGGGTGCGCGGGTTGCATGCACAAAACCAGCCCGTTGATCATGCCCATGCCGGGCAGCGTATCGCCCTCAATATTGCCGGCGATGCGGAGAAAGCGCAGCTAAACCGCGGCGACTGGCTGCTGTCTGAGGCGCCGCCAGAACCGTCTGAGCGGGTGATTGTCTCCCTGCAGACGCATATCCCGCTCAGTCAGTGGCAGCCGCTGCATATCCACCATGCGGCCAGCCATATCACCGGGCGCGTGTCGCTGCTGGAAAACGATCTCGCTGAACTGGTTTTCGATACGCCACTCTGGCTGGCAGATAATGACCGTCTGGTGCTGCGTGATATTTCGGCGCGAGAAACGCTGGCCGGGGCGCGGGTGGTGACGCTCAACCCGCCGCGTCGCGGGAAGCGTAAACCGGAGTATTTGCAGTGGCTGTCGGCACTGGCGCAGGCCAGTAACGACAAGGCTGCGCTGGAGGTGCATCTTGAACGCGGTGCGGTGAACCTGACCGACTTCGCCTGGGCACGACAGCTCAGCAACGAAGGCCTCCTCCCGCTGACCCAGCAGCCGGGATTTATCCAGGCCGGTAATAACCTGCTGAACGCGCCGGTTGCGGCGTGCTGGCAGCGAAAGGTGTTAAACACGCTTGCCACCTACCATGAACAGCATCAGGATGAGCCTGGCCCGGGGCGCGAGCGCCTGCGTCGTATGGCGCTGCCAATGGAAGACGATGCGCTGGTGCTGTTGCTGATAGAAAACATGCGTGAAAGCGGCGTGATCAAAAGCCACCACGGCTGGCTGCATCTGCCGGATCACAAAGCCGGGTTCACCGCAGAGCAAGAGGCAATCTGGCAAAAAGCGGCCCCTCTGTTTGGCGATGAGCCCTGGTGGGTTCGCGATCTCGCCCGTGAAACGAATACCGACGAGCAGGTGATGCGCCAGGTATTGCGCCATGCCGCGCAGCAGGGGCTCATCGTTGCGATCGTGAAAGATCGTTATTACCGCAACGATCGTATCGTCGCGTTTGCCAGCCTGATCCGCGAACTGGATCAGGCGCGAGGCTCCACCTGTGCGGCTGATTTCCGCGATCGTCTGAACGTGGGGCGAAAGCTTGCCATTCAGATCCTGGAATATTTCAACCGCATCGGTTTTACCCGCCGTCGCGGTAACGACCATTTATTACGGGATTCGTTGCTCTTTCCAGAAACAGCGTGACCCCTGTCGTAAACACCACTCCCGGCTGGCGATAAAATCACCAGCCGGTACTACCCTTGTTGTACACCAACAGCAAGGAGACGGTCATGACAAACAATCCTCCCTCTTCACGCATTCAGCCAGGCGAGTACGGTTTCCCTCTCAAGCTAAAACCCCGTTATGACAACTTTATTGGCGGCGACTGGGTGGCACCCGTCGACGGCGAATACTATTCCAACCTGACCCCCGTCACCGGCCAGCCGCTGTGCGAGATAGCCAGCTCAGGCAAGCGCGATATCGATTTGGCGCTGGATGCGGCGCATAAAGCCAAAGATAAATGGGGACAGACTTCCGTGCAGGACAGGGCGGCGATCCTGTTCAAAATTGCCGACCGGATGGAGCAAAATCTTGAACTGCTGGCGACGGCAGAAACCTGGGATAACGGCAAGCCGATCCGTGAAACGATGGCGGCCGATGTGCCGCTGGCGATTGACCACTTCCGCTATTTTGCCTCCTGTATTCGTGCTCAGGAGGGGGGAATCAGTGAAGTCGATAGCGACACCGTGGCGTATCACTTCCACGAGCCGCTGGGCGTGGTGGGGCAGATTATCCCGTGGAACTTCCCGCTGCTGATGGCGAGCTGGAAAATGGCGCCCGCGCTGGCGGCCGGGAACTGCATTGTGCTGAAACCGGCCCGCTTAACGCCGCTTTCAGTACTGCTGCTGATGGACATTATCGGTGACCTGCTGCCCCCGGGGGTGATTAACGTGGTCAACGGGGCCGGGGGGGAGATTGGGGAATATCTGGCGACCTCAAAACGCATCGCCAAAGTGGCGTTTACCGGCTCGACGGAAGTGGGTCAGCAGATCATGCAGTACGCCACCCAGAACATCATTCCGGTGACGCTGGAGCTGGGCGGAAAATCCCCGAACATCTTCTTCGAGGACGTGATGGCGGAAGAGGACGCCTTCTTCGATAAAGCGCTGGAAGGGTTTGCGCTGTTTGCCTTTAACCAGGGCGAAGTCTGCACCTGTCCAAGCCGCGCGCTGGTGCAGGAGTCCATCTATGATCGCTTTATGGAACGGGCCATTCGCCGCGTGGAGTCGATCCGCAGCGGTAACCCGCTAGATAACGTGACGCAGATGGGCGCGCAGGTGTCGCATGGACAGCTGGAAACCATCCTTAATTACATTGATATCGGCAAAAAAGAAGGGGCGGATGTCCTCACCGGTGGACGCCGTAAAGTGCTCGGCGGCGATCTGCAGGAAGGGTATTACCTTGAGCCGACCATTCTGTCTGGCAAAAACAATATGCGCGTTTTCCAGGAGGAAATTTTTGGACCGGTGCTGGCCGTGACCACCTTCAAAACGATGGAGGAGGCGCTGGAGATTGCCAACGATACGCCGTATGGCCTGGGGGCAGGCGTCTGGAGCCGCAACGGCAATCTGGCGTATAAAATGGGCCGGGGGATCCAGGCCGGACGCGTATGGACCAACTGCTATCACGCCTACCCGGCGCACGCGGCCTTTGGGGGCTATAAGCAGTCAGGCATCGGGCGTGAAACGCACAAAATGATGCTGGAGCATTATCAGCAGACGAAATGCCTGCTGGTCAGCTACTCCGATAAACCGCTGGGGCTGTTCTAGTCATCCAGCTCAGGCCGTCCGTGGGCGGCCTGAGCTATTTGCTGGCGAAGATTATTCAGGACGCCATCCAGAACATATTGCACGCGCCATGGCTGGTATTCACGCTTGCGGAAGATGGCCGTCAGATCCAGCCACCACTCTTCCTGATGCGGGAAGCAGGGAACAAGTGAACCGTTTTTTAACTCTTTTCTCAGGCTCTCTTTCGGCGCAAAGACGATACCGAGATTATTCCTCGCCAGCTCCAGGGCAGTTTGTGTATTGTCGCAAATATAATTCCCGGTAACCCGGTAATCCTGTACATCATCACTGCCATGAACGCGGAACCGCCAGATGTTAGCATCATCCACCAGCATGGAGTCGATTAAAATACAGGAATGATGAATTAAATCTTCCGGGCCGTTTAACGGGTGCTGATTTAAATACTCTTCGGTCGCGAAGGCGGTAACGGAATATTGGGTTAATACACTTGCGACCAGACTTTCATCTTTCGGCTGAGCATAGGTAATTAAAATATCGCAGTCATCCGGAAAGGTCACCCCCTCAGAAAATTCATTGCGGTCCAGATTGTATGTTTTCAGCGAAATACGAATATCGCCAATGTCTTTTATCTGGTGGATCACATGACGAGAGAGATATGTCACGATGCCTGTCGGGGCGTAAATCGTCACCTTTCCACGCTTTTCATGCTTATAATCGGCAATAAAATTAATAAGCTGACTATTTTTATCCAGCGTGGCGTTCACGTAAGGAAGCAAGGCCTCACCAAACTGCGTTAGCGCAAGCTGACGAGTGGTGCGCTCAAAGACCTTGAGACCGACTCGTGTTTCAAAATCAGAGAGATATTTACTGACGTTGGCCTGTGCCATGCCCAGCAGGGCGGCGGCGTCGCCAATGCTGTGGGTGGCGGCGATGACGGAAATTATTTTTAATTCACGGGGTTTTAGTTGTAATTTATTCATCATGCCCACCCATCTATATGATTTTATATATAATATTATATAAACAGCGGCGTTGCATACGCAAATTTGTAACCATTATTATTCGCCTCGCTTGTTCGGCGTTTAAATGGATTACATGGAATGACTATTAAAAACAATTTACTCATCGCTGCCACGTTATTTGCGACCTCATCCGCAATGGCCGGTGACTTTTCACTTGGCGCGGGGGCTGTATTTAATGAGTCACCTTATAAAGGGTATAATGAAAATACCACCGCGGTTCCGTTAATTAGCTATGAAGGTGACCGATTCTATGTGCGCCAGACCACAGGTGGATGGATCCTGTGGAAAGACGAAAAAAATGAATTTAGCCTGACCGCGTCGTGGATGCCGCTGCATTTTGATCCCGACGATAACGACGACCCTCAGATGAAACATCTGGATGAGCGTAAAGCGTCTGCTTTCCTGGGGGGCGCCTATTACCGCCATGAAAACTGGGGCTCGCTGAAAGTGGCCGTTTCCGGCGATGCGATGGATGAAAGCGGTGGCGTAGTCGGTGAGATTTCCTACTTCCGCCCCATCCGCATGGAACGCCTCACGCTGACGCCATCTGTGGGCATTTTCTACAGTGACGAGAGCTATAACGACTACTACTACGGGGTTTCCGGCAGCGAGTCTCGCCGCTCAGGTCTCAATGAATACGCCGCCGGTGACAGCTGGACGCCATACGTGGGTCTGGCGGCAAAATATCAGTTAACCCAGAACCTGTTCCTTAACGCCAGCGCGGTTTATACCGTATTGCCTGACGACGTGAAGAACAGCCCGATGATCGACCGCGACGACAGCTTCGCGCTGATGACCGGGCTGAGCTGGCGCTTCTGATGCTGTAAAGCCGGGTGGCGGCTTCGCCTTACCCGGCGTTGTGATAGCGCCTGTATTTTGATCTGCAATTAACCTGTTCCGCCTTTCTTTTTGCGTTGCTCCTTCCTGTTCAGACAAAACCCGGCTGCGTTTGCATTTCCTTTCGTCTATTGTCATCTGCACCAGTAGCGATGGTGTGTATGATGTGTATAATCATGGAAGGATTGGAATGTGAAAAGTGCGGATGTCATTACTGTTCTGGTCAGGCATGGCTGGAAATGTGTAAGAACGAAAGGAAGCCATCATCAGTTTCGCCACCCAGTACATGCGGGGTTGGTGACCGTTCCACATCCCAAAAAGGACATAAAACCCGGCACCCTCGCGCAAATCTGGCGGCAGGCGGGAATCAAACACTGATATCAGGAGTAGTTATGTTTTATCCGGCTTACATTCATTCTGATCCCGACGGTAGCGCCAGCGGTTTTTTTCCTGACGTTCCTGGTTGTTTTTTTGCCGGCAATTCTCTGGATGATGCTTTTCAGGATGCACGTGATGCACTGACAGCTCACTTCGAAGCGCTATTTGAAATGGATGAAGAGTTACCTCTCCCTGGCAATGTTGAAGCACATCTTGAAGCCACACCGGGTGATTTTATCGGCGGACAATGGTTGCTTGTAGATATCAATATGAAGCAATTCGACGGTAAGGCCGAGCGTATCAATATCACCCTGCCTCGTCGATTGCTGGTGAAAATTGATTCTTTTGTGAATGAGCATCCGCAGTTTAGTAACCGAAGCGCTTTTCTTGCTGAGGCAGCGCGTCGCGTGCTGCCTTAACGATCCCTCTCCCGTGGGAGAGGGTTGGGGTGAGGGCATCAGGCCGCAGATATTCAGCCCTCATCCACCCAAATGCGCATTTCCCCTTCTCCCCGGTTAGCCCAGCTAAACCACGGAATAAAGGTCAACGTTTTGGGTTGACGTTGCACCGCAGGACGGTCGTACTGCCATAACGCCTCCGATCCCGCTTCTGCGGCGTCATGCGTGACACCTTCCGCCTGAATCAGCATCTTATGAGCGAAAATTCCTTTACCCTCGAAAACCCGGAATTCACTGTTGGCAGGCAGGGCAAGATTATGCAGGTTGGCGCCATTGTCGGCTTCTTCCAGGCAGTAGACCAGCGGACCGCGCTGCAGCGCGACCTTTCCGGCCTGCTGACGAACCTGTGGGTGACCGTACACGCGGCGGACCGGCATCGGTAAGGTTAGCGTGAGCGTATCGCCCTCCTGCCAGCGACGGGTGAGGTGAAGATAGCCCCGTGATACCTCGCCCGTCATGCCTTCTCCGTTCAGCGACACGTGAGGATTTGCGCACCAGTCCGGCAGTCGCAGGGCCAGGGTGTGCGTCACCGGTACGGGCGAGACGATCTCAATGTTGACCTCTTCCTGCCACGGATAATTACCGCTGATCCGCAGCTTAAGCGTCTCATTGCCCACAGGGATGGTGACCTCATTCCCTACGTAGAGATTAATGAAAAGCGCATCCGGGCGAACGGTGTAAATGTAATGCCCCAGCGACGTCAGCACGCGGGCGATATTCGGCGGGCAACAGGCGCAGCCGAACCAGCGCTGACGAACCGGTTTGACGTGGTCATAGATGTGGTTAAAGGCCAGCGTCCTGGGGTGCACTTCCAGCGGGTTAACATAGAAGAAATGTTTACCGTCCAGCGCCATGCCGCCCAGCACCGTGTTGTACAGGGCGCGCTCCATCACGTCGGCGTAGCGGCTATCCGCTTCCATCTCCAGCATCCGACGGGCAAACATCATCAGGCCAATCGAGGCGCAGCTTTCGGCATACACCGTATCGTTGGGCAGATCGTAATCGCTACTGAAGGCTTCACCGCTACTTTGCGAACCAATCCCGCCGGTAATGTACAACTGGCGCTGCGCCATGTTGTTCCACAGGCGTAAGCAGTCCTGACGTTTTGCGTCGTCTTTGCTCAGACGAGCCAGGTGTGCCATACCCGCCATCAGGTAGACAAAACGCACCGCATGGCCAATCGCTGTTTGTTGTTCAGCAAGCGGTTGATGCGCCTGGCTGTAAGCTTTGTCCTTGACCATCCATGCCGGGCCGTAGGTGTGCCAGTACGATGTTCTGCCGCGCTTCTCGTATTCGATATCATAGAAGTGAGGCTGCGTACCGCGCGCCTCGATGAAGTATTTCACCAGGTTCAGGTAGCGTGGCTCCTCAGTAACGTCGTACAGCCGCATCAGGGCCAGCTCGATTTCCGGGTGTCCCGGATAGCCGTGAAGCTGGCCTTCCCGGGGGCCGAAAACGGTGTCGATATGATCTGCCAGTTTACACACCACCTCCAGCAGTCGGCGTTTTCCGGTGCCCTGAAAATACGCCACGCCAGCTTCGATCATATGCCCGGCGCAGTAAAGCTCGTGGCACTCGGCCAGATTTGTCCAGCGTTCGTCGGGCGCTTTGACGGTGAAGTACGTATTGAGATAACCATCTTCACACTGCGCCGCGGCGATCAGTTCAATCACCTCATCGGCGGTTTTTTCCAGTTCAGCATCGGGTTTCTGACACAGCGACCACGCCACGGCTTCCAGCCATTTCGCCACGTCACTGTCCTGAAATACCATGCCGTAGAACTCACCTTCTTCAAGACCTGCCGCAATGCGGAAGTTGGTGATGGCATGACTGGGCTCGGCTTCTGCCACGCGATCGTTGAGCGCATCCCACTGATAGGGGATGACCACATCACGCACCAGCCGCTGATACTGGCCAAGAAACGGATCGTTGATTTTCAGGTTATGCAGGTCGGCTTCCATTATGGACATCACGTTCTCCTCAGGACGGTACATGACGCTGGCGCAAATCGGTGGCAATGCGCGACATCATCGGATTGTTGAGTCTGCACCAGCGGATTGAGACCGCCAGCAGCAGGTGGAAAAGGGCAGGGAGCAGCGTCTCCATGGCGGTAATGCCCTGCAGCGAGGCGGGCGTCTGGTTACCCGCTCCCGGCTGATAGGCGACGGCGATAAACACCAGGCTGATGATCCCGGCGCTGGAGGCCCACGCCAGCTTGATGAAAAACAGGTTGAAGGCGAAGTTCATGCCCGACGATCGCACGCCGGTCTTCCACTCGCCGTAGTCGTCGGCAAAAGCCATCAGCGAGAAGTGCAGCGGCAGGGTAAAGCCCAGGATGACGCCGTTACTCAGAATTACGATCAGCCAGAGCGTCTGATGCGCCGGGCCGCCGGGCAGGAACCACATGCCAGCCGCGATCGCGGCGAGCACCAGGTTGGTGTAGTAGTAGAGTTTGACCGTATCAATACGGCGAGAGAGGGGGCTGACGATCACCGCCCCGAGGATCGCTGCGAAGGTCACCATGGTGAAAAACAGCGAGGTGTAGGCGGTGCTGCCCTGAAGCACATAGGTGATGAAGTACATGTATCCGCCGCCACGGATATTGAAGACGTTGATCAGCAAAAACGACATCACCAGCATCAGCAGCAGCTGGTCATTTTTACGCAGCCCTGCCAGGTGTTCGCGCAGGGTGAATTTACCCATCAGCGCCAGTGGGACGCGTTCACGGACCCAGAAGAAGCAGCAGAGAAACATCACCACGGCGAGGGTGCACAGGACGCCAACGCCCAGCTGATAACCCCGGGCGGCGTTGCCTTGCCCCAGCGCTGCCACCAGCCACGGCAGGCCGACGGAGACCAAAAATCCCGCAACGCCGCACAGCACAAAGCGCCATGACTGGCAGGAAATGACCTCGCTGTGGCGGGTGGTCATGGTGTTGATCAGCGCGCAGTAGGGCACGTTGATGGCGGTATAGCCGACGGACAGCAGCAGGTAGGTGCCGAATGCCCACGCAATTTTCACGCCCATGCTGGCTTCAGGTACGGTGAAGGTCAGCACGCCGATGATGCCAATAGGGAATGCCACCCACAGCTGCCAGGGACGAAAGCGCCCCCATCGGCTTTGGGTGCGGTCAGCAATTACGCCCATGACAGGGTCAGAAATCGCGTCAAATACGCGCAGGGCAATAAACAGCGTGCCGACAAGCGCCGGGGTCAGGCCAAAAATATCGGTATAGAAAAAGGTCAGGAAATTCATTATCAGACAGGTAATGACCGTGCCGCCCGCGTCGCCCAGGCCGTAGCCAATTTTCTCGCGAACGGACAAACGTTCTTCTCTCACCCGTTGTGCAACGTCAGACTCGGTAATCGGTGTGGAAGTCATGAGATAACTCCTCGGTAATCGATTTTTATCGTATTTGTGCAAGGTACCTCATTCATTCTGCACTGAACGCAAAGGGCAACAAGGGAAGGGAAAAGTATAAAAAGATGACGATTCCGACCTGATGAAGAAAGTGTGAGTTTGATCGGGCAGCTATAACGTTAATTGTTAATAATCAATGGATAAGTCAATTAAATGCGGCAATAAAAGCGGAATGGTGAATATCCATGCTCGAATTATCCATAGCGCTTCCGATTAAAGTGCAAAACGGCGGATTGTTTATTTCGCGGGGTGTGGGTCGCCACCCGGCGCGTAAATTAACGTCGTGGGAAATCATTTTCGTCGAAAAGGGGACATTAACGATCCAGGAGGAGAACCGTCTTTTTGAGGTGAAGGCGGGGGAGAGTTTATTGCTCTGGCCGAAGCGGCGGCATGTGGGTACAGAAGATTTTCCGGCCGATCTGCGATTCTACTGGCTGCATTTTGAGGTGAAACCTGGGCCTTCTGCTTTGCCGGAGGCTTCTCCGCTGACCATTGAACAACATTGCTGCGTGAGGGATGTCCCGTCGGTGATTGCGCTTTTTCGCCAGTTCCTCAGCGAGCAGGAAAAATTACAGCGCAGCGTGGCGCTGGAAATGCTTTTGCTACTGATTTTGCAGCAAATATCCCTCTCAGCAGGGTATGAGGACCGCCCCGATGAGGCTGGTGCAGCACTGGCCTGGAAGGCAAAACAGCTTATTCGCACGCAGTTTCATTTACCGCTCTCCACCTCGCTGCTGGCAAAATCGCTGCACTGTAATGCCGATTACCTCGGGCGCGTGTTTCGTCGGACATTTCATTTAACCCTGACGGAGGCGATTCATCGCCAGCGCGTCAGGGCGGCAGAAAAAATGCTGCTGAATGACTCAGCGTCATTAACGGAAGTGGCCACCCGCTGCGGTTTTAACGACGTGGGGTATTTCCGGCAGATATTTTCGAAGCATACCGGGTTAACACCCGCCGTCTGGAAACGGCGGTACTGTAAGGAACACATTAATTCCGGTTGATCACTGCCCGTAATAGGCATGCGCACCGTGCTTGCGCAGATAATGTTTGTCGAGCAGTTCCTGCTGCATAACCGGAAGCTGGGGCGCAAGCTGGCGCGAAAACAGGCCCATGTACGCGCACTCTTCCAGCACCACGGCGTTGTGTACCGCATCGGCGGCATCTTTACCCCAGGCGAACGGTCCGTGGGAGTGCACCAGCACTGCCGGGATCTGCATGGGGCTGATGTCGCGCTCTTCAAAGGTTTTGATGATCACTTCACCGGTCTGATACTCGTAGTCTCCTGCGATCTCCGCCGTGGTCATCCGCCGCGTGCAGGGGATCGCGCCGTAGAAGTAGTCCGCGTGCGTCGTGCCCCATGCAGGCAGATCCTGACCTGCCTGAGACCAGATGGTGGCATGGCGGGAATGGGTATGGACGATGCCGCCAATGTCCGGGTAGCGACGGTACAGCGCAAGATGGGTAGGCGTGTCTGACGACGGTTTCATGCTGCCCTCGACCACCTCACCGGTGGCGATATTCACCACCACCATATCTTCCACCGTCATCACGTCATACTCCACGCCGGACGGTTTGATCACCATCAGACCGCTGTCGCGATCCACCGCGCTGACGTTACCCCAGGTGAAGGTCACCAGCTGGTGGGCGGGCAGTGCCAGGTTGGCTGCCAGCACCTCGGCTTTGAGTTGTTCTAACATGTCATGCCTCCTTCCTGCATACGGGCTTCAATCCAGCGGCGCGCCTGGATAATCTCCAGCACCGGCTCTTTTGCTTTTTCGGTCCACATTTCAATCAGAAACGCGCCGCGGTAGTTCAGCTTATTGAGCGTGTTAAACACGCCAACGAAATCGACGCAGCCCTCGCCAAAGGGCACGTCGCGGAACTGTCCTGGGCTTTGTGCCGTGACGGGCTGGGTATCTTTCAGGTGAATTGCCGCGATGCGGTCAATGCCCAGCGTCAGTTCGGCGGCCACATCGTTACCCCACGCGCTGAGGTTGCCGACATCCGGGTAAACGCTAAACCACGGCGAGGCCAGCATCTCGTCCCACTTTTTCCATTTGCTGATGGAGTTCATAAACGCGGTGTCCATGATCTCAACGGCCACCATCACCTGTGCGGCGGCGGCCTGCTCGACTGCCCATGCCAGCCCTTCGGCGAAGCGTTGCCGGGTGCCTTCATCATGCTCTTCGTAATACACGTCATACCCGGCCAGCTGGATGGTGCGAATACCCAAATCACGCGCCAGTTTAATGGCGCTGGACATGATCTCCCGGGCGCGGGCGCGCACGGTTTCGTCCCGGCTGCCAAACGGGAAGCGGCGGTGGGCAGACAGGCACATGGAGGGGATCGACACACCGGTCTCCAGCATCGCTTCCACCAGCGATGCACGCTGTGTGGTGCTCCACGCCAGGCGTGACAGGCGTTCGTCCGTTTCATCTACCGACATTTCAACAAAATCAAAGCCACAGCTTTTTGCCAGCACCAGGCGCTCCGGCCAGGTGAGGGATTTCGGCAGCGCTTTTTCGTAAATACCTAACGGATGCTGACGCATGATTACGCTCCCCAGATGTCACGGATTTGCGAATGGAAGGCCTCGGCCACCTGCGGTGGATTGGCAGCGCCTGCCAGTGCGCGACCGGCGATAAAGGCTTTGACGTTGATCTGCTTAAACAGCGGCAGGTCGGCCGGGGTGATGCCGCCGGTGACGGACAGCTGCAAACCAATGTCGGAGAGCGCTTTCATTCGGGCGAGATCTGCCTCACCCCACTGCTGGCCGCTGGCCTGCGCGTCGCGTCCCCGGTGGTAGATGGCCTGCTTCACGCCGATGCGGTGCCAGGCGCGGGCATCATCCAGCGTCCAGCTGCCAAACAGCTCCATCTGAATTTCCCCACCGCAGCGCATCGCCACCGCGTGACCTTTTTCAACCGTGGCCAGCGGCGCGGCGCAGATGATGGTCATCCAGTTCGCGCCTGCGCCAAACGCCTGCTCTGCCAGCGTTTCTCCGGCGTCGGCCACCTTCCAGTCCGCCACGAGGGTTTTCCCTGGACACTGCTCGCGCAGCGCACGCACGGCGTTAAGCCCTTCGGTCAGACATAAAATGGTGCCCGCTTCGATAATATCGACGTGATCGGAAAGCCTGGCGACATCGCGCTGGGCAGCCTGAAGTGAGGTGTGGTCGAGCGCCAGCTGCAGTAATGGTCGGCTCATAGGTCGTGCTCCTTAACACGGGCGTGATAACCCTGTAGTGCTGAAATCAGTAACTGGTAGCGCTGATACTTGCGCTGATAGGCCGCATGGGCGTGCATGTCGGGTTCAATGACCCGAATGTCGTGTCTGAGCGCGTGCTGCGCTGCGTAAAAATCGGGATAAACGCCGGTGCCAACCAGGGCGGCCAGCGCCGCGCCGGAACAGCCAGTTTCTTCCACCTGCGGCAGCGCAATCGCCAGACCGCTGACATCCGCCAGCATCTGCATCCATACGTCAGAGTGGGTCGGGCCGCCGGTGACGCGCAGTGCCTGTACGTCGGTAAAGCGTTCGAGCATGCGGTTTAGATGGGTCATATGGCTGAACACCACGCCTTCGTAAACTGCCTGTAAAAGATGCGCGCGAGTGTGCAGCGCCTGCATGCCGTAGAAGCCGCTCGTCATCTCCAGCCCGGCGTTGCTGCCATAGAGAAACGGCAGAAAGAACAGATCGCTTTCGGCTTTCGGCAGGCTGGCCACGGCGCGGTTGATCTCACTGAAAGACATTTCTCCCCACTGGGCGGTCAACCACTCAAGGTTGCCGGAAGAGGTGGGGCTGGCTTCGTGGACAATGTACTGCTGCGGGTGGACGTAACGCCCATAGACATAGGGATGCGGTTCGTCGTCCCGAAGCGCATTGGCAATCCCGCTGGTGACGGCCCAGGTGCCCATGACGGCGTTCAGCGTATGTTCGTCGTGCAGTCCGGCACAGATCGCGGTGGAAACCACATCAAACAGCCCTCCAACGACGGGGGTTCCCGCCGCGAGACCGGTAAGTGCGGCAGCCTGAGCGGTGATTTCCCCGCAGATTTCTGCTGAACCGACAACGGGCGGCAGAGCGTTGTCGATTTCACTGATACCCAGCCAGCGCGTGAGCTGCGGATCGTACTGGCCGGTGTTCATGTTGTAGAGATTGGATTCAGAGATGTTGCTCTCTTCGCAGCCTTTTACGCCGGTGAGGCACCAGCGCAGGTAGTCGTGTGCCATCATCACGCAGCCAATCTGCTGATAGCGTTGTGGCTCATTCTCTTTGACCCAGCGCAGAAGAGAGGCCGGATGCCCGGTCCAGAGCGTCTGTCGCGTGTGCGGATAGAGTTTTTCGGGAATACCGTCCTGCTGCCAGCGCTGCACGATGTCCAGTGCCCGACGGTCTGAGGAGAGCATCGCATTGCCCAGGGGACGATCCTGTTTATCGAGAAGAAACAGCCCCTTGCCCTGCGCTGAAATGCCCACGCCTTTGATCTGCTCGCCGCTAACCCGGGCGTTGTTGAGCAGAAGAGCGACGGTGGTGTGACACTGCTGCCACAGCTGGTTCATGTCCCGCTCCGCATAGCCTGCTCGCGGGCTGAGCGTGGCAACCGTGCGGCGTTCAATACAGACCTCTTTTCCCTCGCGGGTATATAAACCGGCTTTCAGATAAGTACCGCCACAATCGATACCCAGCCAGAAGGGTTCTTTTTCACTCATCTTTGACTCTCTCGTCTTGCTTCCTCTCCCCGTGGGAGAGGGCGGGGGTTCTCGTCTTGCTCCCTCTCCCTGTGGGAGAGGGCTGGGGTGAGGGCATCAGGCCGCACGCTTATGCGGATTCACCGTAGGGTTAGGCTCCGCACCGGCATCGCACTTCGCCGGTAGCAGCAGGGCCAGTAGAGAGGCCAGTGCCAGTGACACCGCCAGGCAGTAAACTCCCGCATCTTTGCTGTACAAGGTGATCAGCACGCCGACCGCATAAGGGCCACAGAACCCGCCGAGGTTACCCAGGGCGTTAATCACACCCCGCGCACCGCCTGCCATCTCCGCGCTGAACAGGCGTGCCGGAATGGTCCAGAACACGCCCGCCGCCGACTGCAGGAAGAACCCACACCCCACCAGTGCGGCGTAGGCCAGCCAGGTATGCTCTTTCAGCGCCACGGAGAGGAACATGCAGAGCGCAAAACCAATCAGCGGCAGGGAGACAAACAGCTTGCGTTTACCGGTACGGTCAGAGAGCGAAGAGAAGAGGAACATACCCGCAATGGCCCCGATATAAGGCAGGATCGCGAGCACGCCTACCTGGCCGATGCTGGTGTGCGTGAGCTCTTTGAGAATGGTGGGTAGCCAGAGGGTGTAACCGTAAATGCCGGTCTGGTAGAAGAAGTTCAGGGCAATCAGCTGCCACATGGTTTTGTCGGACAGCACCGCGCTCAGCGAGGCGTTTTTCACCTCTTTACCGGCAATGGCCTGCTGTTCTGCGGCCAGGGTTTTGACCAGATAGTTTTTTTCCGCTTCAGAAATCCAGCGTGCTTCCTGCGGGCGGTCGTACACCGTGAAGGCCCACAGCACCAGTACAAAGATGGACATCAGCCCTTCAATGATGAACAACCAGCGCCAGTCGAGTGCGGTAATAATCCAGCCCGACAGGGGCGCGGTGATGATCCCGGCAATGGGGACGAACATAATTACAATCGCATTGGCACGACCGCGTTCAGCGTCAGGGAACCAGTTACTGATCATCGTCAGCACAACCGGCAGCATCCCACCTTCTGCTACCCCGAGTAAGAAACGCAGCACCAGCAGTTGATACTGACTGGTGACGAGCCCGGTCAGGACCGAAATCACCGCCCAGGCGACCAGCGACCAGCCGATAAATTTCTTCCCGCTGCCATGAACGGCAATCTTGCCGCCAGGCACCTGCAAAAACAGATAGCCAATAAAGAAGATCCCACCCGCCAGGCCTGCCATGGTGGCAGAAATACCTAACTCTTCATCCATACCGCCGGGCATGGCAAAAGCAATATTCACACGGTCCATATAAGAAATAATGCAGGCGATAAGAATCGGGGGAATAATTCTTAGCCAGCGCTGGCGCGGAATGTCCGCATGTAGAGCTTGAGTAGACGTATTCATATTTAATATCTCAGTGTAGGTAACCGGAATAAGATTTTTTTATTGTTATTGCGTTGCTTTTTTCATTTGGCTAATGCCGTCTCGCAAAATAGCGATGCGATGGCTGATATCAGCATTAGCATTTATTTCCAGTAATTTAATACCGGAAAATTTCAATGTTGCGGCGCTCGCCGCAGTAAAGAGTGCTTTTGCATGTTCAGTGGTCAGCAAACTGTCGGCACAGTACGATGAAAACGGTGCGTGCAGATCCTGCCATTCACCGTACTCTCCGCGGATGGTGGTGCCGGAGAACATCAGCGCGGCCAGTTTTCCGGCCTGAAGGGCGGTCTGAACGTGCTCAACCGGAAGCGTGGTGTTGCGCCCTTCAATGGCTGAGCGCGCCCAGTTAATACAGATGCTGATATCTGTCTCTTATATCACCTCCAGCACCTGCTCTAAGGGTAAAAATCCCTTACGCGGTGCGGGACCGGTCATGGCATCGCAGTGTTCAAGCACCAGATCGCAGGACCAGTCCCAGCCCGCGATTTCACGAATGGAACGGGCGAACGCCTCGATAGCCTGCTCGACTGAAGCATTGCCCGCCTGCGGTGCGGCCTGCATTTCCAGAGCGATCACCTTTCCAGGAAAACGGGCGTTAACGGCAGCAATTTTCTGGCACAGATGGCGGTAAAATTCGACGCTGGCTTTACGCTGATCTTCATCAGCGGAGGCCAGGCCAAACGCACCGTTTGTGCCGCGGCGGCGCATGGTTTCCATCACGGCGGTCACCACGATTTGCCATTCACCCGGCGTATGGCGGAACAGCCATTCATCCCCATAAGGATGGAGATGTTCAAGGCAGGGTTGTTCCAGCCCGCGAATGTGTGGCGTGTCAGAAAGTTCCCGCCAGAAGGTTTGTTCTTCTTGTTCCCCTTTCTGGTGAAACGAGGGTGCGCAGGGGTACGCACCAATAATAAAACCGGTGTTGGTCATTTCGCGTTCCTGTATTTATACCCGTCATACTTCAAGTTGCATGTGCGTTGGCTGCGCTCGTTCACCCCAGTCACTTACTTATGTAAGCTCCTGGAGATTCACTCTCTTGCCGCCTTCCTGCAACTCGAATTATTTAGGGTATATCAGAAAATTAATCTAATTCGCTGATTGCCACTTTCACCACAATTTTGCGAATTGCAGTTTCCTTGTTTTTAATACAGGCAGGACGGTGTACATCCTGCGGGAAAAATATGGCGTAACTGCCGGGTATCATTTCGATAAACGATTCATTTTCACTGTTGTGATAAAAAATAATATCCCGTTGTTCCAGTAATGATTCGCTGATGTTGTTATTTCCGGTATCGATAGCAATACCGATTTTTTCTTCACCCCACGCCAGAAATTGAATATCAAGATAGCGGCGATGCACTTCGGGGCGATTTTCGTGCTGTTCCCGGGTGGTGAGATCAAGCACCTGGGCAAAGATGTTGTGTCCCTCAATTTCAACGACACCCGGCTTTAGCATGCTGAAATCCGTGGTACGCAGAAAATCTAACGCTTTTTCAATCGCCCGCGGCAGGCGACACGGATTTGGCTGTGAAATATGTCCGAATATCATGGCCCACTCCTTACAGCGCCTGGATTTTCGCCCACACGCTGTCATCAATGGTGATGCCGTTGCGGCGGTTCTCTTCAAGCAGTCGCGTAAATTCATGCCCCGGCAGACGGACAGCGACCTTTTCGTCTGCCCGCTCGGCGGTGGTGATGAAGTCCATAATACGCTGCAGTTTGGCATCGCGGGTTGGGCCGTCGATCAGGCGGTCGACCTCGATGGCGATAAAGATCTGCGACACACCATACTCGTCGCTGTTGTCCTGGGTAACTTCCGCCACGGAGGAGCCGTTAGAGAGCAGGGTGGCGATCATGTCGAGCACAATCGATAAGCCGGAACCTTTCCAGTAGCCCATCGGCAGAATACGGCGGTTTTTCTCAATCACGCCAGGCTCTTTGGTCAGATTGCCCTCGTCGTCGAATCCGCCGTCGACCGGTAACGTGCGTCCGGCCAGTCGGTTCACTTCCAGCATGCCGTAGGAGAACATTGACATCGACATATCGACCATGGTGATTGGGGAGGAGGGGATCGCCACGATCAGCGGGTTGGTGCCGATGCAACATTCTTTTGACCCCCACGCGGGCATCACCGCAATGGAGTTGGTCCAGCAGATCCCGATGTAGCCCTTCTCTGCGGCTTGCCAGCCATAGCTCCCTCCGCGCATCCAGTGGTTAGCGTTACGCAGCGCAACCAGACCGATACCGTGATCGGAGGCCAGTTCGGTGGCGCGATCCATCATTTTTTTCGCCGTCAGGTTACCGATGGCGCGTTGGGCATCCCACTGTTCGATGGCCCCTAATGTGGTCACCCGTTTTGGCTGGGCATCAGGAATGATGTCGCCCGCGTCCAGTTGCTGAATAAAACGCGGGAAGCGGTTCACGCCGTGGGAATAGACGCCAGATTCCGTGGTGCGGGCAAACATCTCCGCGCAGGCATCCGCCGTTTCTGCTTTTACACCGCGATCGAGCAGAACCCGATTGAACGCTGCTTTCAACTCTTCGAATGTCACTTTCATCCCTGTTCTCCTGTTCTTCGTAGGGGCAAGTGCGAGTGCTTTTTTATCGCTAAATTTCACTATGCGAAATCTGATTTCAAATATAGCGATCAAATTTTGCCAGATCAACGACATTCATGATTTTCAAAATCGATTAAAATCAAATGGTTGTGTTTTTTCTGTTGAGATCGTGAACTGAACCACACTTTGCGCTACCATCAGGGCGCGATAAAAAGGAGCCATGGGATGAGCATGAAAGAGAGCGACATGACGCAAGAAAAAGAGAGGCCAGCAGGTAGCCAGAGCTTGTTTCGCGGTCTGATGCTGATTGAGATCCTCAGTAACTATCCGAACGGCTGTCCTCTGGCCCATTTATCGGAACTGGCCGGGCTGAATAAGAGCACCGTGCACCGGTTACTGCAGGGATTGCAGTCGTGCGGGTACGTCACCCCGGCACCGGCGGCGGGCAGCTATCGTCTGACCACCAAATTTATCGCCGTCGGGCAAAAGGCGCTGTCGTCGCTGAATATCATCCACGTGGCTGCTCCGCATCTTGAGTCGCTGAATATCGCCACCGGCGAGACGGTGAACTTCTCCAGCCGCGAAGACGATCACGCGATCCTGATTTATAAGCTTGAGCCGACCACCGGTATGCTGCGCACGCGCGCCTATATCGGCCAGCATATGCCGCTTTACTGCTCGGCAATGGGCAAGATCTACATGGCATTCGGTCACCAGAACTATGTGGCGAGCTACTGGGAAAGCCACCGGGATCAGATCCAGCCGCTGACCCGCAACACCATCACTGAACTGAGCGCGATGTATGACGAGCTGGCGGAAATCCGCGAGCACAGCATGGCGATGGACAAAGAAGAGAACGAGCTGGGGGTCTCCTGTATCGCGGTGCCGGTGTTTGATATTCATGGCCGCGTGCCGTATGCGATCTCAATTTCGCTGTCGACCTCCCGCATGAAGCAGATTGGCGAAAAAAATCTGCTTACACCTCTGCGTGAAACGGCGGACGCGATCTCCAGAGAGCTGGGTTTTAACGTGCGCGAGGGATAACAGATGAACCGGTTCATCATGGCGGATTCGGCAAAATGCATCGGCTGTCGCACCTGCGAAGTGGCGTGTGTCGTGTCGCATCAGGACGCCATCTCAACAGACGCCTTTACGCCCCGCATTCGGGTAGTCAAAGGGGACGCTTTCACCACGGCGGTGGGTTGCCATCAGTGTGAAGATGCCCCTTGCGCGAATGTCTGCCCGACGCAGGCGATTCGCCGTGGCGAGGGAGCCTGGCAGGTTGAGCAGGCACGGTGTATTGGGTGTAAACGCTGTATGGTGGCGTGCCCGTTTGGGGCGATGCAGGTGCAGTGGGCAGGAGATACGCTTCAGGCGCTGAAATGCGATTTATGCGCGCACCGCGCGGACGGACCGGCCTGTGTGGAAGCCTGTCCGACCCACGCGCTGAGCTGTGTCGATCCCGCCAGATTACGCACCGAGCGGTTGCGTCATCTGGCGTAGGTTCTTACTGGACGTCTTCGCGCCAGGCGAATTCGATCTCTTCGACGAGAATTTTCACTCCGGCTTCGATTTTTTCCGGATCGGGCACGTAGTTCATGCGCATACATTGATGCGTATGCGGCCACGGCTTGTCCAGCCCCGGGAAGAAGTAATCACCCGGCACCATCAATACGCCTCGCTTCTTCAGGCGCTGGTAAAGCAGCTCGGTGGTGATCGGCAGATCTTTAAACCACAACCACAGGAAAATCGCCCCTTCAGGTTTGTGGATCAGGCAGCGTTCTTCCGGTAAATAGCGGCGAAGTATGGCAATCGTCTCCTGAACGCGCTGATAATAGAACGGCTTAATCACGTCATTAGACAGGCGCAGCAGATCGTTGCGTTTAATCATTTCGCACATCATCGCCGGGCCAATACCGCCAGGAGAAAGGCTGATAATGCCGTTCATGTTGGTAATGGCGGTGATGATTTTTTCATTGGCGACGATGATCCCGCAGCGGCTGCCCGGCAGGCCGAGCTTGGAGAGGCTCATACACAGGACGATGTTCGGGTTCCACAGCGGGCGTGCTTCGCTGAAGATAATACCCGGGAACGGCACGCCATAGGCGTTATCGATCACCAGCGGGATGCCATGCTGATTTGCCAGCGCATCCAGTTTCATCAGCTCGTCGTCGGTGATGACGTTGCCCGTTGGGTTGGTTGGACGTGATACGCAGATCATGCCCGTCTCTTCACCAATGTGCAGATGTTCAAAATCGACGTGGTATTTGAACTGACCTTCCGGCAGCAGCTCAATATTCGGGCGCGCGGAGACGAACAGATCCTCTTCCAGACCAGAATCGGCGTAGCCGATATACTCCGGTGCCAGCGGGAACAGTACTTTTTTGGTGGTGCCGTCGGCGCGACGTCCTGCGAAAAGGTTAAACAAGTAGAAAAACGCGCTCTGACTGCCGTTTGTCAGTGCAATATTCTGCGGTTCGATATCCCAACCCAGCTCTTCACGCAGCATGTCGGCGAGGAGTTTCAGCAGTTCGGTTTTACCCTGAGGGCCGTCGTAATTGCAAAGCGCATCGGTTGCTTTGCCGTTTTCCAGCATCTGAGCGAGCAGCGTCTGGAAATAGGTATTCATCTCCGGGATTTGAGCCGGGTTTCCGCCGCCGAGCATGATGGCGCCCGGTGTGCGCAGCCCGTCGTTGAGGTCCTCCATCAGGCGGGTAATGCCTGAATGGCGGGTAAATTTGTCGCCGAAAAGTGAAAACGTCATAGCAGGTGATCTGTCGAGCTTGTTTTGAAAGTGGGTAACCATAACGCTAGCACCGTGCGGGTGCAAATCGGCTGGTGTGGTCGGATTTGTGGTTTTATGTGGTGGATGTGGATTTTTGTAGTGAATAGTTCTGGTGAGTGCCCCTCACCCCGGCCCTCTCCCTAAGGGAGAGGGAGAAAACCGCGATGAGGGGGCTATTGGTTCCCCGCCCAAACGACCATCACTTTATCGCCATCATGTTCACGTACGAATCCATACCCCTCTTTCAGCGAAAGCGTGGTTTGCTTGCCTTCACCTATCGCCGGATGGCGGGCGCGGAACTGACCCAGCGTTTGCCAGTGGGCGACGGTTAACGCCTGTTTGCCCGTCACATCCTGCCAGTTCATATCCGAGCGTGTTCCCTGCAGAGGGTCGGAACCCGTCGGCCCGAACGGACGCTCTGATTCATCCCCATAATAGATTTGTACGCTGCCTGGCGCTAACAGCAGCAGTTCTGCCGCGCGCTGGCCCCCTTCGCGGAACAGGCGGGTGTCATGCGAAGAGAGATAGCTCAGGACGTTAAAGCTTTGCAGTTTTTCCGCCATCTGCTGCCAGGTCAGATCGATATCGGCCAGGCAGTTCACCGCTTTTGCCGCCTGCTCCTGATAATCGAAGTTAATCATCGCATCGAAGCCGTGGCGGTAATAATCGCTCTGCATGACCCCGTGGCCCCAGGATTCACCCGTCATCCAGAACGGCGCATTGTCGAGTTTTTTGTCCGGGTGAGCACCTTTCCAGGCCGCCAGCGCCTGGCTTGCCTGGTCCTTCAACTGTTGCCAGGCCGCCAGCTCCACGTGTTTCGCCGTATCAACACGGAAACCGTCAATGCCATACTCGCGTACCCACTGGCTGAGCCAGTGGGTCAGGTAATCGCGCGGGGTGTATCCCGGGATAGCTTTTGCCTGGGTATCGGGCTTGTGCTGATAGAAGTTTGGCAAACCGGACGGCGTGGTGGATTCCGTTTTCAGGTCGGGTAAAAACGCCAGCGACATGGTCAGGTCATCAAAGCCCGGATTGTCGTAATCGCCAATATCGGTGCGGATCCATTTTTTACCCCACCATTTTTCCCATGCGGCTTTATCGCTGAAGTTGATGTAATCATTAAAGCTGTGCCAGCTTTGTCCCGTGCCCGGCTTCCAGTCGGTCCAGCGTTCACCCAGCGTCTTCTTCAGTTCATCACCTTGCAGATAGAGTGCGCCAAACTGGTACTCCTGCATGTCGGCAAGCGTTGCGTAGCCCACATGGTTCATGACGATATCGAACAGAATGCGGATGCCGCGCTTGTGCGCTTCATCGACGAGATGACGTAAATCATCTTCGGTGCCCATGTTGGCATCAAGCCTGGTCCAGTCCTGCGTGTAGTAGCCATGGTAGGCATAGTGGGGGAAATCCCCTTTGGTGCCACCGCCGACCCAGCCATGGATCTGCTCCAGCGGGGAGCTTATCCAGAGCGCGTTTACCCCTAGTTGCTGCAGATAATCAAGCTTGCTCGCAAGCCCTTTCAGATCGCCGCCGTGGAAAGTGCCAATCTCCTGCATGCCGTCTTTGTGGCGGCCATAGCTATTGTCATTCGTGGGGTCACCATTCACGAAGCGGTCGGTCAGCACGAAATAGACCGTAGCGTTTTGCCAGCTAAACGGCGCGGGTTTGTCGGTTTCGGCGCGCTCAAGCAGCAGCAGGCCGTTGCTGTTGGCGGCAGGCTGAAGGGTAATTTTTCCCTGCTGCACCGTCGCGGTTTGTTTGCTGTAGAAATCTCGCACCACGGAGCCTTCCGGGAAGGTGTTTCCCACCTCCAGCGTCAGGGGTTTTCCATCCCATTTTGGGCACTGGCGGATAACGTTTGCCACCGGTTGTTCTGCTGCGCTCTTGATGGTCAGCATCAGGGTTGGCGTGCCGGAACGGGTATCGACACGCATCTGGTACTCTCCGTCGCGGAACAGACGCCACTGCGGCGGCGTGCCGTCACACGGTTTGAGCGACAGCATCTCGTTGAGTTTTATCGCTTCTGTTGGCTGCCAGCACGTGTTGTCAAAACTCACTGTTAAAGGACGCGTACCCTTCGCAAGCTTTGCCTGGCTGGTGAATATTCCGGTGCCTTCGGCGCTGAACGCGTTAAATCCCGGCGATGACCAGTCAGCGTGTGCCAGTGCGGGTAACATCAGAAAAGCTACGGCGGTGCGTTTCATTCCATCTTCCTGTCGCGGCATTTTTGACCAGTGTGCCATCAGGTGAGGCGTAAAAACTCATCCCCCGGCGCTTTCTGCAAGGATGACGCGAGAGGATGAGTGATCCCGCGCAAAATTAGGCAGTTATCTGCGAGATCGCACACAAATTTTCAGAATTGATGCTTAAGTGAGCACGTTTCAGGTGACATAATTTCGGAATTGGACTATTTCTATACGTGCTCTTGAAGTCTATTTTTGATATGATTTGAGATTCCGCTCTCAAATTTGTGAAAAAAATAAGGTGTTGGAATGTTTATATCCGACCAGGAGACCTAATGATATCGACTCCCATTCGACGATATGGGGCCGCGATACTCATGTTACTCACCACGACATTTTCGGGTGGGGTGCTTGCAAAGACGCACACGGATACAACGAGTAAGAAAGCCCACGTAATAAAGACGACAAGCAGTAAGGTTAGCAGTAAACAAGAGTATTCTCGCAATAGTGCAAAGAGTAGTTCACTTCCTGATTTGCGAAAATACCCTTCCGGAACACCAAGGAAAAAAGCGTTTCTCCGGACAGTAATGCCTTACATCACAAGTCAAAACGCCGCGATTACGGCAGATCGTAACTGGTTGATCGCCAAACAGTACGATAGCCGCTGGACGCCGTCCGAGCGCGCGCGCCTGAAAGATATCGCAAAGCGCTACAAGGTAAGCTGGAACGGTAACACCCGTCGTGTGCCGTGGAACTCGCTCCTTGAGCGTGTCGACATCATCCCGGGCAGCATGGTTGCGACAATGGCTGCAGCCGAAAGTGGCTGGGGCACCTCGAAGCTGGCACGCAACAACAACAACCTCTTCGGCATGAAGTGTGTGAAGGGGCGTTGTAAAAATGCGCCGGGCAAGGTGAAGGGCTACTCGCAGTTTGAATCGGTGAAAGACTCAGTAAATGCCTATGTGGTAAACCTGAACACCCATCCGGCCTACTCGTCGTTCCGTAAGTCACGCGCACAGCTGCGTAAAGCGGATCAGGAAGTAACGGCCAGTACGATGATCCACAAGCTGAAAGGTTATTCCACCCAGGGTCAGCGCTATAACAACTATCTGTTTGCGATGTACCAGGATAACCAGCGACTTATCGCCGCCCATATGTAATCCCAATAACGCCTTCCACTGGAAGGCGTTTTCTTTTCTACATCATGACTTCGCTGTGGCGTTCCCGATACTCTTTCGGTGTGTTGTCATACTCTTTACGGAACACCGAATAAAAATACTGCAGCGACGGATAGCCGCACATCTGCGAGATTTCGTTGATCGACAGCGACGTGGAGATGAGCAAACTGCGCGCTTTCTCCAGCTTCTCTGCGTGAATGACCGCATGAATGGTTTCGCCCACTTCCTCTTTAAAACGCTTCTCCAGATTTGAACGGGAAATACCCACGGAATCCAGCACCTGATCGACCTTGATACCTTTGCAGGCGTGGTTGCGGATAAAGTGCATCGCCTGAATGACTGCCGGGTCGTTTAAGGAGCGGTAATCCGTTGAGCGACGTTCTACCACGCGGACCGGGGGAACCAGCAGGCGCTGAAGCGGCAGGGATTCGTTATCCAGCAGACGATGCAGTAATTTTGCGGCCTGATACCCCATCTGTCGGGTGCCCTGCGCCACTGAGGAAAGGGCCACGCGAGAAAGGTAGCGGGTCAGCTCTTCGTTATCGATGCCAATCACGCACAGCTTCTCCGGCACCGGAATGTGCAAATGCTCGCAGACCTGCAATACGTGACGCGCGCGAGCGTCCGTCACGGCAATAATGCCGGTTTGCGGCGGCAGCGTCTGCAGCCAGTCAGCCAGACGGTTTTGCGCGTGCTGCCAGTTTTCCGGTGCGGTTTCCAGCCCCTGATAGACCACGCCGCGGTACTTCTCCTGGGCGACAAGCTGACAAAAGGCGTGTTCGCGCTCAACGGCCCAGCGCTTGCCGCTGGAGGCTGGTAAACCATAGAACGCAAAGCGATGGACGCCTTTCTCCTTTAAATGCAGAAACGCGCTTTCGACCAGCGCATGGTTATCGGTGGCGATATAGTGGACGGGAGGATAGTGCTCGGGCGAATGGTAAGAGCCGCCGACGCCCACAATCGGGACGTCGACGTCAGTCAGTAACTGCTCAATGACCGGGTCGTCATAGTCAGCGATGATGCCATCGCCCAGCCAGTCTTTGATGTTCTCGAGTCGGGTGCGGAAATCCTCTTCGATAAAGATATCCCACTCAGATTGCGACGCCTGCAAATATTCACCAACGCCCTCTACCACCTGTCGGTCGTAAGCTTTGTTGGCATTGAATAACAACGTAATGCGGTGACGCTTTTCAAACATGGCTCGCTTCCCAAATAAGTCACAATACGGTTATCAGGTACGCCGCTTGGTGGCAGAGTCCATCCAGACTGCCAGCAAAAGAATGGCCCCCTTGACGATATACTGCCAAAACGTCGGGACGTCCATCATACTCATCCCGTTATCCAACGAAGCCATGATAAATGCCCCCATCACCGCGCCCGCCACGCTGCCGACACCGCCTGCGAGGCTGGTACCGCCAATGACGCAGGCGGCGATAGCATCCAGCTCGGCAATGTTCCCGGCAGACGGGGAGCCCGCCCCGAGACGCGAGCTGAGGATCAACCCTGCGATAGCAACCATCAGGCCGTTAATGGCAAAGACCGCCAGTTTGGTGCGCTCTACGTTAATGCCCGACAGACGGGCGGCCTCAAGGTTACCGCCGATGGCGTAAATACGGCGGCCAAACGCGGTGCGCGTGGCCATAAACATGCCGCCCAGCAGCAGGAGGGCCAGCAGGAGAACTGGCGTAGGCACGCCGCGATAGTCATTCAGGAGCCAAATCGCGCCGAGCACGATCACCGCAGTCAGTGCCTGACGTCCCACCACGGATGTTGATGGGGAGGAGGCCAGCCCCAGCGACTGACGGCGCATACGGCCACGCCATTGCCAGGCCACGAACGCCAGCAGCCCGACCACGCCGATGGTAAAGCCCACGCTGTCGGAGAGGTAGCTCTGACCAATCTGTGACATGGCGGCGCTGGTGGGAGAGACGGTGGTGCCGTTGGTGATGCCAATCAATACGCCGCGGAAGGCCAGCATTCCTGCCAGAGTAACAATGAACGACGGGACCTTCCGGTAGGCAACCCACCAGCCATTCCAGGCACCCAGCACCAGACCTAATATCAGCGTCACCGCCACGGTCAGCGGCAGCGGCCAGCCGAGCCAGACGTCAAAAATGGCCGCGACGCCGCCGAGCAGGCCCATCATCGACCCCACCGACAGGTCGATTTCCGCCGAAATAATGACGAAGACCATGCCCACAGCCAGAATGCCGGTGATGGCAGTCTGGCGCAGCAGGTTAGAGACGTTACGCGCGCTCAGGTAGGAGCCATCGGTCATCCAGGTAAAAAACAGCATGATGGCGATAATGGCCGCGATCATCACGAATACCTGCAGGTTCAGCGCTTTTAACCCCGCGAATGCGCCGGGCGTCTGAACAGCGACTTTGATATCAGACGGATTGCTTTTCGACATGACGTTCGCTCCTTAAAGCGGCTTCCATCACCTGCTCCTGCGTCAGGTTCTGGTTAATCAGATTGGCTTTCAGTTTGCCCTCGTGCATGACCAGCACACGGTCGCTCAGGCCGAGCACTTCGGGTAATTCAGAGGAGATGACAATGACGGCGATCCCTTGCTGTACAAGCTGATTAATCAGTTTGTAGATTTCGTACTTTGCACCGATATCAATGCCGCGCGTCGGCTCATCCAGGATCAAGATGCGTGGATTGAGGAGCAGACAGCGCGCCAGAATGGCTTTTTGCTGGTTGCCTCCGCTCAGGCGTCCAATGGCCAGTTCCGGTGAGGATGTTTTCACTTTGAGGCGGGCGAGAGATTGCAAAATGCACTGCTGCTCTGCGGCATCATCAAGGCTGCTCAGCGCGCCGGAGAACTGATCGAGTGCCGCGAGCGTGATGTTTTTACCCACCGCCATCACCGGCACGATGCCGTCTTTTTTGCGGTCTTCCGGCACCATGGCAATTCCGTGGGCAATTGCCTGCTGGCAGTTGTGGATTTTCACCGGCTTGCCATCAATATAAACCGTGCCTTCCCAGCGCCCTGGCCAGACGCCGAACAGGCACTGCACGGCTTCAGTACGTCCGGCGCCGACGAGCCCGGCAACACCGAGAATTTCACCCCGGTGCAGGGAAAAGGAGATGTTGTTTACGCGTTTGATATGGCGATTTACCGGGTGCCACGCGGTCAGGTTTTCTACGCGTAACACTTCATCACCCGTTGTGTGAGGTTCATTCGGGTAGAGCGCCGTCAGTTCGCGGCCCACCATCATGGTGATGATGTCATCCTCGCTCATGCCTTCGGCTTCGCGTGTGCCGATGTGTTGACCATCGCGGATCACGCAGATGGTGTCCGAAATGGCTTTGACCTCGTTGAGTTTGTGAGAAATGTAGATGCAGGCGATACCGTGATTTTGCAGATCGCGGATGATATCCAGCAGGACGGCCGTTTCCTGTTCGGTTAGAGAGGCCGTGGGTTCGTCGAGGATCAGCAGCCTGACCTGTTTGTTCAGCGCCTTAGCGATTTCAACCAGCTGTTGCTGCCCCAGACCCAGGTCTCCCACGCGGGTATCCGGCGAAATGGCCAGACTGACCTGCGCCAGCAGTTTTTCACAGCGTAGCGTCATGGTGTCGTAATCCAGCACGCCGTGGCGCGAAATTTCGGCCCCGAGGAAAATGTTCTCCAGCACGGTGAGATGCTTCACCAGCGCCAGCTCCTGGTGAATGATGGCGATACCCTTACGTTCAGTATCGCGAATGTGGGTGGCCTGAATGACCTCGCCGGCAAAGACAATTTCACCTTCGTAGCTGCCATGCGGATAGATCCCGCACAACACTTTCATCAGCGTCGACTTACCCGAACCGTTTTCGCCGCAGAGCGAAACCACTTCACCAGGATTTAGCCGCAGGCTCACGTTATCGACCGCTTTCACCGCGCCAAAACGCTTGGTGATGCTCTTCATTTCAAGTAAATAAGGCATAACTGCTCCACATGACCCGAGGTAAAAACAGTACAAGTCGATGCGCCCCCGCAGGGCAGGGGCTGCGCTGGATTACAGTTCACTCTTCTTGTGGAAACCGTCTTTGATAACGGTGGCGTCAATGTTCTCTTTATTGACTTCAATTGGCGTGAGCAGGCGTGCCGGCACATCTTTCAGACCGTTGTTCAGCGTCGCGTCGGCTTTCGGTTGTTTACCGTTCCCCAGCTCTACGGCGATCTCTGCAGCCGTGTTGGCCAGTTCAGTGATGGGCTTATACACCGTCATGGTCTGGGTGCCCGCAATGATGCGTTTTACACCGGCGAGATCCGCATCCTGGCCTGAAATGGCCACTTTCCCGGCCAGCCCCTGCGCGCTCAGCGCCTGAATGGCACCCCCGGCGGTGGCGTCGTTGGAGGCGACGACGGCATCAATTTTGTTGTTATTCGCGGTTAGCGCGTTTTCCATAATTTTCAGCGCGTTTTCAGGCAACCAGCCGTCCGCCCACTGATCGCCAACCACTTTAATCTTGCCGCTGTCGATATACGGCTTGAGGACTTTCATCTGACCTTCGCGGAACAATTTGGCGTTGTTATCCACCGGTGAGCCGCCCATCAGGAAATAATTGCCCTGCGGCACTTTATCGACCAGGCTTTTTGCCTGCAGTTCGCCCACTTTTTCATTGTCGAACGAAATATAATAATCAATGTCCGCATTATTAATCATGCGGTCATACGCCAGAACTTTAATCCCTTCTTGCTTCGCTTCTTTCACGACGTTACTTAATACCTGGCCGTTATAAGGGATAATGACCAGTACATCAACGCCACGGTTAATCATATTCTCAATTTGCGACATCTGCGTTTCTTCGTTGCCATTTGCAGACTGCACAAACACACTTGCGCCAAGTGATTCCGCTTTTTTAACAAAAATATCGCGATCTTTTTGCCAGCGCTCCAGACGCAGGTCGTCAATCGCCATGCCAATTTTGACCTCTTTGGCATGTCCTGCAAAGCTTGCAAGGAGGAGAGTAGTGCAGAGCGTTAGGGTAAGGTTCTTTATCTTCATAATTATTAGGCCTTTTGTAGGGGTATGTGTTGCTGAGATAAAAGAAACATTCACTGCTTAGACGCAGCAAATTTTTAACGCGGAAAGGCGGGCTGGCAATTACAGATTTTTATCTTCTCATTACGATATTTGGTTTATTTCTGAATTTATGACCGCGATCGGATTTTAAAATACGTAAGGTCTTAATTACATTTGATTATGGAATCTGCGCCGAAAAATAGTTTGCTTGCGCATTATTTTGCGAGCCAGCGCACAGTTGCGCATTCTCTCAATAGCAGTGTGAAATAACGTAATTGAGCAACCCAAAATGTCTATTCACTATTACTCCTGTATCAACGACTCGCCGCATACCCTGATTATGGAGCTCAATATGCAAGCTTATTTCGACCAACTCGATCGTGTTCGTTACGAAGGCCCGAAAACGACCAATCCTTTAGCATTTCGTCACTACAACCCGGATGAGCTGGTGCTGGGTAAGCGCATGGAAGATCATCTGCGCTTTGCCGCCTGTTACTGGCATACCTTCTGCTGGAACGGCGCCGATATGTTCGGTGTGGGTTCCTTTGACCGCCCGTGGCAACAGCCGGGAGAGGCTATCGAGCTGGCGAAGCGCAAAGCGGATGTGGCATTTGAATTCTTCCACAAGCTGAACGTGCCGTATTACTGCTTCCATGACGTGGATGTGTCGCCGGAAGGCGCATCGCTGAAAGAGTACCTGAACAACTTTGCGCAGATGGTGGATGTGCTGGCGGCGAAGCAGCAGCAAAGTGGCGTGAAGCTGCTGTGGGGTACGGCTAACTGCTTCACGAACCCTCGCTATGGTGCCGGGGCAGCAACTAACCCGGATCCAGAAGTATTTAGCTGGGCGGCCACGCAGGTCGTGACCGCAATGAACGCCACGCATCAGTTGGGCGGCGAGAACTATGTTCTGTGGGGCGGACGTGAGGGTTATGAAACCCTGCTTAATACCGATCTGCGTCAGGAGCGTGAGCAGATTGGCCGCTTCATGCAGATGGTGGTTGAGCATAAGCATAAAATCGGTTTCCGCGGCACGCTGCTGATTGAACCGAAGCCACAGGAACCAACCAAGCATCAGTACGATTACGACGTCGCGACCGTGTACGGCTTCCTGAAGCAGTTCGGCCTGGAAAAAGAGATTAAAGTTAACATTGAAGCCAACCATGCCACCCTGGCGGGTCACTCTTTCCATCACGAAATTGCGTCTGCCATTGCGCTGGGCATCTTCGGCTCGGTCGATGCTAACCGTGGTGATGCGCAGCTGGGCTGGGATACCGACCAGTTCCCGAACAGCGTGGAAGAGAATGCGCTGGTGATGTATGAAATCATCAAAGCGGGTGGTTTCACTACCGGCGGCCTGAACTTTGACGCCAAAGTGCGTCGTCAGAGCACCGATAAATACGATCTGTTCTACGGCCATATTGGCGCGATGGATACCATGGCGCTGGCGCTAAAAGTCGCTGCGCGCATGATTGAAGACGGTGAGCTGGATAAACGTGTCGCGAAGCGTTATAGCGGCTGGAACAGTGAGCTGGGCCAGCAAATTTTGAAAGGCCAGTTATCGCTTGCAGAAATCGCGAAGTACGCTGAACAACATCAGCTGGCGCCGCAGCATCAGAGCGGACACCAGGAACTGCTGGAAAATCTGGTAAATCACTATTTGTTCGACAAGTAAAAACGTAGGCCCGGTAAGCGGAAGCGCCACCGGGCATTTCTGTCAAAGGAGCCACCACAATGTATATCGGGATTGATCTTGGCACATCGGGTGTGAAAGCCATCCTCTTAAGCGAGCAGGGTGACGTGTTGGCAACGCAGACTGAAAAACTGCAGGTTTTGCGTCCGCATCCGTTATGGTCGGAACAGGATCCGGAGCAGTGGTGGCAGGCGACGGATCGCGCAATAAAGGGGTTAGGTGAACAGCACAGTTTGCGTGAGGTCACCGCGCTGGGTATCGCCGGACAGATGCACGGCGCTACGCTGCTGGACAGCCAGCATCGTGTGCTGCGTCCTGCGATCCTCTGGAACGATGGCCGCTGTGCGGAAGAGTGCGCGCTCCTGGAAGAGCGAGTGCCTGCGTCCCGTGACATCACCGGCAACCTGATGATGCCCGGCTTCACCGCGCCGAAGCTTCTCTGGGTGCAACGCCATGAGCCGGAGATTTTCCGTCAGGTGGCGAAGGTCTTACTGCCAAAAGATTATCTGCGTTTTCGCATGACGGGGGATTTTGCCAGCGACATGTCCGACGCCGCTGGCACCATGTGGCTCGACGTGGCGAAACGCGACTGGAGCGAGGCGATGCTGGATGCCTGTCATCTCACCCGTGAGCATATGCCCGCACTCTTTGAAGGCAGCGAAATTACCGGCACCTTACAGTCCGCCATAGCGGAACGCTGGAATATGCCTGCTGTGCCGGTGGTGGCTGGCGGCGGGGATAATGCGGCGGGCGCCGTGGGTGTCGGCATGGTTGATGCGGGCCAGGCCATGCTGTCTCTCGGCACCTCTGGCGTCTATTTTGCTGTCAGCGAAGGATATCGCAGCAACCCGGAAAGCGCGGTGCACAGTTTCTGCCATGCGCTGCCAGGAAAATGGCATTTGATGTCGGTGATGCTCAGTGCAGCTTCTTGCCTGGACTGGGCGGCGAAGCTGACCGGGATGGCCGATGTTCCGGCATTGATTACCGCAGCACAGCAGGCGGATGAAAACGCTGGTACCGTCTGGTTTTTACCGTATCTCTCCGGTGAGCGTACGCCGCACAACAACCCGGAAGCGAAAGGGGTATTTTTTGGCTTAACCCATCAGCACGGTCCTGCGGAACTGGCGCGTGCGGTTCTGGAAGGCGTGGGCTATGCGCTGGCGGATGGAATGGACGTGGTGCATGACTGCGGCCTGAAACCAGCAAGCATCACCCTGATCGGCGGCGGCGCACGCAGCAGCTACTGGCGCCAGATGCTCTCTGATATCAGTGGATTGCAGCTGGACTATCGTACCGGGGGCGATGTGGGCCCGGCGCTTGGTGCTGCGCGGCTGGCGCAGATAGCCATGAACCCGGAAAAACCGCTTTCGCAACTGTTGCCACAACTCACGCTGGAACAGGCTCATCTGCCCGACGCAACTCGCCACGCGCGATATGCTGAAAGGCGCGATGTGTTCCGCAAAATTTATCAGCAGTTGCTGCCGCTGATGTCATAAGCGTGATTGTCTGTCAGAGGCACGAGGATGTCCTTTTTTGGTCTGTCCGCGTGCCTGTTTCCTCGCCAGTATGTATTTATACCCACTGGCGAGGAGCACCATCATGTCACGTATTGCATTAATCAACATCGATACCCAACAGTCTTTTCATCACCGCGATTACTGGCAGGAGCAAGATGTTCCGGCCTTTCAGCAGGCAATGCTGGGGCTGACAGAAGGCTGCCAGTCGCGCGGTATTCCCGTCGTCGATATTTTCCATGTGGATGAAAAAGGCCCTTTCTCACTGCAAAGCGGCTATGTCAAACCGATGGCCTTTTTACGTCATCAGCCGGATGTGGTTTTCCAGAAACATGTTCATAATGCCTTCACGGATACGGGCCTGGATCGCTGGCTGCGCGAGCGTGATATCAACCAGCTGATCCTATGCGGTATTCGCACTGAACAGTGCTGCGAAACCACCGCACGGGTGGCATCCGATTTGGGTTATGCTGTGACCTTTGTTAGCGAGGCAATGCTCACGTTTCCTATGACGTACAAGGGCGTAACCCTTAGCGCTGCGGAAATTCGTCATCGTACCGAAACGGTACTGTCAGGGCGATTTGCCGCGATTAAAACGGTAGCGGAGACGCTGGAGTCACTGTAATGCGCATCGACGTTTGGTTCGTTATGTTGCCCGGGGTGTTGTCATTAGACATGACTGGCCCGGCAGAAACCTTTGTCCTGGCAGGCGATGCGTTTTGTCTGCATTACATTGGTCCGCAACCTGAGGTGCAAACGTCGATTGGTTTGATGATGAGCGGTATCGCGCCATTACCGGAAAGGCTTCCGGAAGGGAGCCTGCTGGTTCTGCCTGGTGTAAGCGACTCCCGCGTTCAGTTTTCTACGCCGCAGGCGATGCAGATCCAGCACTGGCTGATGCGCCTGCAGCCGGCTATTCAGCGTCAGGATATCACCGTGATGTGCGTCTGCTCAGGGGCTTTGCTGGCAGCAAAATCAGGGCTGCTGAACAACCGGCAGTGCACAACGCATCATGAGGTTATCGGCCGTTTACGCGTTGCCGCCCCCACGGCGACGATCAAAGAGAACCGGATATTCGTGCAGGATGAGAATGTCTGGACCAGCGCAGGGATCACCTCGGGTATCGACCTGGCGCTGCATATGATTAACCGTCTGTGCGGGCCAGAAAAGGCGCTGGCCGTGGCACGCGAGATGGTGGTCTGGTTCCGCCGGTCCGGGGACGATCCGCAGCTATCGCCATGGTTACGCTATCGCAATCATCTTCATCCGGCTATCCACCGTGCTCAGGATGCGCTAACCGCAGACCCGCAAAAAGCGTGGAACGTGCCGGATATTGCCGCGCTGGCGCATGTCAGCCCGCGCCATTTAACCCGTCTTTTCCAGACGCATTTGGGGATAAGCGTTCGCGATTACCTGGAACAGCTGCGTCTGGCGGTGGCGGAGCAATGGCTATTGCAGGGGCGCGGCGTGGAGCAGGCCTCACTGGCGGCAGGGTTTTCCTCCCCGCGCCAGTTTCATCGGGCCCGACAGCGCGTCGTTAACTGACGAAGCGGCGGGTGTCTAGCTTCTGTAGCAGCATCGACAGCAACAGGCTCACGACCAGTGTGGCGGAGAAAATCCAGACGATATCCAGCACTGGCCAGCTTTTGAGTTCAACGCCTCTCGTGCGTAGTGCGTGGATCACCAGCGCGTGAAAACCATAAATCCCCAGCGAGTGCCGCGAGATAAAACCCAGCACGGGAAGAGGGCGCGCGTTCAGGGTGTTTTTAACGAGCGTCAGCAGGGAAACGGCACAAATGAAGACCATCGGCCCGCAGTACAGGTACCATGTATCGGCAAAATTGCCGCGCCATTGCAGCTCATGCAGCGTCCCGCGTGAAATGATAATCACCCCGATGATAAACAACGCGCCACATAGCCAGCTGATACCCCGCTTTTGGGTATCCATCATCCCGATGGCGCGCCCCAGCATGCCGTAGAGCACGTAGTAAAACGTATCGCCATTGATGTAGAGGTTTACCGGTAGCCACTCAAAACCGTCGATTTTCTGTGAGACGGTATTCGGATTGGCGATGATTCCTATCACCACCATCAGCGCCAGAAGCATCTTTCCGCTGACGTTTTTTACCTGAATCAACGGTGATACCAGGTAGATAACGATAATGGCGAAGAAAAACCACAGGTGGTAAAACACCGGCTTTTGCAGCAGATATTTGAGTGACAGGCCGGGGCTAATGGAGGTA
Organism: Enterobacter sp. SENG-6; assembly: GCF_001605945.1. Lineage (NCBI taxonomy): Bacteria > Pseudomonadati > Pseudomonadota > Gammaproteobacteria > Enterobacterales > Enterobacteriaceae > Enterobacter > Enterobacter sp. SENG-6. The sequence continues at coordinate 138,553 of NZ_LOMM01000078.1, forward strand.
AACAGCGTGATGTAAATCAGCGCGACGGCGCTATAAAACCCGAGACACGCGGCGATACGAATAAAATGTCGCGGTTGTGCGCTACGCTCGCCAAAAAAGAGAAAGCCGGAAATCATAAAGAACAGCGGAACGCTGACACGCGACGCGGAGTTGAGAATATTCGCGACATCCCAGTTAACAGGGCTGATACTGTGTGCGTTCGTAACATACCAGGTCGTCGTGTGGATCATCACCACCATCAGACACGCTATTCCTCGCAGATTATCAATCCAGCTAATTTTTGACTGCATCAGTTCCTCTTTTTCCCTGTAAATAGAGTGTGACTGCTATTGTGTAAAAGTCTTTCCTTGGAAAAATCTGAGTTTTATATCGCGGACTTGTCTGGCCATCGCGAGATTCGCAGAATGCCAGACCGTAATCTATAAAAGCTTTGCTACTAAAAATAACAGCCACTGACCGGGTCGGTAATAAAAATGATGATGAAGCGTGTGGGGTCACTCTTTCTGCTGGTGGTACTGGCCGGATGCAGTACGCCTCAGGAAGCACCTGCGCAAAAAGCGCAGCAGGGCAAAATGAGCCCGGAACGTTCGTTGAATATGGAACAGCTGTGTAAAGATCAGGCGGCTCACCGCTATAACCTGGATACCCAGAAAATTGATGTCACCGGCTTTGAGCGTTTTCAGGGCAGCTATGAGCTTCGGGGCCATACCTCTCGTAAAGAGGGCTTTGTCTGCTCGTTTGATGCGGACGGCCAGTTTTTACATCTCTCCATGCGCTAATCTGCTCGCATAATCGACAGCCAGACGCTCGACGCGTTCTGGCTCGAACGCTTATTTCCCAATTTTCCCTAAACAACCCCGTTTCGTACTGTATATCTTGCAGCCAGCGGGTATACTGGTCCCTTCCATTTAAAACCACACGTATCCAGCACGAAATACTATGCAAAAGTTTGATACCAAGACCTTCCAGGGCCTGATCCTGACCTTACAGGATTACTGGGCTCGCCAGGGCTGCACCATTGTTCAACCTTTGGACATGGAAGTCGGCGCAGGCACCTCACACCCGATGACCAGCTTACGCGCGTTGGGGCCAGAGCCAATGGCGACTGCTTATGTGCAGCCTTCCCGTCGTCCGACCGATGGCCGTTACGGCGAAAACCCGAACCGTCTGCAGCATTACTATCAGTTCCAGGTGGTCATTAAGCCATCGCCAGACAATATTCAGGAACTGTACCTTGGGTCACTGAAAGAGCTGGGTATGGATCCGACCATTCACGACATTCGTTTCGTGGAAGATAACTGGGAAAACCCAACGCTGGGTGCCTGGGGTCTGGGTTGGGAAGTGTGGCTGAACGGCATGGAAGTGACCCAGTTTACCTACTTCCAGCAGGTTGGCGGTCTGGAATGTAAGCCGATCACCGGTGAAATCACCTATGGTCTGGAACGTCTGGCAATGTACATTCAGGGCGTAGACAGCGTTTACGACCTGGTCTGGAGCGACGGCCCGCTGGGTAAAACCACTTACGGCGACGTGTTCCATCAGAACGAAGTGGAACAATCCACCTATAACTTCGAATACGCGGATGTGGACTTCCTGTTCACCTGCTTCGAGCAGTACGAGAAAGAAGCGCAGCAACTGCTGGCGCTGGAGACTCCGCTGCCGCTGCCTGCCTACGAGCGTATTCTGAAGGCCGCCCACAGCTTCAACCTGCTGGACGCCCGCAAAGCGATCTCCGTGACTGAACGTCAGCGCTACATTCTGCGTATTCGTACCCTGACCAAAGCCGTTGCAGAAGCTTACTACGCGTCCCGTGAAGCCCTTGGCTTCCCGATGTGCAACCGAAACAAATAAGAGGCGGCCATGTCTGAGAAAACTTTCCTGGTGGAAATTGGCACCGAAGAGCTGCCACCAAAAGCCCTGCGCAGCCTGGCTGAATCTTTTGCTGCGAACGTGACTGCCGAGCTGGATAACGCTGGCCTGGCGCACGGTAAAATTGAGTGGTTTGCTGCTCCGCGTCGTCTGGCGCTGAAAGTGGCGAACCTGGCGGCGTCTCAGCCGGATCGTGAAGTGGAAAAACGTGGCCCGGCGATTGCCCAGGCGTTCGACGCGGAAGGCAAGCCAAGCAAAGCGGCAGAAGGCTGGGCGCGCGGTTGCGGTATTACCGTTGACCAGGCCGAGCGTCTGACCACTGACAAAGGCGAATGGCTGCTGTATCGCGCTCACGTAAAAGGTGAACGCGCCGAAGCACTGCTGCCAAACATGATCGCCACTTCGCTGGCTAAGCTACCCATTCCTAAGCTGATGCGCTGGGGCGCGTCCGACGTACACTTCGTGCGTCCGGTACACACCGTGACCCTGCTGCTGGGCGACACCGTTATTCCGGCAACCATTCTGGGCGTGGCGTCCGATCGCGTCATTCGCGGGCACCGCTTCATGGGCGAGCCAGAGTTCACCATCGACAATGCCGACCAGTATCCGCAGATCCTGCTGGAGCGCGGTAAAGTCATTGCTGACTACGAACAGCGTAAAGCCAAAATCAAAGCCGATGCAGAAGAGGCGGCGCGCAAGATTGGCGGTAACGCTGACCTGAGCGACAGCCTGCTGGAAGAGGTCACCTCGCTGGTGGAATGGCCGGTTGTGCTGACCGCGAAGTTCGAAGAGAAATTCCTCGCGGTTCCGGCAGAAGCGCTGGTGTACACCATGAAGGGTGACCAGAAATACTTCCCGGTTTATGCCAACGACGGCAAGCTGCTGCCAAACTTTATCTTCGTGGCGAACATCGAATCGAAAGATCCGCAGCAGATTATCTCCGGTAACGAGAAAGTGGTGCGTCCACGTCTGGCGGATGCGGAGTTCTTCTTCAATACCGACCGTAAAAAACGTCTGGAAGATAACCTGCCGCGCCTGCAGACCGTGCTGTTCCAGCAGCAGCTGGGTACGCTGCGCGACAAGACCGACCGTATCGCGGAGCTGTCCGGCTGGATCGCCCGTGAAATTGGCGCGGACGTTAACCATGCCACCCGTGCGGGTCTGCTCTCCAAGTGCGACCTGATGACCAACATGGTCTTTGAGTTTACCGACACCCAGGGCGTTATGGGTATGCACTACGCGCGTCACGATGGCGAAGCGGAAGATGTGGCGGTCGCCCTGAACGAACAGTATCAGCCGCGCTTTGCTGGCGATGAACTGCCGTCTAACCCGGTTGCCTGTGCGGTCGCGATTGCCGATAAAATGGATACCCTGGCGGGGATCTTCGGTATCGGCCAGCATCCAAAAGGCGACAAAGACCCGTTCGCGCTGCGTCGTGCGGCGCTGGGCGTGCTGCGTATCATCGTTGAGAAGAACCTGAACCTCGATCTGCAGACTCTGACTGAAGAAGCGGTGCGTCTGTACGGTGACAAGCTGACCAATGCCAACGTGGTGGATGACGTGATCGACTTTATGCTCGGTCGCTTCCGCGCGTGGTATCAGGACGAAGGTTACACCGTGGATACCATTCAGGCGGTGCTGGCGCGTCGTCCAACGCGTCCGGCTGACTTCGATGCGCGTATGAAGGCGGTTTCTCACTTCCGTACGCTGGAAGCGGCATCTGCCCTGGCGGCGGCGAACAAGCGTGTCTCCAACATTCTGGCGAAATCTGACGAAACGCTGAACGAGCGTGTGAACGCCGCGACGCTGAAAGAGCCGGAAGAGATCGCCCTGGCGATGCAGGTTGTGGTGCTGCGTGACAAGCTGGAGCCATACTTCGCAGAAGGCCGTTATCAGGAAGCGCTGGTAGAACTGGCGGAACTGCGTGACGTTATCGACGCCTTCTTCGAGAAAGTGATGGTCAACGTGGAAGATAAAGATCTGCGTATTAACCGTCTCTCTATGCTCGAAAAACTGCGTGAGCTGTTCCTGCGCGTGGCGGATATCTCGCTGCTGCAGTAATGTGCCCGCCGGGCATGTACAGGCTAAAAACCCGCTTCGGCGGGTTTTTTTATGGCGTGCGGGTGAAAATTTAATCTTGAAATGGTCAACATATTACCGCTATCCTTATCGGCGTTAACTTTCTCCCTCAGGAGCGCATTCCGAAAATGAACAAACACGACTGATGAATTTCGATCCTTGCTAAACGCGACCGCGTCGGCAGGGGATGTTTTGATTTCATTCAGGAGTGCTTATGGCTCATTTTGCGCAGTCACCTTCTTTTATTTTGCATCAGGTCACCTGTCAGTTTGCGACGGGCGATATTCTTTTTGGCCCGCTGAACCTCTCTCTGGAGACATCCCTGTGTGCGCTGGTTGGTCGTAATGGCAGCGGGAAAACGCGTCTGCTGCGCATGCTGGCGGGGCTGGATGAACCTGCCAGTGGTCATATTGAGCGTTTTGCCTCACATGTCTATGTGGCACAACAGCAGGATATCTCCCCACAGACAACGCTTGCTGAACTGCTTGGTTATGAGGCGATTTTTGCAGCGCGTAAGCGCATCGATCGCGGCGATTACCAGCCTGACGATCTGGAGATGCTCGACGGCTACTGGGATTTAGCAGAACGCCTGAACGAGGCGTTTCTCCAGGCGAAACTGCCACCGTTTGACCCCGATAAACCTGCCGCCGAATTCAGCGGTGGCGAGCGGATCCGTGCCCTGTTGTGCGGTGCATTTACGGCTGAGGCGAATTTCCTGTTGCTGGATGAACCCACCAACCATCTGGATCGACAAGGCCGGGCGTGGTTTTACGACCAGTTGAGCCGTTATCAGGGCGGCGTGCTGGTTGCCTCTCACGATCGTGAGCTACTGGCGCAGGTGCCACGTATTCTTGAGCTGAGCGCCTCCGGGCTGCGCAGCTACGGCGGCAATTATGCAGACTATAAACAGCAACGGGATGCCGAACAGCAGGCTGCCCGCGCGGCGCTGGAGCATGCGGCAACGGAGCGCAAACGCACTCGCGCGCGATTGCAAAAAGAGCATGATGACAGCCAACGGCGTTCGGCGAAGACCATACGCACGGTCGATACCCTGAATATCGCGTCGTTTGAGCGGGTCAAATATAAAGCGGCGGCAAAAGAGCGTATCGGCTCGTGGAAAAAACAGCACAGCGATCAAAACGATGCGCTGAATGCCGCGGTAAACAAGGCGCGGGAACGGGTTGAAGAGGACGCACCGATCATGTTTACCCTGCCGGGAAGCCAGATTGCTGAGGGAAAACAGGTGCTGGTGCTGGAGGAACTGCAATTGCCGCATGTCTCACTTCCGCCAATGAACTGGCGGATGGACGGCCCGATGCGCGTGGCGCTCAGGGGGCCCAATGGCTGCGGTAAATCAACGCTGTTAAAAGTCATCCTCGGTGAAACCGCACCCCGTGCAGGCAGTTGTAAGGTATCGGTGACGTGTGCGTATCTCGATCAGCACCTGTCGCAGCTGGATCTGACACTGTCGGTGATGGCACATCTCAATCTGAGCAATACGCCGCTGGAAGAGGGGATGTTGCGCACCCGCCTGGCACAGCTTCAACTTGGGGCAGATAAAGTCTCACTGCCGCTGGCAGAGTTGAGCGGAGGTGAGCGTCTGAAAGCCGCCCTGGCCTGCGTGTTGTGGCGCGAGCATGCCACGCAGCTTTTACTGCTTGATGAACCGACCAACCATCTGGACCTGACATCGGTCCAGGCGATTGAAGCGGCGCTGGCCGGTTTCCCCGGAGCACTGCTGGTGGTGTCCCATGATGAAAGCTTTCTGCAAGGGTTGGCGTTAACGCATGAACTGGTGTGGGAGGAGACGGGCTGGCGTTGTGAAGGCCTTTAAAACACAAACCCCCGCAAAGGCGGGGGCGGTAATTCACGGTACTGCATCACGCTATCTGTTTGCTGAGTGCAGGGTTGGCCTGAATCAGGCGCATCAGCTTTAACTCGGTTGGCGTGGGTTTCTCTCGTTTCGACTCCCACTCCAGCACCATCGCTACGCTGACACCCATCGCTCTGGCGAATTCATCTGTTTTTAAACCTGTCCCTTTGCGCAATTGCTCATATTCTGTAAAGGGATTGGATTTCTGTTGCAGGGTCACTGTCTGCGGTACATCTTTAAAAATAATCTGTTCCAGGCTGCTCAGCAGCTCAAACTCAGGATCTTTATATTCCATTGAGAACTCCTCTTAAATCACACACCGGGATCAAGAACATCAGAGAGCCCATTAAGAATAGTCCCTAATACAAACGAAGGATCATCACGCTTGTGATTAATCGTGCGGTAACGATCGCTTTATCCGTTTCAGCTATGCGGATAGTTATGCTAATTACCTGATTAACCATATGTCGGCTTCGCCAGGTATTTTTTTGTAAAGAGTAAGAAATAAAATGGCAATAGCCGTTTTGCATGAAAAGAGTATCTTGCAGCGCTGACCTGGACTATCCTTGTCAGCGTTGGGCACGCGTGTGCCGATGTGCGCTTTTTTGGGTGAAAGGAGTAATGAAATGGCGACAGGAAAGTCCTGCTCTCGCTGGTTTGCGCCTATTGCGGCGTTGTTGATGGTTGTTAGCCTGAGTGGGTGTTTTGATAAAGAAGGCGATCAGCGCAAAGCGTTTATCGATTTTCTGCAGAATACAGTGATGCGCAGCGGCGAGCGTTTGCCGACGCTGACTGCGGATCAGAAAAAACAGTTTGGCCCCTTCGTGTCTGATTACGCCATTCTGTATGGTTATTCACAGCAGGTAAGCCAGGCGATGGACTCCGGCATTCGTCCGGTTGTGGATAGCGTTAACGCCATCCGTGTCCCGCAGGATTATGTCACCCAACGTGAACCGCTTCGCCAGTCTAACGGTGCGCTCGGCGTGCTGAGCCAGCAATTGCAGAACGCGAAAATGCAGGCTGACGCGTCACGTTCCGCGCTGAAACAGGGCGACGATCTCAAACCGGTCTTCGACAAAGTGTATGAGAAAGTGGTGACCAAACCTTCGGATGCCCTGCAACCGCTGATCCCCGCCGCGCAGATCTTCACGCAGCAGCTGGTTCAGGTAGGGGATTTTATCTCCCAGCAGGGAACGCAGGTGAGCTTTGTTGCCAACGGTATTCAGTTCCCAACCTCGCAGCAGGCGAGTCAGTACAATACGCTGATTGGGCCGCTGGCCTCCCAGCACCAGGCCTTTAGCCAGGCGTGGAGCGCAGCCGTCGCTGCCACAGAATAAACCGAAAAAACCCCGCTTCAGGCGGGGTTTTTTACTTATGACTAAAATAACGCTTGTCATTCCTCTACCACATCGGTATAACTGTTCGCGTCGGTTTGTTACACAGACCTAAAGCAGTTTAGTAAAGCAGTCCAGATTGTTATCCATAGATACCCTTCGTAGTGACCCTTCCTTCATCGCTTAAAAATCTGTAACGCAACCCATCAAGCCGGAAGGCACAATATATTTGTTAATTAAGGTAATTCTATGTCTGCTAAAATGACTGGTCTGGTAAAATGGTTCAACGCTGATAAAGGTTTCGGCTTCATCACTCCTGACGATGGCTCTAAAGACGTGTTCGTACACTTCTCTGCTATCCAGAACGATGGCTACAAATCTCTGGACGAAGGTCAGAAAGTGTCCTTCACCATCGAAAGCGGCGCTAAAGGCCCAGCAGCTGGTAACGTTGTAAGCCTGTAAGCTTCCAACCCAGTAGCAAAGAATTTAAAAACCCGCCTTCTGGCGGGTTTTTTCGTTTCTACTGTTGGACCTGTGGATTGACGCAGTTTTTCTCCACGTTTCCGTTCAGCGCGGCGATCAGATTATCCACCGCGGTGGCCGCCATGTTGTAACGCGTCTCGTGCGTCGCAGAACCAATATGGGGCAGCGCGACCACGTTAGGCAGCGAAAGCAGCGGCGAATCCACCGGCAGCGGCTCCTGTTCAAACACGTCCAGACCGGCCGCATGGATCTCACCGTTTTGTAGCGCCTCAATTAACGCCTTCTCATCCACGACCGGGCCACGACCCGCATTGATGAAAATGGCGGATTTCTTCATCTTTGCAAACGCCGCTTTGCCAATCAGATGCCGGGTTTCGTCCGTCAGAGGCAGGATCAGACAGACAAAATCCGCTTCCTGCAACAGCGTATCCAACTCGCAATAGCGGGCGTTGAAGCGTTCTTCGGCTTCGCTGTGATGGCGACGTGCGTTATACAGAATCGGCATGTTAAAACCGAAATGCGCACGCTGCGCCAGCGCCAGGCCGATCCGGCCCATGCCAACAATCCCCAGCGTTTTGCCATGAACATCCACACCGAACCAGTCCGGGCCGATGCTTTTTGTCCACTCGCCCGCTTTGACGCGCTCGGCCACCTCCACCACGCGGCGGGCAGTGCTGAGCATCAGCGCCATCAGCGTGTCGGCCACGGTCTCCGTCAGGGCATGTGGCGTATGCATCAGCAGGATGTTGCGCGCGTTGAGGGCGTCCACGTCAAAATTGTCGTAACCCACGGAAACGGTTGAGGTAGCACGAAGCTTCGGCATTTTTTCCAGCAACGCGACATCCACTTTTTCGCTTGAACCCAGCAGGCCTTCGGCCCGGGCGAACGCCCCGGCGTGTTGTGCCACCGTCTCCGGGCTTAGGTTCTTCACCTGCGTGACGGCGAAGTGTTCTTCCAGGCGTTTTTGCAGATCATCAGGCAGTGCTTTATACAAAATGACGGACGGCTTCATGCTTATCTCCGTTGATTTTTAATGATTCAGGCGTGGCGTGCGCCGACGGGGAGTTGTTGATTATTAGCAGGCTTAACAATCAGAGTAAGCCATACTGAGGCGAAAAGCGCCACTCCCATAAAGATGTATGAGGCTGACGGGCTGCCGGTTGCACCGTTCAGGTAACCAACGAACCAGGAGCCGCAGAACGAACCGAGCGCACCCATACTGTTAATCAGTGCCATCGCGCCGCCTGCCACATTACGCGGCAGCATCTCCGGGATGATGGCGAAGAAGGGACCATACGGGGCGTACATCGCCGCACCGGCAATCACCAGCAGCGTATAGGAGACCCAGAAGTGGTTTGCGCCCACGGCCCAGGAGCCGATGAAAGCAAAGGCAGCGATCAGCAGCAGTGGCCAGACAAACAGCTTACGATTTTGCAGTTTGTCCGATGCCCAGGAGACGATGATCATCGCGATAGTTGCCGCCAGATAGGGCACGGAGGAGAGCCAGCCGACTTCCACCATACCGAGATTTTCCCCGCCGCTGCGGATAATTGACGGCAACCACAGTACGAAACCGTACACGCCGATACTCCAGGTAAAATACTGCGCGCACAGCAGGATCACGTTGCGGGAGCGGAAGGCTTCGCCATAGTTACGCACCGCCTTCAGCCCTTGCTGCTCTTTATCCAGCTGCGCCTGCAGTGCGGCTTTTTCATCTTCGGAGAGCCATTTCGCCTGAGCAGGCTTATCTTTTACCAGCACCCACCAGCAGAAGGCCCAGATGATTGCCGGCACCCCTTCGATGATAAACATCTCACGCCAGCCGAAAGACTGGATCAGGTAGCCGGACACCACTGACATCCACAGTACGGTGACCGGGTTACCGAGGATCAGGAAGGTGTTCGCACGGGAACGTTCAGATTTGGTAAACCAGTTGCTGATGTAGATCAGCATTGCGGGCATCACCGCCGCCTCAACTACCCCAAGGATAAAGCGAATAGCGGCCAGGGCAGGGATATTATTGACCACGCCGGTAAGCGACGCGCAGGCGCCCCACAGGATCAGACAGACGAAGATCAGCTTACGCACGCTGCGGCGTTCGGCGTAGATCGCGCCGGGGATCTGGAAGAAGAAGTAGCCCAGGAAGAAAAGGGCGCCCAGCAGAGATGAAATACCTTTGGTGATCCCGAGGTCTTCGGTGATCCCCGCGGCGGATGCGAAACTGAAGTTGGCACGATCAAGGTACGCCAGGCTGTACGTGATAAACACGATTGGCATGATGTACCACCAGCGTTTTACTGCATTGGTCGAACTGTTCATAGGCTTGCCTCTGTTGTTGAGGTTGTTACCGCCGTTGTCTGTAGGGTACACGGTGGTTTAATTATATGTGCGGGTCGTTGCCCTCACCCTGGCCCTCTCCCACGGGAGAGGGAATTTACTCGTTAAGCTGCGCGCGCGTCGGCAATCCTTCACTGTCGCCCTGCACCTGAATGGCCAGCGAGCCGATCCAGTTGCCCCGGGCGATGGCCTGCGGCAGCGGTTTGCCTTCCAGCAGGGCGCTAATGACCCCGACGGCAAAGCCATCGCCCGCGCCGACGGTATCGACTACGTTCTCAACCTTCACGGCCGCGACCGCGCCCTGTTCACCATCCGCGGTTTTAAACCATGCGCCATCAGCACCGGTTTTCAGTACCACCGCTTTTACCCCTTTATTCAGGTAAAAATCGGCAATCCCTTCCGGCGTGTTTTCACCGGTGAGGATCACGCCTTCTTTCACCCCCGGCAGAACCCAGTCCGCCTGGAATGCCAGACGGTTCAGCTTCTCGACCATCTCCGCCTCGCTTTTCCACAACACCGGGCGCAGGTTAGGATCGAAAGAGATCGTTTTCCCCTGGGCCTTCATGGTGGTCGCGGCATGATCGAGCAGTTCATACGAGCTGGCTGACAACGCGGCTGCCACACCACTCAGGTGCAGATGGCGTGCACTCGCAAAGTAGTCGGCGTGATAATCTTCCACCGAGAGATGGCTTGCCGCCGACCCTTTGCGGAAGTATTCCACGATGGGATCGGTTCCATTTTCGACTTTAGATTTAAGCTGAAAGCCGGTCGGGAAGCGTCCATCGAGCGTTACGCCTGCGGCATCAATCCCCTCTTTTTTCAGCGAATCAAGAACGAAGTGACCAAAGCTGTCGTCACCCACGCGGCTGACCCAGCCTGTTTTCAGGCCGAGGCGTGCCAGCCCCGTTGCCACATTCAGCTCTGCGCCTGCCACGCGTTTGATAAAGTGCTCAACCGTGCTCAGCTCACCGGTTTCGGTAGCGACAAACATCGCCATGGCTTCACCGATAGTGATCACATCCAGTGTCTTGTGCATGGTTTACTCCTCGCGCAGCAGGTTAACGTAATGCCGGGTGACAGCGGTTAAGTCCGCCCCTTCCAGCGGGAACTCGATCCCGCGTGGGGCATCGGCAGGCAACTGACTGAGCAGGGCCAGCCAGCGCGCATCGGCTCGATCCGGCGCGACGGCGCGGAACTGCGCTTTATGCGGTACGGCGGCTTTCACGTGGATATAGCTGACCGCCGGAGCCAGACGGGCTGCCGCTTCTTCCGGCGAGTCGCCGACCCACAGCCAGTTACCCATGTCGAAGGTCAGCGTGACGGGGAGCGCCATTTCCCGGCAGGCGGCCTGGAAGCGCTGCATCAGCGCAAGCTGGCCGCAGTCGGTCTGGTCGTTTTCCACCACCAGTGCCATGCCGCTCTCATTGAGCAAAGCGCGCAGGGCGGTAAGCGGCCGGGTGCCGCTGAAATGTCCCAGGGATACCTTAAGCCACAGCGCGTTGAGCGTGCTGGCTTCGGAAAGGTAGCGGGGAAGGTCGGGGTTGAGGGCACCGTCGGGCATAAACAGGGGGGCGGGGGCGGAATAACACGCCAGCAGGCCCAGCAGCTCAATGGATTCACCCAGCGCAGGCAGCGCCTGTAGCTCTTCGCTGTTGAACAGCTCCCGGCGGATCTCAACGCCGTCGGCACCCGCACCGGCAATCACGGGCAGCATCGCCCGTTGGCCGCCAGCCTGTCGCACCTGATCCGCACCATACGCGGCGGTGACCACCATTATTTTTCTGCCCATTCAGGAACTCCATCAAACGTACATCGATACTATTACGCTAGATGGAACCGGTTCCAAAGAAAAGTTCAGGATGTTGAATTTATGATCGTCATCACAAGGGGAAATTAACGGGCGGTGGAGCCGCGGACAATCAGCTCGCCAGAAAAGACCTGCTCGCGCACGGCATCGCTGATCCCTTCAATGCGACGAACCACTTGTTCAACAGCGGCATAGCCGATTTGCCAGGTCGGCTGTTTGAGCGTGGTGATGCCTACCCCGGCCAGTTCTGCCCACTCCAGTTCATCGAAGCCCAGCAGGCCGATATCGCTGCCCCAGTGCAGGCCAATGCGTTTGAGCGAGCGGGCGACCTGAAGCGTCAGCGTCCCATTGGCCGAAATCACAGCTTTGCGCATCCCGCGATGGCGCGTGTGGAACTGACGCAGGGTATTGTCGAGCTGGTCGGCTTCATGAAGCGGAGTTTCGGCGTTTTCGGCGATCACTCCGGGATAACGCTCCAGGGTGGCACGAAATGCATTCAGGCGCTCGCGACGGGTATTCACCATGCCCAGCGGCTCGCTCAGGAACAGAATTGCTTCGAAGCCCTGTTCGATCAGATGCTCGGTTGCAGTCGTGGCCGCCTGGGTATTATCCAGCCCGACAACGTCGCAGGCGAACTCCGGGATTTTACGATCGATGAGCACCATCGGCAGGGAAGACTGTTGCAGCCGGTTTAATCCTTCCTCGCGCATACCCACGGCATTGACCACGATACCTTCCACCTGGTAGCTGCGCAGCAGATCGAGATAATGCAGCTCCTGGTCCACCTCGTTGTTGGTGTTACAGACCAGCGGGGTAAAACCTTTCTCGCGACAGGCGGCTTCGATACCACTCAGCACGTTTACTGAGTAGGGGTTGGTAATATCGGCGATGATAAGCCCGATAAGACGGGTACGGCCACGTTTAAGTCCGCGCGCCATGATGCTGGGGCGGTAGTCGAGATCGGCAATGGCCTGTTCAATACGTGCCAGCAGCGCATCGGAAAGCAGGTGTTTCTCGCCGTTGAGATAGCGTGAAATACTCGTTTTACCGGTTCTGGCGGCTTTCGCCACGTCGCTGATGGTGGCCCGCGTTGGTTTGCTCATCACTGAATTCCCTGACTTTAGTGAGAATACCTTAGCGGGAAAATCAACGATGGCAAGTGGTTCATTATGGAAGGTGCTGCTTGATGCCCTCACCCTAACCCTCTCCCACGGGAGAGGGCGCAAACACTTAAAACGGCAACGAATGTTGCCGTTTTGCTTCCACCTACTGCACAGGACTCAACGTAATCTCAACGCGGCGGTTCTGCGCTTTGCCTTCCGCCGTGCTGTTGCTGGCGATAGGGTTTGCCGGGCCCATACCGCTGGTGCGGATACGGTTCGCTTCAACGCCCTGGGTGATCAGCGAGCTGGCCACGGAATCCGCACGCTGCTGAGACAGACGCATGTTCAGCTCCTGGCTGCCGGTGCTGTCGGTGTAGCCAATCACATTCACGGCAGTCTTGTTGTACTCTTTTAGCACCATCGCCACGCCGGTCAGGGTATTCGCACCGGCAGGTTTCAGCGTTGCGCTGCTGCTGTCGAAGGTCACGTTGTTAGGCATATTCAGGATGATGTTGTCACCGCTGCGCGTGACGCTCACGCCTGTGCCTTTCATTTTGTCGCGCAGCTTCGCTTCCTGCACATCCATGTAATAACCCACGCCGCCGCCGAGTGCTGCGCCTGCCGCTGCGCCAATCAGCGCGCCTTTACCGCGGTCTTTTTTGGAGGAGGAGAGCGCACCTACACCCGCCCCGACCAGTGAACCGATACCCGCGCCGATGCCGGATTTACCCGCTTCGCGTTCACCGGTGTATGGGTTTGTTGTGCAGCCAGAAACCGCCAGTGCACCGCTCACCAGAGCGGCAATAACGAGTACGCGTTTTTTCATCTTCTTTCCTTAATCCTTTTTATTCTTTGCCACGACGGACGTGGCAGTTGATTATGACGTCCGGATACGGAGAAAATTCCGGGGATAACTCTGAAATTTGTGACAAACCATAAACGGCCTCAATAACAAGACCGTAAACCTGCACGCAACCAGGAGCGCACGCTTTGAGCACCTCAACAAAAACCATTCTGACCGCCGCCCACTGGGGGCCGATGCTGGTCGAAACCGACGGCGAAAATGTCCTGTCTTCCCGTGGGGCATTGCCAACACAACACCCTAACTCTTTACAGACCGTCGTTCGCGATCAGGTGCACAGCAAAACCCGTGTGCGCTGGCCGATGGTGCGTAAAGGATTTCTGGCTTCGCCGGACAAGCCGCAGGGCATTCGTGGTCAGGATGAGTTTGTGCGTGTGAGCTGGGATGACGCGCTGGCGCTGATCCACGCCCAGCACAAGCGCATTCGCGACAGCTATGGGCCTGCATCCATTTTTGCCGGCTCTTACGGCTGGCGTTCTAACGGCGTGCTGCATAAAGCATCGACATTGCTGCAGCGCTACATGAGCCTGGCTGGCGGCTACACGGGCCATCTGGGGGATTACTCCACCGGCGCGGCGCAGGCGATCATGCCGTACGTCGTCGGCGGTAATGAGGTTTATCAGCAGCAGACCAGCTGGCCGCTGGTACTGGAGCATACCGAGGTGGTGGTGCTGTGGAGTGCCAACCCTCTCAACACGCTAAAAATTGCCTGGAATGCTTCCGACGAGCAGGGTATTGGCTATTTTGATGCGCTGCGCAAGAGCGGTAAGCGCATCATCTGTATTGACCCCATGCGCTCTGAAACCCTGGATTTCTTTGGTGACAGTGCCGAATGGCTCGCCCCGCATATGGGGACTGACGTGGCGATGATGCTGGGTATCGCCCACACGCTGGTAGAGAAGGGCTGGCACGACGCCGACTTCCTCGCGCGTTGCACATCGGGCTTCGACAAATTCGCCGATTATCTGACGGGTAAAACGGATGGTGTTGCCAAAACGGCAGCGTGGGCAGCCGATATTTGTGGCATTCCGGCTGACAAGCTCCGTGAACTGGCCGCGTTGTTCCATGAAAACACCACGATGTTGATGTCCGGTTGGGGCATGCAGCGCCAGCAGTTTGGCGAGCAAAAACACTGGATGCTGGTGACGCTTGCCGCGATGCTCGGGCAAATTGGTACGCCGGGCGGCGGGTTTGGGCTCTCTTATCACTTCGCCAATGGCGGCAACCCCACCCGTAAAGCCGCCGTGCTGGCCTCCATGCAGGGATCGGTGAAGGGCGGCGTTGATGCCGTGGATAAAATTCCGGTGGCGCGTATTGTTGAAGCCCTGGAAAACCCGGGCGGGTTTTATCAGCATAACGGTCTGGACCGCCATTTCCCGGATATTAAGTTTGTCTGGTGGGCGGGTGGGGCGAATTTCACGCACCATCAGGATACCAATCGTTTGATCCGCGCCTGGCAGAAGCCAGAGCTGGTGGTGATTTCGGAATGCTTCTGGACCGCCTCCGCCAAACATGCCGATATCGTGCTGCCGGCCACGACCTCGTACGAGCGTAACGATCTCACCATGACCGGTGACTACAGCAATCAGCATATGGTGCCGATGAAGCGTGTGGTCGCACCGCGGGATGAAGCGCGTGATGATTTTGACGTATTTGCGGAACTGAGCGAACGGTGGGAAGCAGGCGGTCGTGAGCGTTTCACCGAAGGGAAAACCGATCTCGAGTGGCTGGAAACGTTCTATCAGATTGCTGCTCAGCGCGGTGCGGCCCAGGGGGTGACGCTGCCGCCGTTTGCGGAATTCTGGGAAGCGAACGCTATTTTCGAAATGCCGGAGAGCGAGCAGAACGCGCAGTTTGTCCGTTTCGCCGATTTCCGTCGCGACCCGGAGAACCATCCGCTGAAAACCGAGAGCGGAAAGATTGTGATTTACAGTGAGCGCATTGCCCGCTTTGGGTACGCGGATTGTCCTGCGCATCCCACATGGCTTGAACCGGATGAGTGGCACGGCAATGCCCAGCCGGAGCAGCTCCAGGTGTTATCCGCGCACCCCGCGCATCGCCTGCACAGCCAGCTTAACTATTCGTCGCTGCGCGAGCAGTATGCGGTCGCCGGGCGGGAGCCGATCACGCTTCATGCTGAAGATGCGAAAGCGCGCGGGATTGCGGATGGCGATCTGGTGCGCGTCTGGAACCATCGTGGGCAGGTGTTGGCCGGAGCGGTGGTGAGCGACGGAATCAAACCAGGCGTGATCTGCATCCACCAGGGCGCGTGGCCGGACCTGGACGAGAGCGGTATTTGTAAAAACGGTGCCGTTAACGTACTGACCAAAGATCTCCCCAGCTCGAAGCTGGGGAATGGCTGCGCAGGCAATACGGCGCTGGCATGGGTTGAGAAATATCTGGGCCCCGAGCTTACTCTGACGGCGTTTGATCCGCCTGCCAGCTCATGATCCACGTCGGGTGTTGGGTGTCATCCTGCCAGGCGCTGTCTTCGATACGAAAGCCCTGAGCATGGTAGAAATTCACCGCCCGGACATTTTTTTGATACACCTCCAGGCTTAAATGCGGGAAGCGCTGTTGAACGTGGTTCAGCAGCGCGCGTCCGATGCCTTTGCCGATGTACGCCGGTGCGACAAATAGTGCGCCGACAAACTGAGACTGCATCACGCTGATAAACCCGTAAGGTTCGCCATCCTGTTCCCAGACCCAGGTTTCGGCCGACGGCAGATAAACGTCCCGCACCATGGCTTCGTTCTCTTTCCAGTAGCTCGCCTCAATAAACGGATGCGCTTCCGTGGTACTTTCAAGCCATAGGCTCAACAGCGACGCGGTATTCTCACTTTGCCATTTGCGGATCATGATGGCCTCCCGGATGACAGAAGCAGCCGGTAACATGGTCATTGACCAGGCCACAGGCCTGCATAAAGGCGTAGCAGATGGTGGAGCCGACAAACTTAAAGCCGCGTTTTTTCAGCGCTTTCGAGAGTGCGTCCGAGGCCGGAGTCGAGGCGGGAATTTCCGCGAGCGTGGCGGCCTGCGTGATTTGCGGATCGTTATTCACAAACGTCCAGACAAACTCTGAGAACGGTTCACCGTTTTGTTCCATTGCCAGGTAAGCGCGTGCGTTACCGATAATGGCCTGGATCTTACCGCGATGGCGGATGATGCCTGCATCCTGCACCAGTCGCTCCACGTCGTCGTCGGTCATCGCGGCGACCCGGACGGGATCGAACTGATGAAAGGCATTGCGGTAGTTTTCGCGTTTCTTCAATACCGTAATCCATGACAAACCCGCCTGCTGACCCTCCAGGCAGATCATCTCGAAAAGTTTTTTGCCGTCCGTTTCCGGCACGCCCCATTCCCGATCGTGATAGTCGATATAGAGCTGATCCTGGCTTACCCAACCGCAACGTTGCATCGGTTATCTCCCTTATGACACGGTTATCGCAAAAATTTCATTCCGTCAGGCTTGACGTGTGACCTGTAAAGACAATAGTTAATACAGGGCCATAAGCCCTAAAAACCTCTTCCTGAACAATGATAAAAATCGCCGAATTCGGCTCTCTCTGGAGTCGCTTTGATGATAAAAAAAATCAGTGGTCGCCATGCTGTTTCTGGCCTGGTGGGGATTTCAGCCTGTCTGCTTTCTGGTCACTCAGCATTTGCCTGGCAACAGGAATATATCGTTTCAGACCCGCAAAGTAATACGGCGGAACGCTATACATGGGATGCGGATCACCAACCGCGTTATGACGATATCCTGGCGGAGCGCATCCAGTCTTCGCAAAATGCGCCGGGGCTGGCTCTGAATCTGCCCTCTGGCTCGACCTCCGCGGGGGCGATGAGCGTCGGCTGGAATTTTCCGCTGGCGGGTCATGTCACGACCGGCCCGGTGGTGGCATGGCGTTATGACGGCACCACGCCCATGATGATTAATGAGTTTGGTGATAGCGTGACAACCCAGGCGCTGACCGATCCCCTGTGGCATGCCAGCGTGAGTACGCTAGGCTGGCGCGTGGATACGCAATATGGCGAACTTCGTCCCTGGGCGCAGATTAGCTATAACCAGCAGTATGGTGAAAATCAGTGGAAATCCCAGTTCGGGATGCCGCAAACGCCTGCCCCGGCTCAAAATGGCAACTGGATGGATGTCACCGTAGGCACCGATATTCCTTTCACCTCGCACATGGCGGCGTATGCTTCCTTAGCGCAGGGGGAGGACAGCACGACGGGAGAGCAGTTTTTGTACACGCTGGGCGTAAGTGCAAATTTCTAACGTTGTTACTATTTTAAACGTCACGTTAACATCTTGAATACAATAACCGTGGGGGTTGTAGCGATAGCGGGCACTAACATTCTGTCGCTTCACTCCCCGGCAAGGTCGTTCATTCCCGATTCCAGGCATTTCATTCCGTTTCTCCTGCATCTCATGCCGTTTTCCCCCAGCGGTATCAGGGTTTTGTTTATCGTTGTCCTCAGCAAATTCCCTTACTTTCTCTTGCAGGACAACTGCCATGAATACATCTTCCTACAATCGTACACGCTGGCTGACGCTCTTTGGCACCATCGTCACCCAGTTTGCGTTGGGCTCGGTCTATACCTGGAGCCTGTTTAACAGTGCCCTTTCCGACAAGCTCGGCGCGCCGATCAGTCAGGTGGCGTTCTCTTTCGGTTTGCTAAGCCTTGGGCTGGCGCTGTCCTCTTCGGTTGCGGGCAAATTGCAGGAGCGGTTCGGCGTGAAACGCGTCACGATGGCCTCGGGGATCCTGCTGGGATTGGGCTTTTTCCTGACGGCGTATTCAAACAACCTGATGATGCTCTGGCTGAGCGCCGGGGTACTGGTCGGTCTGGCGGACGGTGCCGGTTATCTGCTGACCCTGTCGAACTGCGTCAAATGGTTCCCGGAGCGTAAAGGGTTAATCTCCGCGTTTGCCATCGGTTCTTATGGCCTGGGTAGCCTCGGATTTAAATTTATCGACTCTCATCTGCTGGCGTCGGTTGGCCTCGAAAAAACCTTCATGATCTGGGGGGCTATCGTCCTGGTGATGATCCTGTTTGGCGCGACGCTGATGAAAGACGCACCGCAGCAGGAAGTGAAAACCGTTAACGGCGTGATGGAGAATGACTTCACCCTGGCTCAATCCATGCGTAAACCCCAGTACTGGATGCTGGCGGTGATGTTCCTGACGGCCTGCATGAGTGGCCTGTATGTGATTGGTGTGGCGAAAGATATCGCGCAGGGCATGGTTAAACTGGATGCCATGACGGCGGCAAATGCGGTGACCGTGATCTCTATCGCTAACCTGTCTGGTCGTCTGGTGCTGGGTATCCTGTCCGACAAGATTGCCCGTATCCGCGTGATTACCCTTGGACAGGTGGTTTCACTGGTGGGTATGGCGGCTCTGCTGTTTGCGCCCCTGAATGAAGCGACTTTCTTTGCTGCGATTGCCTGCGTGGCCTTTAACTTCGGCGGCACCATCACGGTGTTCCCGTCACTGGTGAGCGAGTTCTTTGGTCTGAACAACCTGGCGAAAAATTACGGCGTGATTTACTTAGGCTTTGGCATCGGCAGCATTTGCGGCTCGTTAATTGCCTCGCTGTTCGGCGGATTCTATGTCACCTTCTGCGTGATATTCGCCCTGTTGATTATTTCGCTGGCCCTGTCGACGACGATTCGGCAGCCGCAGCGCGAAGTGTTTAATGAAGCACATGCTTAACTTAAATTAAAGAGGCCTTAACGGCCTCTTTAACCTTTATTTGATATGCTTCCAGACTTGTTATTTTGTAAAAATTTGCACCGATCACATTCTCCGCTGCCACTTTTCTCTCCCGCTGTGGTCTACTTACGGCGCTTGTAGACGTTTCTGATAACGCTTTCTTACGCATTTACTTACTCTGTCCGCTTTCTCACTGAGATTCGGCGGGTCTTTATACCCCTTCCCCCAGGGTTGTTTGCATGAAATACATTAGGTCTATTACCCAGCAAAGATTGTGTCTGATGCTGGCTGTCTATATCGGATTATTTCTGAATGGCGCGGTGCTGTTCAGACGAGTGGAAGGTTATTTCGAAGACCTCACCGTAAGAAATGGAATTTTTGCCGCTATTGAAGTGTTCGGCTCAGTCCTCGCGACATTTTTCTTGTTACGCCTGTTATCTCTCTTCGGCCGTCGTACGTGGCAAATTCTGGCCTCGCTGGTGGTGATAATTTCCGCCGCCGCCAGCTATTACATGACCTTTATGAACGTAGTCATTGGCTACGGTATCGTTGCGTCGGTAATGACCACTGATATTGACCTCTCGAAAGAGGTTGTGGGTAAAGGCTTTATCGTCTGGACAATTTTAACCTGTCTGCTCCCACTCTTCTTTATCTGGAGTAATACCTGCCGCTATACGTTGTTACGCCAGTTGCGCACTCGTGGACAGCGGATCCGCACTGTCGCCGTGGTCCTGCTGGCCGGTTTGCTGGTATGGGCGCCTATTCGCCTGATGGAAAAACAGCAAAAACGCATCGAAAAGGCAACGGGTGTCGATATGCCAAGCTATGGCGGCGTTGTGGCCAACTCGTATCTGCCGTCAAACTGGCTTTCAGCGTTAGGTCTCTATGCCTGGGCGCAGGCGGATGAATCCAGCGATGTGAAATCGCTGATGAATCCGACCAAAAAATTCCACTACGAGGCACCCGCTGACGGGCTCGATGATACTTACGTCGTGTTTGTTATTGGTGAAACAACGCGCTGGGATCATATGGGTATTCTGGGCTATGACCGTGATACCACGCCTAAACTGGCACAGGAAAAGAACCTGGTGGCTTACCGCGGCTATTCTTGTGATACCGCCACAAAGCTTTCGCTGCGCTGTATGTTTGTACGTGAAGGCGGTGCGAGTGATAACCCGCAGCGTACTCTTAAAGAGCAGAATGTATTTGCCGTACTGAAGCAGCTTGGCTTCAGCTCAGACTTGTTCGCCATGCAAAGTGAGATGTGGTTCTACACCAACACCCTTGCCGATAACATCGCGTACCGTGAGCAGATTGGCGCCGAGCCGCGTAACCGCGGTAAGACCGTTGATGACATGCTGCTACTCTCAGAAATGGAGCAGTCGCTGAAAAATCATCCGCAGGGTAAGCATCTTATTGTTCTGCACACCAAGGGATCGCACTACAGCTACTATCAGCGTTACACGCGTGATTTCGCAAAATGGCAACCTGAGTGCATCGGTATTAATAAATACTGCAGCAAGCAGGAGCTGATTAATGCCTATGATAACTCGGTGCTGTATGTGGATACGTTCCTCAGCCGGGTAATTGACCAGCTTCGCGATAAGAAAGCGATTGTGATCTATGCGGCTGATCACGGCGAGTCCATCAACGAGCAAGAGCATTTGCACGGTACGCCGCGTAAGCTGGCGCCGCCGGAGCAATTCCGTGTACCGATGATTATGTGGATGTCAGATAAGTACCTGGAGAACCCTGACAAAGCCAAAATGTTTGCTCATCTGAAACAGCAGGCAGAAATTAAGGTACCGCGCCGTCACGTTGAGTTGTACGACACCATCATGGGTTGCCTGGGTTATACCTCTCCGGACGGGGGGATTAACGAAAATAACAACTGGTGCAAACTGCCTGAAAGCAGCCAGAAAGCCGCGCAGTAGCTTGCCTGGCGAGTTTATCGCCAGTTGGATGGCTTTTTTAAATTAAGGGATTGACGGGGGCGCACCTCAGCAGTAAGATGCGCTCCGCATTCGGCGAGTAGCGCAGCTTGGTAGCGCAACTGGTTTGGGACCAGTGGGTCGGAGGTTCGAATCCTCTCTCGCCGACCACATTCAAAAAAGGGCTAACCGCAAGGTTAGCCCTTTTTGCATTAATGCTTTATTCGTCCAGATTAGCCAAAACACCTCTTAGTCCTGCTTCTTCCTGCCTGTTCGTGATTTTGTGACATAATCCATTGTATTTTTTTATATATAGATTGATCTTTTTTCGCGTTGCTTATGGATAACCTCAGCATTTTTCGCTGTGCGTTTTAACGTTCGCGGTATTTAGTGCTCAGATAATCACCGTTCTGCAAGAAAATTTACCCATCCTGAATAAAAGTTAATCACTGATTGTTGCGAAATATGAAGATATTTGTGCTGCAACATGGCGAGTAGCATAAATTTCCCTGCTGAAAACTGGCGTACATAGTTTTTTTAATCTTTGTTTGCGGTTTCTCACACTCAGCGTAAATCCCCGTCACCTGTATTGACGTTTTCACATTCTGTTGACAGATTGTAGGGCACGAGGGGCATTTCAGGGACGATCTGCGCTGCAACTCCAACGCTCTTCTGAAAGGATTCTCCATCCCTTTAACGCCTTCGGGCATCACCGACCGGACCGGGTAAAAAATAAATAAAGGTCAGGCGGCGTAACACAACAAAGCAAAACATCACATTGGAGCAGAATAATGAGTATTTCCTTGAAGAAGTCAGGGATGCTGAAGCTTGGTCTGAGCCTGGTGGCTATGACCGTGGCAGCAAGCGTACAGGCAAAAACCCTGGTTTACTGTTCTGAAGGCTCGCCGGAAGGCTTTAACCCACAGCTCTTTACCTCTGGTACGACTTACGACGCAAGCTCTGTGCCCATCTATAACCGTCTGGTTGAATTCAAAACCGGCACCACGGAAGTGATTCCTGGCCTGGCGGAGAAGTGGGACGTCAGCGAAGACGGTAAAACCTATACCTTCCACCTGCGCCAGGGCGTGAAGTGGCAGGACAGCAAAGAATTCAAACCAACGCGCGACTTCAACGCCGATGACGTTGTGTTCTCCTTCGATCGTCAGAAAAACGCTCAGAACCCGTACCACAAAGTGTCCGGCGGCAGCTATGAGTACTTCGAAGGGATGGGTCTGCCAGACCTGATCGCTGAAGTGAAAAAAGTGGACGATAAAACCGTTCAGTTCGTGCTGACTCGCCCGGAAGCGCCATTCCTGGCGGACCTGGCCATGGACTTCGCCTCTATCCTCTCTAAAGAGTACGCGGACAACATGCTGAAAGCCGGCACGCCGGAAAAAGTGGACCTGAACCCAATCGGTACCGGTCCGTTCCAGCTGCTGCAGTACCAGAAAGACTCCCGTATTCTGTACAAAGCGTTCCCGGGCTACTGGGGTACCAAACCACAGATCGACCGTCTGGTCTTCTCCATCACGCCTGACGCGTCTGTGCGTTACGCAAAACTGCAGAAAAACGAATGCCAGGTTATGCCATACCCGAACCCGGCTGATATCGCCCGCATGAAGCAGGACAAGAATATCAACCTGATGGAGCAGGCTGGCCTGAACGTGGGCTATCTCTCCTTCAACACCGAGAAGAAACCGTTTGATGACGTGAAAGTGCGTCAGGCGCTGACTTATGCGGTGAACAAAGAAGCGATCATCAAGGCCGTTTACCAGGGCGCCGGCGTTGCGGCTAAAAACCTGATCCCACCAACCATGTGGGGCTATAACGATGACGTTAAAGACTACACCTACGATCCAGAGAAAGCGAAAGCGCTGCTGAAGGAAGCTGGGCAGGATAAAGGCTTTACCGTTGAGCTGTGGGCGATGCCGGTACAGCGTCCGTACAACCCGAACGCACGCCGTATGGCTGAAATGGTTCAGGCTGACTGGGCGAAAATCGGCGTTCAGGCCAAGATTGTTACCTACGAGTGGGGCGAGTATCTGAAGCGCGCCAAAGCGGGTGAGCATCAGGCAGTGATGATGGGCTGGACCGGTGACAACGGGGATCCGGACAACTTCTTCGCCACCCTCTTCAGCTGTGCGGCGGCAAAAGACGGCTCTAACTACTCTCGCTGGTGTTACAAGCCGTTTGAAGACCTGATCCAGCCGGCACGTGCCACCGACGATCACAACAAACGTATTGAACTCTACAAGCAGGCACAGGTTGTTATGCACGATCAGGCTCCGGCTCTGATTGTTGCTCACTCCACCGTGTACGAGCCAGTGCGCAAAGAAGTGAAAGGCTACGTGGTTGATCCACTGGGCAAACACCACTTCGAAAACGTATCTGTTGAATAATCAGTAGGGTGTTCTCCCTCTCCCTGTGGGAGAGGGCAGGGGTGAGGGGCTTGCATGCTAGTCCTCACCCTAACCCTCTCCTGCGGGAGAGGGAATTTACATTTGTGAGCAATACAGACGCCACGCCACTGGTCGTGCGTCTTCAGAGAGAATCCGGGTTATGTTGCAGTTCATCCTCCGACGTCTGGGACTTGTCATCCCCACGTTTATCGGTATCACCCTTCTCACTTTTGCCTTCGTCCATATGATCCCCGGCGACCCGGTAATGATTATGGCGGGCGAGCGTGGTATTTCCCCTGAACGTCATGCGCAGCTACTGGCTGAACTCGGCCTCGATAAGCCGATGTGGCAGCAGTACCTCCACTATATCTGGGGCGTTATGCATGGTGACTTAGGGATTTCACTGAAAAGCCGTCTTCCGGTGTGGGACGAGTTCGTGCCGCGTTTTAAAGCGACACTGGAGCTTGGCATCTGCGCCATGATTTTTGCCACTGCGGTGGGTATCCCTGTCGGGGTGCTGGCTGCCGTTAAACGTGGCTCTATTTTTGACCATACCGCCGTGGGCCTGGCGCTGACCGGCTACTCCATGCCGATCTTCTGGTGGGGCATGATGCTGATTATGCTGGTCTCGGTGCAGCTTAACCTGACGCCGGTCTCCGGACGCGTCAGCGATATGGTCTTCCTCGATGATTCCAACCCGTTGACCGGCTTTATGCTGATTGATACGGCGATATGGGGCGAAGAGGGCAACTTTATTGATGCGGTCGCGCATATGATCCTGCCGGCGATGGTGCTCGGCACGATCCCTCTGGCGGTGATCGTGCGTATGACCCGTTCGTCAATGCTGGAAGTGCTGGGCGAGGATTATATTCGTACCGCGCGTGCCAAGGGCCTGACGCGTATGCGAGTCATCATCGTTCATGCGCTGCGTAACGCCATGCTGCCGGTGGTGACCGTTATCGGTCTGCAGGTGGGTACGCTGCTGGCAGGGGCGATCCTGACCGAAACCATCTTCTCCTGGCCGGGCCTTGGCCGCTGGCTGATTGACGCGCTGCAACGCCGTGACTATCCGGTCGTGCAGGGCGGTGTATTGCTGGTCGCGACGATGATTATTCTCGTCAACCTGCTGGTCGATTTGCTGTACGGCGTGGTGAACCCGCGTATTCGTCATAAGAAGTAAGGGGCCATCATGTCACACGTTTCTGAAAATAAAGTGGTTGCTGCACCGGTTCCAATGACGCCGCTGCAGGAATTCTGGCACTACTTCAAGCGTAATAAAGGCGCGGTAGTGGGGCTGGTCTATGTCTCTGTCATGATCCTGATTGCCGTGTTTGCAAACGTGCTTGCACCGTATAACCCGGCGGATCAGTTCCGTGACGCGCTGCTGGCCCCCCCTGCATGGCAGGACGGCGGGAGCCTGGCTCACCTGTTGGGTACCGATGATGTAGGTCGCGACGTGTTGTCGCGTCTGATGTACGGCGCGCGTCTGTCGCTGCTGGTGGGCTGCCTGGTGGTGGTGCTGTCCCTGATCATGGGGATCATCCTCGGCCTGGTTGCGGGTTATTTTGGTGGCATTGTTGATAACATCATCATGCGTATCGTCGACATCATGCTGGCGCTGCCAAGCCTGCTGCTGGCCCTGGTGCTGGTGGCGATATTTGGCCCGTCGATCGGTAATGCCGCGCTTGCGCTGACCTTCGTGGCACTCCCTCACTACGTGCGTTTAACCCGTGCGGCAGTGCTGGTGGAAGTGAACCGCGACTACGTCACCGCGTCCCGCGTGGCCGGTGCCGGTGCGATGCGCCAGATGTTCGTCAATATCTTCCCGAACTGCCTTGCGCCGCTGATTGTTCAGGCGTCGCTCGGCTTCTCTAACGCCATTCTTGATATGGCCGCTCTTGGCTTCCTGGGCATGGGTGCGCAGCCGCCAACACCGGAGTGGGGCACGATGCTCTCCGACGTGTTGCAGTTCGCACAAAGCGCCTGGTGGGTTGTCACCTTCCCGGGTCTGGCAATTCTGCTGACGGTGCTGGCATTTAACCTGATGGGTGATGGTCTGCGCGATGCACTTGATCCCAAACTGAAGCAGTAAGAGGCACGAGATGGCGTTATTAAATGTAGATAAATTATCGGTGCACTTCGGCGATGAAGGCACCCCGTTTCGCGCCGTGGACCGCATCAGCTACAGCGTAAATCAGGGCGAAGTGGTTGGCATTGTTGGGGAATCCGGTTCCGGTAAGTCCGTAAGCTCGCTGGCGATTATGGGGCTGATCGATTATCCGGGCCGGGTGATGGCGGAAAACCTGCAGTTCAATGGTCAGGATCTGAAGCGCATTTCCGAGAAACAGCGCCGCCAGCTGGTGGGCGCGGAAGTGGCGATGATCTTCCAGGACCCGATGACCAGCCTGAACCCCTGCTACACCGTGGGCTTCCAGATTATGGAGGCGATCAAGGTCCATCAGGGCGGTAATAAGAAAACCCGTCGTCAGCGGGCGATCGACCTGCTGAACCAGGTGGGGATCCCTGACCCGGCATCGCGCCTTGATGTCTACCCGCATCAGCTTTCTGGCGGGATGAGTCAGCGTGTGATGATCGCGATGGCGATTGCCTGTCGGCCAAAACTGCTGATTGCCGATGAGCCGACCACAGCGCTGGACGTGACCATCCAGGCGCAAATCATCGAGCTGCTGCTGGAACTGCAGCAGAAAGAGAACATGGCGCTGGTGCTGATTACGCACGACCTGGCGCTGGTGGCTGAAGCAGCACACAAAATCATCGTGATGTATGCAGGGCAGGTGGTGGAGACCGGAAGTTCGCATGATATCTTCCGTGCACCGCGTCATCCGTATACCCAGGCGCTTTTACGTGCGCTGCCGGAGTTTGCCCAGGATAAAGCGCGTCTGGCGTCGCTGCCGGGTGTGGTACCAGGTAAATATGACCGTCCGCAGGGCTGCCTGCTGAATCCGCGTTGCCCGTATGCGACGGATAAATGCCGTGCAGAAGAGCCTGAGCTGAACCAGCTGGCTGACGGTCGTCAGTCGAAATGCCACTACCCACTCGATGATGCCGGGAGGCCAACACTATGAGTACGCAACAGGCCACCACGCAACAACCGCTGTTGCAGGCTATCGACCTGAAAAAACACTACCCGGTGAAGAAGGGGATTTTTGCCCCTGAGCGCCTGGTGAAAGCGCTGGACGGCGTCTCCTTTACCCTCGAACGCGGTAAAACGCTGGCGGTGGTCGGGGAGTCGGGCTGCGGCAAATCAACCTTAGGCCGTCTGCTGACGATGATTGAAACGCCTACCGGCGGCGAGCTCTATTATCAGGGACAGGATCTGCTCAAGCACGATCCGCAGGCGCAGAAGCTGCGTCGCCAGAAAATCCAGATTGTGTTCCAGAACCCGTACGGTTCATTGAACCCGCGCAAGAAAGTGGGGCAGATACTGGAAGAGCCGCTGCTGATTAACAGCAATCTCAGCAAAGAGCAGCGTCGTGAAAAAGCGCTGGCGATGATGGCGAAAGTCGGCCTGAAAACCGAGCATTACGATCGCTACCCGCATATGTTCTCTGGCGGTCAGCGCCAGCGTATCGCCATCGCCCGTGGTCTGATGCTCGACCCGGATGTCGTGATTGCCGATGAACCGGTCTCAGCGCTCGACGTTTCCGTGCGCGCACAGGTGCTGAATCTGATGATGGATCTGCAGCAGGAGCTGGGGCTGTCTTACGTATTTATCTCCCACGACCTGTCGGTGGTAGAGCATATCGCTGATGAAGTAATGGTAATGTATCTGGGGCGCTGCGTGGAGAAGGGGACGAAAGATCAGATCTTTAATAACCCTCGCCACCCGTACACCCAGGCGCTGCTCTCTGCGACACCGCGCCTGAACCCGGACGATCGTCGCGAGCGTATTAAGCTGACCGGTGAACTGCCAAGTCCGCTGAATCCACCTCCGGGATGTGCGTTCAACGCCCGTTGCAGTCGCCGCTTTGGCCCTTGCACCCAGCTACAGCCGCAGCTGAAAGATTATCGCGGTCAGCTGGTGGCCTGCTTTGCGGTCGATCAGGATGAAAACGGCGAAAAGCCGCAGGCGTAAACAAAAAAACCGGCGTTAAGCCGGTTTTTTTATGTCTGCTAACCTATTTCCGCAAACGAATCTGGTCGACAGCGTGTTTCTCGCTCTTGGTGAGGATCAGGCTCGCCCGCTCGCGGGTAGGGAGAATGTTCTCTTTCAGGTTTACGTAGTTGATCTCGTTCCACAGGCCTGTCGCCACCTTCACCGCCTCTTCTTCAGAAAGCTGGGCGTAGTGATGGAAATAGGAGTCCGGGTCGGTGAACGCCCCTTCGCGGAACTTCAGGAAGCGGTTGATATACCAGCTTTGCAGCAAATCTTCCGGTGCATCGACATAAATAGAGAAATCGACGAAGTCAGAGACAAACACGTGATGCGGATCGTGAGGGTAATCCATCCCGCTTTGCAGCACATTTAACCCTTCCAGAATCAGAATGTCTGGCTGCACCACCGTTTTGTCTCCGCCCGGAATGCGATCGTAGATCAGGTGCGAATAGACCGGCGCCGTGACGTTAGGCACGCCGGATTTCAGGTCAGAGACAAATTTCACCAGACGGTGCATGTCATAAGAGAGCGGGAAGCCCTTCTTCTTCATCAGCCCGCGTTCTTTTAGCACCTCATTGGGGTGCAGAAAGCCGTCGGTGGTGATCAGCTCCACGCTGCGGTGTTCTGGCCAGCGGCTCAGGAGAGCCTGCAAGACACGCGCGGTTGTGCTTTTACCTACCGCCACGCTGCCAGCAATACTGATGATATAAGGAATGCGTTGACCATTGGTTCCAAGGAACTGCTCCAGCACCGCCTGACGGCGCAGGTTGGAACTGATATAGAAGTTAAGCAAGCGTGAGAGGGGGAGATAAATTTCTGCCACTTCTTCCAGGGACAGATCTTCGTTTATCCCTTTTAACCGTGCGATTTCACCTTCCGTCAGCGTCATAGGGACGGAATCACGCAGGGCAGCCCACTGGCTGCGGTTAAAGTGAAGATAAGGCGTCATTAACGTTTGCTCTTTTTTGCTCATAAGCATGCTTCAGTGAGCCAGCATCACACTGCCGGATCATGGCTCATCACACAGTTAATTTTGGACAATGGGCAGGAGGTTAACACCAGATGACAGGAATAATAAGAAAAAAGATGGAAAGCGCTGCGTTACGCGGAAGCCGTCACGCTACGGTGTATGCGATGCAATTCGCTCATATATGTTGAATATTTGACCGCGAATGACTACTTTTACAGCGCTTGATGCGTGGTTAGCATAAAATGTGAGCGAAAGAACGTTTTATGCAAATTTTTAGTTGCATGACCGCGCAGGTATCCATAGAATGCGCGCTACTTGATGCCGACTTAGCTCAGTAGGTAGAGCAACTGACTTGTAATCAGTAGGTCACCAGTTCGATTCCGGTAGTCGGCACCATCAAGTCCGGTGGGGTTCCCGAGCGGCCAAAGGGAGCAGACTGTAAATCTGCCGTCACAGACTTCGAAGGTTCGAATCCTTCCCCCACCACCACTTTCTGGCAGCGTAAATGCCGCCGGAGCTGGTTTAAAAGCTGAATCAGCTCGAACTTAAAAAGAGAGAAATCTCTTTTTTTGTTACAGAAAGAACTGGGTAGCCGAGTTTCAGGATGCGGGCATCGTATAATGGCTATTACCTCAGCCTTCCAAGCTGATGATGCGGGTTCGATTCCCGCTGCCCGCTCCAATACGTGCTGATATGGCTCAGTTGGTAGAGCGCACCCTTGGTAAGGGTGAGGTCCCCAGTTCGACTCTGGGTATCAGCACCACTTCACTTCTCCTTCCCGTTTCTCTCTGTTTCAATTTTACTTGATTCAACAGTTCAGGCATTTCGCCTGGTTGATGTGGTGATATCACCGATTTATCCGTGTCTTAGAGGGACAATCGATGTCTAAAGAAAAGTTTGAACGTACAAAACCGCACGTTAACGTCGGTACTATCGGCCACGTTGACCATGGTAAAACAACGCTGACCGCTGCAATCACTACCGTTCTGGCAAAAACCTATGGTGGTTCTGCTCGTGCATTCGACCAGATCGATAACGCACCAGAAGAAAAAGCTCGTGGTATCACCATCAACACCTCTCACGTTGAGTATGACACCCCGACTCGCCACTACGCACACGTAGACTGCCCAGGCCACGCCGACTATGTTAAAAACATGATCACCGGTGCTGCGCAGATGGACGGCGCGATCCTGGTAGTAGCTGCGACTGACGGCCCAATGCCTCAGACTCGTGAGCACATCCTGCTGGGTCGTCAGGTAGGCGTTCCTTACATCATCGTGTTCCTGAACAAATGCGACATGGTTGATGACGAAGAGCTGCTGGAACTGGTAGAGATGGAAGTTCGTGAACTGCTGTCTCAGTACGATTTCCCAGGCGACGATACCCCAATCGTTCGTGGTTCCGCGCTGAAAGCGCTGGAAGGCGACGCAGAGTGGGAAGCAAAAATCATCGAACTGGCTGGCTACCTGGATTCTTACATTCCAGAACCAGAGCGTGCGATTGATAAGCCATTCCTGCTGCCAATCGAAGACGTATTCTCCATCTCCGGTCGTGGTACCGTTGTTACCGGTCGTGTAGAGCGCGGTATC